>CAXTCQ010000128.1:0-22735 GCA_964242965.1 uncultured Calothrix sp. | reverse complement strand
AGCGCAACGCTCACAACTTCCCTCTTGACTTAGCTGCTGGTGATGCTGCTCCTGTAGCTTTGAGCGCACCTGCAATCAACGGTTAATCTAATAATCTAACGCTTAGAGACGCGAGTCACATTGCGTCTCGAAAAAATTAAAAAGCGCTTTCCTCTTTCGGGGAGAGCGCCTTTTGTTTATGATGTTTTAAAAATCATTGGGGTTGCTAATATTTATATGGATTTACAAGAGCAAAATTGCCACAATTTCTGCGATAAACACTTGCACGATTGGCACGGACTTTGGACGCGCTACACCCCAGATGGTAAGGTAACTGAGTCTTTTCAAAGTTTGCGAAGCTTCCAAGGGAATCCAGAACAAACCGAAGTAACGCATACGAATCGTTATTTATATGCAGATGGTCGAACCGAGGAAAAGGTTTGGCATCTGCAAAAACCTGCATTAAGTTCGATTTTTTTTGAGCAGGGTCCAGGTGCTTTTGCCTCAAAGCAGTTTGAACCAGGAAAGTTTTTTGCCGCAGAGTTGTTTTTATTGCACGAGCATCTCAGATGTAGTGCAATAGTTGGCTATGCAGACGGTGCTGGTTTGACTTTAATTGCGAATATTCGGGAAGATTCTCAAGTTCCAAGTAAGTACTGGACAACAATGCTTGATTTTTTGACACAAACAAATCGTAGTGGCAAGTGGTCTGGAACTTCGATAACTATGCGTTCAGATTTACAAGTTTTATCACCTGTACCGTGTGATTTTGAATGGTCTACGGAAGGAAGAAAAGTAATTTATTTACCAGATGGAGTAACTTTGCTTTGTCCTGAAAAGTTGAAGAGAGGTGAAAGTTTTACAATTACAGCAAATTGGTTGGTAGTGCCTACCGAAATGCAACAGGTAAGTGTTAGTTATGATGAGTCTGGAGCTTTTAGCAATATGGACTTGGAACTATTTAGTCGAGTAAATCCAGGAGACTGAGGATAAAGTAAAATGAACTTGAAAGAAAAGGTGTATATTCCAATTCAATAACGCCAAATTATTAATTGTTTACCGCTGCCCATTTTTTTACCTTTTATTTAGGCTCAAAATTATGAAAATTGTGGAATTACAAGAACGAAACTGGCAATATCTCTGCATGTATCATTTACAGGATTGGCAGGGTATTTGTACAAAATATTCGCCTCAAGGTGAGATGTTTGAGTATTTTGAAAGCCTCAGAAGTTTTCGTGGGAACCAAGAGCAAACTCAAATCGTTCAAAACAACGAATATAAATATCCTGATGGCAGAATAGATAAAAAAACATGGCAAATTAACAAGCAGTCAGACAGTTTATCAGATGGTGTTTCTCATTCTGCAAATCCGTCGATGCGAGCTTTATTTTTCGATGGGGGTGCAGCTGGATGGGTAATGAAGCGGCTAGAAACTGGTAAGAATTTGGCAATTGAGTTATTATTTTGGTCTGAAAATTTACGTTACAGTGTAACTACCCATTATGATATTAGTGGCAATTTGACAAGAACTGTGTGTATTCGTGAAGATACTACTGGTTCGGGTAGTAAACATTGGTTAAGCGAACTGGATTTATTACCTAAACGCAATTTTATCGGTAATTGGCAAGGAACCTCAATCGCGATCGCACCCGATTTACAGATTTCTGCCCCTGTCGCAACTCAACTGCAATTTCCGGTTGCAGGTAACACAAGTTTCTTTTTTCCTAGTGGTGTTTCGGTCAGTTGTCCAGTAAACGTGAATGTGGGAAGCAAGTTTACTATTGCTGTGAATCGCTTGGTAAGTGCATCTCAATTACAACAACTTACGGTTAATTATGACGAGTTTGGTGTTTTTTCGACCCTAACGCAGGAATTATTCGAGTTATCAGATGCCAACTAGAAATAAATGCCTTATGATAAATATGGTTTGTTGTCAATCTTTTTAGACAAAAGTTATGAAATATGCCAACTTTGATGTGTAGATGAGTTTATCTTGATTAATACCAAGATGCAAACTACCAGAACGGGGAGTAGACTATGATTTCGACTCAAACAAAAATAGGGATTATCGGTAGCGGTACTACAGGTCTTTACTTAGCCGTATTGCTAGCAAGTCATGGTTTTGATGTGCAATTGTTTGAGCGATCGCCTAAACCAAGGGTAGACGGATGCGGTATTCTCATGATTGCCAGTGGATTGCAAGCGTTATCTGTTTACGAGCAAAAACTTTGCGAGGAAGTTATTGAGGGTGGGGTAAAAGTTCGTACATACGAGTTTCGCAATTTAAAAGGTGAAATAGCATTTACTAATTCCGCAGCAGAAGCAGAAAGCGAGAGTGGTTTTCCCGCACTTGTAGTCCACCGTGAAGAAATTGCTCAAGCACTTCTGCGAAGGGTTCCTGCTGAATGCTTGCATTTCGACCATTATTTAGAATCGATTTCGAGTAGTGGTAAAGTCACAGCGCAATTTCGCAATGGTAAACAGTGGGAAGGTGACCTTTTAATCGGTACTGATGGGTTAAATTCTAAAGTCCGAGATTTTGTTGAACCTGGTGTTCAACCGTCTTATTTAGGTGACCTTGTATGGCGAGGAATTACACCCAATTGCGAAGTTTTTGCCGAAGGCGATTTTGTCGTCTTTATTCGTGCGCGTGGTGTATATGCCAACGCTTTTAATATTGGTCATAATCGCTGTCATTGGGGCTTTTTTATTGAATGGGAACAGCCAGAAGATGAGAAATATCTATATATACCAAAAAATACTCAAATTCCGGTAGAAGAATTAGAAAAACTGCCCGAAAGTATCCGCAGTACAATTACAATGACACCTCAAGAAAATATCGTTTGTCGATATTCTTACGATATAAATCCGCTTTCGAGAATTGTTGCCGACCGGGTGATAATTTTAGGAGATGCAGCACATGCAAAAAGTCCATCGAGAGCGCAAGGGATGAGCAGTGGATTGCAAGATGCGCTACTTTTTGCTGATTATTTAACTTCATCAGCAACAGTTGATGAAGCATTAGCGGGATTTGAAAAAGAACGTTTACCGTTAATACATGAATTACAGCGAACAAGTCGAGAGATTAGTCAAAAAACAGGACGAGTGAATAAAGTCGAGACTGCATAGATATGTGGGAAGGGCGGGGAGACCCCGCCCCTACGACCTGTATTATGAATTTTGGGAAACGTTATAAGTTACTTATTTATAGTTTACTTTCCCAAAAACACAAAAGATAAGGTATTCTCCAACGCTCAAGCACGCGGTAAAATATAGATTCCTAGCGATGGGGTTATTATGGGCAACACATTCGGACATTTATTTCGCATCACGACATTTGGTGAGTCTCACGGGGGTGGAGTGGGAGTTGTCATCGATGGTTGTCCACCGCGTTTGGAAATTACCGCAGAGGAAATTCAAGTCGAACTCGACCGACGACGACCCGGACAAAGTAAAATAACCACACCGCGTAAAGAAGAGGATAAGTGCGAAATCCTTTCTGGGGTGTTTGAAGGGAAGACATTAGGTACACCAATATCTATATTAGTACGTAATAAAGATACGCGATCGCAAGATTACGACGAAATGTCGGTAAAATATCGTCCATCCCATGCCGATGCAACCTATGATGCCAAATATGGGTTTCGCAATTGGCAAGGTGGCGGCAGGTCGTCGGCGCGTGAGACAATTGGTCGGGTAGCTGCGGGTGCTATAGCCAAAAAAATTCTCCGTCAAGTTGCGGGTGTCGAAGTTATTGCTTACGTCAAGCGCATTAAAGATTTAGAGGGAATTGTTGACCCCGCTACAGTCACTATTGAACAAGTCGAAAGCAACATCGTTCGCTGTCCGGATGGCGATTGTGCCATTAAAATGATTGAATTAATTGAGAAAATCGGACGCGATGGTAATTCGATCGGTGGTGTTGTCGAATGCGTAGCGCGAAATGTTCCCAAAGGTTTGGGCGAACCAGTTTTTGATAAATTAGAGGCAGATATAGCCAAGGCTGTAATGTCGCTTCCTGCTAGTAAAGGGTTTGAAATTGGTTCGGGTTTTGCGGGAACTTTACTTACAGGTTTTGAACACAACGATGAATTTTATATCGATGAAAATGGCGAAATTCGCACCGTAACCAACCGTTCCGGTGGGATTCAAGGTGGCATTTCCAACGGTGAAAATATCAGTATTAGAGTAGCATTTAAACCGACTGCCACTATCCGTAAAGAGCAGAAAACCGTTACGAATGAAGGAGAAGAAACACTTTTAGCAGGTAAAGGAAGACACGACCCTTGCGTGTTACCGCGTGCTGTACCGATGGTGGAAGCGATGGTAGCTTTGGTGTTATGCGACCATGTATTGCGAAATCACGCGCAGTGCAAGGTGTTGGAATTTTAAATTTTGGATTTGCATCTAAGGGTGTCCTCGCACTAGTCTTTGTCTTTTTTGCTATATTCATCACCCTTGGGGGCAACACTCAAATGTGAAATACGAAAACAATTCTCAGACCATCGATATTACAGATGGTTTGCTTACCTGATATTTTTGTTTTTATTCAAACAAGAATCTATACAAATAGTTTACGTAACATTACATAAACTTTACGGAAACTTCACTCCCCGACCAAGTTTCTTTCCTATTCTTGAATGAGAGCATTAGTAATGCTTTCATTAAGACAACATATTTGTTATACCAAAAAAAGGTAAATTATGCTCAATAAAAAGTCTATACGTTTTATACCAGTAACTCTAAGTGTAATTGCTTTCGGGTTTAACCTACCAAGTGCGTTTGCTCTTGGCAACCCAGAAGTGAGTATTGCCTCCAGTTCAGAACTTCAATCTCAGACGATTAAAAATTTTGAAATCAAATACAATACATTATTTACACTTATACCCAGACCTGACTTAGGTGAGAACATGTTCAGAGCAACCATCACTGGTGAAAGTGCGGATGCTGCTTTCGGATTGACTAACTTTGAAAGTAATACTTACGGAAAGTTAGTAAACGCAACTGCGACGACCCAAGAGTTTCAATTTAATGCCGATGCCAGTGCGTTTGGTTTAAAAGGTTTAGAAATACTTGGCGATCGCTATTTTGGTAGTGGCAGTGGTGAGTTATTTGGAACAGCCAACGATAGTGCAAAAATAGACTTACAAGCAGGAACTGTCAGCGGCGGTGGTACTATAACCATCACCGAAGGAACGGGGATATTTGATGAAGCCGGCGGTCAAATAACTTTTACCCAGCAAGACAAACTCGACCCAACAGCCCCTCCCGGCGCTCCCGTTAAAGGTGAGGCAATACTAAAATTCTCGGTTCAAAAAGTTCCCGAACCAACAACCACAGGGGCACTAATTAGTATAGGTGCTATTGGGGCTGGTTTGCGATTACGCCGAAGCCGTAAAGCTACTTCAGCTTGATGTTATCTCCGGTTATAGCGTTTCCCTCTTGAGTGAGGTACAGTCGTAGGGGCTATTCTATGCTGTGCCCCTACATCTTGGACGAAGCGAGTGTACCTCATTAAACTGAGAACCGCTATAAGCATTTATAGTGATTGGTTGGGTTAAGCGTTTCGTTTTTATTCCACAATTTTCCGACAACCAAATCGAGTACGATTATGGTTGCAGTAACTTAGTGAATTTGATATGGAAACTGAAAATAATTTACCAATTGAACATCAAAATGTGCCTACAGAACATCGGGGACTACATGACTTTTTATACAGTTCAGATGATGAACACGCAGTGGGGGAGGTGAGTGTCACTTCTGAGTTGCTAAATAATGGGGTGGAAATTATGCCCCTTGCAGCTTGGCTTGGGGTAGCGTCTAACACAAAAATAGCTGGGGTTTATGCTGTATTGAACGCTGAACGCCGCACTCAGTATGTTGGCTATTCGCGGAATGTATTACTGTCTCTTAATGGTCATGTTGCCCAAAATGGCGAGCAAAATTGTGCATACGTGCGGGTGCAAACATTCAAGTTTCCCAAGCGTCAAGAAATGTCCGATTTGCGTGATGCTTGGATAGCGCAATTGGATAGTATACCACCGGGGAATGGTGCCCAGTCCCTAAGTTGGGCGAGTACGTTAGGGGAAATTGCTAATTCAGCGATGTCATCTGAGGAACGCCAAGCTTATGAGGAGAAAAAGCTGAAATTGCGGAAAGCGATGGCGGATACAACTTTAATACAAGAGGTAGAAATGCTCGATGTAAGTGAAGTGGAACGTCGCCAGCAATTGGATGCGGCAGTCAAGCATGATGACTGGAGTGTAGTTATTAATGCACAGACCCAGGAAACAAAGTCTGAGAAAATTTAATTGTAGCGATATACCTTCGGAATGCACAAGTGCGATATAGGTAGGTACGCAAAATTATTCAGATATCTTTTTTTCCTATTTGCTTTACTGAATACAGGATACAGAATTCAAGAATGTATAATTAATTTTGCATAACTACTTACCTAGCAGATAATCGTTAAAGTACTGGTAGCTTAGATTTTTTGGTTAGCATTTTTCGCTTAAAACTAGAGAATTGGTATACTAGTGAGATGTAAATAGTAAATATGTACAGTGGGTACTACAACAATCGCTACTGCTCGCTATTTCAAATTCGCAATGGCAAAATTCTTTTGACTCGTGAGTACTTTAATCCATTGATTTTAACTGACGCTTTAGGCGATCCGAGTTAGGAGAGCTGCTGGAGCAAAGGCAGAAGTAATATTCTCTTCATTATTATTTGTAATGAAGCGATCGAATAGACGATTCATATCGCGTTGCAAGCTGTCAACTTCTTGAAAGGGTTGCCAACGAATAAGTGCCATATCAATTACCTCCAAGTTCACTTTTGAAGTATTTAAGTTTAGAATAATCAGTCAGCCAATTCTGAGGGGTTCGGTTCTCCATAAATGCTTAATTCTTAATTCCCGAACCAAAATTGTCTCAATTGGAACAAAAAATGCGACAGATGAAGTCGTAGGGGGAGCATAAATGATGTGTGGGGGTTTCCCCTCCAGCCCGTGTTAGCATAAGTCCCCTAATACGGTTTGTTTTAATCGCAACCCAGATATTTTAGGTCGTTGCTAACGACTTACGTCGATGAGCCTTGCGATAACTACGATTTTTAAAGCCGACCTACTAACTCAAGTTTCATTTTATCAGCACAGTCACTGGGTCTAAATCCCATTCCCGAACAAAAGTATTGCTATGAAAGTTAATTTCTCGAACTTTTTCTTGCTTGCTTCGTTTCGTATACATATAAATGACACCACAAGGTTGAAAATCTTTAGATGGTGACTTATTTGCTATAACTGAAGAAGCATTGGTAACATTAATGTGTTGTAATTGAAAATTCTTTCCATAACTTTGTTGCATTAATATCCACAGTGGGTACTCCCAAGCATCTTGTCCCATTACCAAACCAACTTGATTGCATTGCTTTGAATTTAAATATTCGACAGCTTGGGTATATGGTTGTTGAAGCTTTGGTCGATTTTTAAAGTATTGTTCGATGCGGCTAGCTTGGAAAATATTATTACTATCAATAATTGGTCTATATCGATTAAAAAATACCCAAGGTAATGATGATATTATCAATATAATAGCGATGTAATTAACAACTTGCTTTTTCAGAATATTTGATAATACTAAACCTAAAAAAGGCGTAATTAGTATAAAAAATGGCAAATGTAACCGTGCATTCCAAGGTTGCCATTTGACTAGATAGCAGAAAATACAAAATGTGCTGCAAACAGTTAATAAATAAACAAAAGCTTCTTCCCTAAACTTCTGCTTGAATTTTTTCTGAATTATAAAAATAAAAATACAAGTGAAAAACAACAGTAAATGTAAGAAATTACCCGCATTATTTTCTTCTCCCGAAAATCCTACAGTAGACCATCCACCAGGTACAAAAAACTCTCCGTAAAACGTTGTCCGTTTGTCATTAAAATCTATACCCAGAAAAGTATGAATAATTTGAATAATTCGATTTGAGATTCCATTCCATAAACCAATAGGTGTCCCGATATGTAAAGCGAGATTTCTCAAAATATTAGAAATCATTACATTAAGACCAAGTACCTCATTTGTATAGACGTTTGGTTCGCCAAGTGGTGAACCGAATATATAGTAATTGCGTAAATAATGATTGAGATTAATCAACAATGCCAGAATTACCACTAGTAAAGCTGGTTTCCATACCTTCAGTCCTAAGTATTTTAGCTGCGATATTGTCACCCAAAGCAAGAACGGAAAAATATAAAAATAAGCACTTCCTTTAGTTAAAATAGATAAGCCTAAACTACAACCAAGTAATAAATATGTATCCCAATTAGTGTTTTTACCTGTCTGAACGATAATTAGAACATAGCAAGCAAGGCAAACTAACCAAAAAGCTTCAGCAAAGTCATTTTGCGTACTAGATGCTTGCAAAATTCCCATCGGGATAGTTGCTGCTGCAACCGCTGCCAAAAACTGACCTGCTAAATTGGCATTAAGTTGCTTGGCAATTAACGACACACCAATTAAACATCCAATCATACTTAACCATTGCATCGAATTAGCAAAGTAGTCTCCACCGCTTAAAATTTGAAAATGCATTATTACAAATTCCGACCAAGGATTTTGATATAGCTGCGGTGTATAACTAGCTGGGTAATGCCCAATGTTATGATTTTGTATCCAATGAACAACACGACTCATATGGTAATCCATTGAATCCCAATTATTTGGGGGTGCAACAAAACCAATTAAACCGATTAATATGACGATAAAAGCTATACCGTATAATAATTTTGGTAGTTTAAAATTGAAATTAGGCTTGATATTGGCTAGGGTTTTGTTTAACAGCTTAAAGTAAATAATTGCTAAAATAATGTCTAATAATAGCCATGTTGTTAAGATAAATTCAAATTTAATTAAATTTATAAAACTGAGAATTTCAGTAACTATTAATATTGTTAAACCCCAAATAACGGTTGCTGATAGTATAGATATACGCCATTCACAATAAAATATTTCGCAGATACAATATAAAAGAGTTAATGCAATAAAAGGTAATACTAAAAACATTGATCTAGCTCCTGAAAGTGTTTGCTAAATTAATATTAATATTTATATTTATATTTATATACTAAATTGTATTTTGGAGAAGTATGTTAGACGGATGCTGTTAAAATTAGATAATTATTTATTTAAGAACAATACAAAAATTTTATAGTAAATTGAAGCTATTTAATTAACTTTATATAAACTTTATCTACCTAGCGGTATTTATACTGAACGTATAAACCTTGAATTTTGCAAGTCACTAATCGCTATGCTAAAGCTTAATATTTTTCAAGTTAGTTACAAACCCATTAGCGGTCTATGTCAAAAGTTTTGACCCCAAAATTAATGACACCAACCACGATGAAAGTTCATGTCATAAGTTCCGATCGGTACGTAGTAGCGCTTAAGCGCATTAAAACATTAATTTAGATGGCTAGAGCAACAACTACGAACCCGTCAAAATTATGACATGAAGTACTAGTGGTTCGCCACATTAAATATGAGGGGGTGAACGAACCTAAAATTTCTTCCTTTTTCTTTCTTTGTGTCCTTTGTGTACTACCCTACGGGAAGGCGAAGCGCCTATGTGGTTAATTTTCTTAGCCCACCCTGCGGGATCTTGCTACAAAATTAATGTGGTGGGGTACTAGATAAGCAACCTCAGCCAAATAGTTCAAATAACTATCTCAAGTACAATTACGGAATATAATAGTATTATAATAGACAATAATTAATTGCCGCAAACAGAGCATTTTGTATTTTGTTATATCATATGGACTCGATTACTATTCTAGGGTTAGTGGCTGCATCGTTAACTACTTTTTCATTCTTGCCGCAAATGCTCAAAACATGGCAAACAAAATCAGCGAAAGATGTTTCGTTTGTCATGCTAATTTGCTTCAATCTGGGAATATTTTTATGGTTAATTTACGGAATTTATCTCTCCGCTTTGCCGATTATCCTTGCTAATGCAGTAACTTTGTTTTTTAATTTAATAATTTTATGGCTTAAAATTAGATATAGATAAGTTTATAGTCTATCGTAGAGATGTTACGTGTAATGTCTCTATTGAAATTTAATTTCAAATATAAAATCTCAAATAAAATCTTAAATTATGTCATCTTTATTTGCAAGCGAACGTCTTTTATTTACTCCCGCAACTCCTGACAACGACGCAATCCCCCTAATATTTGCCTTTCCTAACGAATATACCGTTGGTATTACCAGCTTAGGCTATCAGGTGGTATGGTCAACTTTAGCAATGCGCGAAGATTTACAGGTAAGTCGATTATTTACCGATATCCGCGAACCACTTCCCAGACAACCCGAAATCTTGGGATTTTCGGTTTCATGGGAACTTGATTACGTGAATATTTTAACTATAATCGAATCTTTAGATATTCCCATTCGCGCAAATCATCGTCATCACAATCATCCGCTAGTTTTTGGTGGTGGTCCCGTACTCACAGCTAACCCCGAACCATATGCAGATTTTTTCGATGTCATCCTTTTGGGGGATGGCGAAAATCTTTTGGGTGACTTTATCGATGCTTATAAAGAAGTTAGAAATGCGGATAGAGAAACTAAATTAAAAGCACTCGCACAAATACCGGGTATTTACATTCCCAGTCTTTATGAAGTCGAATATCACAGCTTAGATGGTGCAATAAAATCGGTAAAACCAATATCATCAGAAATATCCGCAGTTATTCAAAAACAAACCTATCGCGGTAACACATTATCAGCATCAACTGTTGTCACTGAAAAAGCTGCTTGGGAAAATATATTCATGGTAGAAGTGGTGCGGAGTTGTCCGGAAATGTGCCGTTTTTGTTTGGCAAGTTATCTAACTTTGCCGTTTAGAACTGCGAGTTTAGAAGGTTCGTTAATTCCCGCAATCGAAAAAGGTTTAGCTGTCACTAATCGATTAGGATTATTGGGTGCTTCGGTAACGCAACATCCCGAATTTAATTCGTTACTAGATTATATTAGCCAACCTAAATATGATGATGTGCGGTTGAGTATTTCCTCAGTGAGAACAAATACTGTCACCGAACAATTAGCGCAAACTTTAGCAAAACGCGATACGAAGTCTTTAACTATTGCAGTGGAAAGCGGTTCGGAACGAGTTCGCAAAATTATTAATAAAAAACTCGAACAGTCAGATATTATCAAAGCTGGAATTAATGCCAAAGCTGGTGGATTATCTGGTTTGAAGCTTTACGGGATGGTGGGAATTCCTGGAGAAGAATCGGAAGATTTAGATGCGACTGTGGCAATGATGCAGGATATGAAAAAAGCTGCACCTGGGTTGAGATTAACTTTCGGTTGCAGTACATTTGTACCAAAAGCGCATACACCATTTCAATGGTATGGAGTGAATAAGCAAGCTGAAAAACGCTTGCAGTTTTTGCAGAAGAATTTGAAGCCAAAAGGAATTGATTTTCGTCCGGAAAGTTATAATTGGTCGATTATTCAAGCTTTATTATCGAGAGGCGATCGCCGATTATCTAAGCTGTTAGAATTAACAAGGGACTTTGGCGATTCTTTGGGTAGTTACAAGCGTGCTTTTAAAGAATTGAAAGGGCAAATTCCTGATTTAGATTTCTACGTTTATGAGAGATGGTCATCCGACCAAATTCTACCTTGGAATCATTTACAGGGACCGCTACCGCAGTCTACACTGTTAAAGCATTTGAATGAGGCTACGAATCAATTTGAGACTATACAGAAGGAATTAGAGGTGTTGGAGTGCTAATTTTTTTATTTTATGAAAGTTTATTTGAGTGATTATAATGCAAACAACGGCTGAATATTATTGTGCTTTTTGTGGTGAGGAAAGTACGACTTTTATTGATATTAGTGCTGGTTTTGAGCAAAAATATGTTGAAGACTGTCAAGTGTGTTGCCGTCCTAATGTTTTGTATGTACGGATTGATGAGGATACGTTAGATGTTGAGATTGATACTGACTATGAGGAGTAATTTTTAGATTAATGCTAAAATTTTTTCGTTTCAGCCAACCTGCGATCGCAACTTCAGCTAAATTTTCGTAGGTTGGGTGTAGCGATAGCGAAACCCAACATTTTTAGACTGACATTTTGCACCAGCGACAGTGAATGTCACGAAAAAACTAAGTAGTTGAAGGTTTTTCGGCTGCTTTATAACCCGCAGTGCGTGTTGTAAACCCTATGCTAATAGCACTCATTCCTCTTTAAGAGGACTGAGGTAAAAAACATAATCTTTGCTACATAGTATTAGTCTATACGTACTTTATACGGTTAGGTGCATTTTGGTGATTAGAGTTGTTGGGTTACACTTCGTTCCACCCAACCTACAATTACTTCATTATTATTGTGCCAATGTATTTTGATTCTGTGCTGCTGCGTTAATGGTTTCCTCAATCCTCTTCAACCTTGTTTCTGGACGTTTGGCACTTTCAATCCAAAATAAAATATTCTTCTTTGACGTGTTACTAAAAGCTTGAAAATAGCGATTAGCTGTTTCGTTTAACAATAATGCTTGCTCTAAATCTTGCGGAATTATTAACGCTTCAATCGCATCTAGAATTTTCCACGAACCGTCTTGTTTTGCAGCTTCCATCTTTTCCAAACCAGCTTCGGTCATTAAACTCTGTTCGATGAGTTCTTCAATGTATTGCTTATTTAATTTCGACCATACGCTTTTGGGTTTGCGGGGTGTAAAAATTTGCATATAACGCTCTTGGTCTAATGACTTCACTTTACTGTCAATCCAACCAAAGCATAAAGCTTCTTTTACTGCTTCGCTATATTTAACGCTTGGTTTACCGCTTTTCACTTTGTAGTAGACTAGCCATATACTAGGGGAAAGACGATGATTTTCTTCTAACCATTTTCGCCATTCCCTGCGGTCTTTAGCATAAATGGTTTCTAACTGTATATTAGATTTCGGCATAACTAAAGATTTATCTCAATTTATTTGTAAATATTTCCTAAGATAAATTGACTTTAATGGTGATACAAATATAGTCGTCAGGGCACGGCAGTGCCGTGCCCCTACAGTTTCCCACATATCATGGTTTTCGTAAAATGGTATAAATGTAGCTAAAATAATCTAAACTACATTAAAACTACAAATAGCATACATCGCTGCTACTTGCTTAATGTAGTTGGAACCGATTTTTGAGGGGAATTTTATGCCAAGGACGAAATTTAATTCCGATAGTCGTAACGAATGTGGACTGTTTGCTTCTTCAAATTCTCAAGAGTTTATATTTCCGCTCAAGCATACGTCAGTTAACGCTAAGATTGCCCTAAATGTGACGTGCGTCGAGGTGAGGCAAAGTTTTGAAAATCCGTTTACAGAGACTTTAGAAGCGGTTTATGTATTTCCATTGCCCGATGAAGCTGCGGTGGATGAGATGGAAATACAAATAGGCGATCGCATAATCATAGGCAGTATCAAAAAGCGCGAGCAAGCACAGCAAATTTACGAGCAAGCCAAGCAGCAAGGGCGTACCGCAGGCTTATTAGAACAAGAGCGCGATAATATTTTTACACAATCGCTGGCGAATATTAAACCGGGCGAACAAATTGATGTGACGATTCGCTATACCGACAGTTTGAAATTTAGCGGGGGAAACTACGAGTTTGTTTTTCCGATGGTGGTATGGCTATATTGGTAACGAAAACGAAATTTTAGCGGAAGTTCAACAGGAATTAAAATCGGGGAATCGTCTCTATAGTTTTGGTGCGGGGAGTTCGGTAAATCGCTTTTTACTCAATCGCATTGCTGAAATTGGACGTGGTGTATCTTATATAATTCGCCACGATGAACCGATAGATGAAACTGTTGAAAAGTTTGTTTGCGATGAAGACGCATTAACGTTGAAAGCTGTCAAGCTAATTGTAACGATTAGGCTCAAGCTTTCTTCGTGGCAACCACGGCAAAACATTACAGCAACCGTTCGCATCACCTTACGCATTAATTCCTAAACTACAAATAAAATTGCCGCAAATCCGATAAACTAACTGGAAGCGGATTTCTTGTCGTTCTTGGACTTGCTATATACCAAGGTTATCAAATATAAGCGTGGCGTTGACGTTTAAAACTGTTTATTTACTGTCGATCGAATCTCCTTAGTAAATCTTCGCGCGATAATTGCAGCAATAAGGGAGTAAATTCTTCGGGCGATAATGCTAAGAAAGGTTCAATAATTGCTGATAGTTGTTCATCTAAAGTACTAAACCGAACTCGAAGTAAGTTTTCTATAGTTGTGCGACGTTCATTTTCAACTCCTTCTTGTCTACCTTCTTGTCTACCTTCTTGCCTACCTTCTTGTCTACCTTCTTGCCTACCTTCTTGTCTACCTTGCTGTATAGCCTCTGCTAAACGTTGTTCGTAAATCGGTGATAACTGCATAACTAAGTCTCTATCTTCCACATCTAAATTCTGATTTAATTCTAAAGTAGTTTTCAAGTTTGCTAATAAATCTATGGCTTTACTACGTAAAGGATTATTAACGTCCAATGCCTGTACTTCCTCAATTGCCCGCTGTTGAACTTTTCCTTTACCCAATAATCTCAACCAAAGGGTTTCTGGAATTACTGGTAATTGATGAATTACTACCACTGCTGTTCTTAAGGAATCTCCGAGAAAATATATACCTGGCAACCAGTTCTCTACATCAAGTTCTGCGTTAAATCCTTCTAAAAAATCTTCACTAGCTGTCGGCGAGAGAATCCATAACTTCGGCAAAGAATCTTCATCAAATCTTGTATTATTACGTTTAGCTTCACGTTCGGTGCGGGCACAAGTATCAAACAACTTACCCATACAACTACGTACTTCTGAAGCTGTAACGGCGTTACGAAAAGGCTCAATTAGTGCTTTACTTTCTGTAAATCTTCCTAGTAACCCCAAGGTTTCTTTATCGATTTGGGGTTCAGCCGATGGTGCAAAGTAAACATCGATTTCTCGTACTTCCCCTGCCACATCCTTACTTGTTTCTACTGAGCCTAATGGTGATAATAGTTCTTGTAAATAATCTTTGGCGAAACGGTCATATGGAAATCTAGTCATTTTCGTTTACGATGCACCAATCGAAGTCAACCGGACAATTGACAATACATTATCATAAACATTATGTGTCTGTTAAATAACTGAGCGTATTAGCAGTCATATCAATACCATCGTCAAAGTTCCAGATGTAAGTGAGATAGTTATTGCCTGTTGTGGTGGCTGTAGCTGTGAAGTTAGTTGCGTGTTGTTGGTATGGTTTGTTTGGCAAGTAAATATTGCAAATACTATATAAATATACTTACTTAACAATAAAATCATCTAGAAATTACTTTTATTAAAGAAAATATGAACGTCCGGACAAAGTAGTTGTCTTGGACGTTTTTTTCTACGATACTAAGTCAATTAACAACAGTTAAAATACTGATTTTCTCAAAATCGTTTCTTCAGTTCCATCAAGGTAACTTTACTTAATTAAAAAGTTAATAAATGAATTTATCGCAGACTAAGTTAAATCGCCTACCTGCACTTAAACTCGCTTGGGTAGGAATATTCGTATTGCAATTTTTTACTCCTGACAACAAAGTTTTGGGTAAATCAATATTGCAACCCGAATCACTCAAAGCAATCTGTCCCGGTCAAAACTCAATACCTCGACGCAGTTTTGAAACTGCAAAATACCAAGTTTATATTTGTATCGGAAATCAAAAGCATCCTTTAGGATATTACGTCCGCATTACTAAAAACGATGCTAGTAAAATTACTGTACCGTTGACGCGGAAAAATATTGAAACTTATGTAGCAGTGAATGATGTCATTTCCTACGTAATATCCCCATACGAAATGCTAGTTATCAAACAGGGACGTATCGTTGTTAGAGAACGAGTCGAAAGTGCGATCGCAGCGGACGGTCAAACCCTTGCAAGTGGATGTCCTCAAGGTCAGAATCTGCTAGTTGAAGCCGTTACTCGCAGTTTCATCGTCTACATTTGCGGTGGTGATTTTCCTGGTAGTTATGTCGGTATTGCTCGCAGTGATAATAGCAAAATTACACTTCCCTTACTCAGTCAAAAGTCTCAAGGAGAAGCCATCAAGAAAAAGTATGTTGCTATTGAAGGCAATATTAAATACACACTAACTCGTGATGTCCTGCAAGTTTCTCAAGATGGTCAAACTATTATCAAAGAAAAAGTTTTGCGGTGGAAATAATAAAGTAGGGGCGGGGTAACCCCGCCCCAGGTATGAGCGGGTGGGCAGGATACCCCCACCCCTACCTATTCCCTACTCCCCTTTACCTCCGAATCTTGATTTTTCAATGTTTGCCGCGAAGCCCACTGAGTCAAACCGGGAAATAACCGATACATACCTTGCGCGAAGTTTGCAGAACCGACTAGTACCTCTGACTTTTGATTTTTGACTGCATCCCAAATCGCATCTGCAACATCAGTAGGTTTCTCTACAGCAGGAACATTGGTAACCGAACCAAGTTGTTCGCGGCGATTTTTTGCATCTTCCTCGTCTTTACCCCGGAAAATTGCCCGTTCCATAAGACTACTACGAATCAAACTAGGGTAAATACCGCAAACTTGGATACCTTTGGGTTTGAGTTCGGCTTGTAGCGATTCGGTTAAACCTGTAACCGCAAATTTACTTGCACAGTAAGCAGCCATATAAGGTGTCGGTACTTTACCGCCAATCGAACTCAAGTTAACAATAGTCCCGGTTCCGCGTGCGAGAAAATGCGGTAGCAGCGCGTGAATAGTATGGATGTATCCCCACAAATTGGTATCAATAATTTGATGCCAATCTTCTAATGAAAAATCCTCGACTGTACCTGTTGCAAAAATCCCTGCATTATTTACCAGTACATCGATATTGCCGTAACGCTCCTTCGCTTTCTCCACCAAATTGTTGACTTGTGCGGCATCACGAACATCGCAACCAACAGTTAGCGGTTGATTGTAACCGAGCTTTGTTATTTCTTGAGCTACAGCTTCTAAACGGTCTACCTGCCGTGCTGCAAGTACTAAGTCATATCCATGACGAGCAAACAACAGCGCGGTTGCTTTACCTATACCTTGCGATGCGCCTGTTATTAGTATTGTCGGAGCCATAATCTTTGTTAAAAAATCAATCTACTTTCTTTTAGTCTGGTCAATATAATCTATTTCACCTTCTCACTAACGTTAGATTTTTTCTGAGAATTATAAATGTGTTAGCTAAAAAGGCACAAAACTTGCTCCCCGACTTCGCAGCAGAAGTCAGGAATCTTACAGACCCGATATCTTGAAGATACCGGGAATAGTGCTTTTATAAGATAGGCTAAAATCAGGAGTGTTTGACACTCAAAAATATTTTTAGGTAAAATTCATCTACTTAATTGCATAGTTTTGATATTAATTGCACTTTAGTACGATAAGTTCATATCCAAAAGCAGCAATACTTTAGTTAAATTTATTTATTTTTTGAAACTACAGACAGATAGCATTTGGTACGGGTATCACTATTATTAAAGTGTAATCTAATTATTGAAAAATGCGGATTCGCTCGTTTTGATTGAAGTTATTAGTTAAGATTTGCTTATCTCATTAATCAAAAATAGCAATAATTACTATTCAAGGATTGAAGATGATTGAGTTTTGTATCTAGCTTTTCAGTCGAATGCGTAAATCAGTAATTGTTATTTCAAAGTGTTCTCTCTGACATTTTTGGAGCTTTCAATACCAAACCACAAAATTAGAATTTATCATCTAAACTGTATTTACTTTGTATACTCACAAATTCACTTTAACGGAATTGTTAAGTTTTATGTTAGAATACGATCGAGTTTAAGTTTTATTTAAACTTGTACATTTGAATCAACTTGAACTATGTAAAAATTGATTTTGATATTCAAATTACAGGTATCTTAGAGTTTAAATTATAATTTTTAAATATTTTTGATATATACATCTACATAGCTATAGATGGATATTCCTAGTGATTGCCTCTACTAAATTTTCCATTCCTCATTTATTATGACAACAAACAGCACAGTCGAACTTGAAAAATCATCCCAAAACCCTATTGTATATTCGTTTCAAAGTGAAGTAGACCCACCTTCTTCACTATACAAAGCACCATTAGTAGCATTGGCAGTAATTTCGATATGGGCTATTAGTTTAATTTGCTTGCTTTCAATAAATATTGAAAAATGGAACACATTTAGTATATTTATTGCGATTTTATGGCAAACTTTCCTTTATACAGGATTATTTATTACTGCTCACGACGCGATGCATGGAGCAGCGTTTCCTGGAAATATTAAAATAAATCATTTTATTGGTTCTTTATGTTTGTTACTTTATGGTTGTTTGTCATATAAAAATTTATTAAGAAAACACTGGCATCATCACCAACACC
The DNA here is from genome assembly GCA_964242965.1 of uncultured Calothrix sp. Classification (GTDB taxonomy): domain Bacteria; phylum Cyanobacteriota; class Cyanobacteriia; order Cyanobacteriales; family Nostocaceae; genus JANNFJ01. The sequence continues at coordinate 4,314 of CAXTCQ010000128.1, read as the reverse complement.
CAGCTAGTGAATTAGACCCAGATTTCCATAATGGTAAGTATAAAAACTTTTTTGCTTGGTATCTTCATTTCATGAAACGATACTGGAGTTGGAGCCAAATTATCACTTTAATGGTTATCTATAATCTGGTGGTACGTTTGCTTCCCATCAGCGAAGCTAACATGACCAACTTTTGGATGATTCCTTCAATTTTGAGTTCGTTGCAGTTATTTTATTTCGGTACATTTGAACCGCATCGGGAACCAGCAGAAGGATATTCGGAACCGCATCATTCTCAAACAATGTCTCGTCCTGAGTGGTTATCTTTTATAACCTGCTATCATTTCGGCTATCATCAAGAACACCACGAGTATCCAAATGTTCCTTGGTGGGGATTACCGAAAATCTATAAGTTGAAATCAGAAATTTAGGATTTCAGAAATGCTCGCAACTACGTAGCCATATCCCTTTCAGGCATTAGCGGACGCAAGTAAAGATAAACAAGCGGTCCAATCAGCGGTACAAACGCAATAAATAAATAAAATTGCCCCATCGTGTCACTTCTCCAGTTGCGACGGGCAATATCATCATCGAGAATTTGTGTTGGAAATAGTAGGTAAAATAAGCAAAAGGCAATGCTCATACCATTGATGAATTTATCGCTGATAAATTCGTCTAAAAAAGCATTCCAATTGCCCCAAATTAATGCATATGCAAGTAAACCTAACGTTGTAATTGTCAGATAAATAGCAAAAAAATGCGAATCAAGTAGTTTCAAAAAAGCATCTTTCTTGCCTGTAAAATTTTGATTCGGTTCGCGCAATGCTAAATATGGAATTAAGCCAAGCGTGCCAGATGCGATAGAAGCTAAGGCAAACGGGTAAAAAGGAATCGACTGCATTCTACCGTCAAAAAACAATAGACTACTAAAAATAAGTAACCAAATACCAACAAGCGAAAACAACGATAGAATAACGGGATTAATTGCTGCCCATTGAAGTGTAATTAGGTTTATTAGCAGTTTGAGTGTCGAATCAAGGTGAAGCGGTGGGGCAAAAATTAAAATATAAACAATAAATCCAGCCCACAGGAGCCACAATGCATTCCGATTCATAATTATTTAGCCTGCAACTGGTTTTTGCTGGTTTGATACTACCTTGCTGTTAACTTCAGGACTGTTAGCTTCAGGTAAACTCGCACGCACGCACAAATATATTAAAGCACCAAACAATGGTATTAACGCTACGAACCAAAATAATAAGGGATTTTTCATACCGCGTCGTGCCATATCATCCCCAACGAGTGCGGAAAATAAAAAGCACAACATGCAAAAATCCAAACTCATCACATGGATAAAGCGACTAGTTTGCCACTGCCGAACAAAATCAGCCCAATTTCCTTGCGTTAAACCATAGCTAACCAAAATTATTGCACCAACAGTCAATAAAATACCTGTGATGCGCGAGTCTAAGATTTTAATAAAAGTATTTTTTTGACCAATAAAGTTAGGATTTGGTTCGCGTAACGCTAAATAAGGCAGTAAAGCAAAAGCACCAACTGCAAACGAGAAAGTTGCAAACAACCATGCGGGAATTTTTTGCCCTCTACCATCGATAAATACCAGGCAACTGTAAATCATCGGAATTACTCCCATGATATTGAACAGTGCTACCACCAAAGGATTGATTCCTTCCCATCTACCAGTAGATAGATTTTTTATTAACTCGAATGTATCTGGTTGGTCGGGTGGGGCAAATAGAAAAGCGTAGGAAACGAATCCAATCCAAATTAACCAAAATGCGATTTTTCTAGCCATGAGAATAAATATGGCTTTTGGATACACGCAAATTATCTATCTGAAGTCATATTTTTAATTAATCCAATGTAGAGACGCGAAATTACCCTGTGCGAACGCGTCTCTACATATCCAAACCAAAATTCCTACTAATAAATAGTTAACTAAAAGCTTCCGAGAGGTACTCGGATGCAGCAGCTACCACTGCGATCGCATTTTCGTAATCGAGTCGCGTCGGGCCCAAAACTCCCACACTCCCTACAGGTATTGAGCCGCGTCGATAAGCAGAAGATATCAAAGTACATGTACGTATGGGTTCTAATGGGTTTTCCGCACCAATCCGAATTGTGATTTTTGACTTACCCGCTTCCTCTGGTTCGGGTTCATCGCAAATCAACCGCCATAATTGTTCTTGTTCTTCTTCTAAAAGTTGGATAATTGTTTGCACTTGCTGCAATTGCGAAAACTCCGGTTGTCGCAACACCTCGGAAACACCGCGCACCATAATTTGCGTGTTTGTGGGTGTAAAAGTGCGACGATTCAATTCTAAAAGCGAAGTCTTCAAGAAGTCCCCGTAATGTTGGAATTCGCGGTCGAGTTGCGTCCAGTCTAAATTTACTAATTCCAATAAACTTTTACCGCGCAAATGACTGTTCAAAAAGTTCGAGACAATCTGCAACTCGCGGTCAATAACCTCCCCATCAAATCCGCTTTCATTCGTCCTGTTTGCGACATCAAGCAACATCGAATGCGTCTCGTAATTATCTGTTACAACAATCAACATTACTTTAGAAGCTTCTACCTGTACCAACTGCAAATGACGCAAAACGGCACTACTATTTTGCGGCATTGTAATTAAAGTAATGCACCCGCTTAACGTTGCCAAAATTTGTGCTGCACCATTCAATAGCGCTTCTAAACTCCAATCTTCCCACTTCAAACGCTTAGATAGCGCTTGTTCGACCTGTAATGTTAGCGCTTCGCTCGGTGCTGTCAGATTATTTACATAAATACGATAACCTGAATCCGAAGGCACTCGACCAGAAGAGGTGTGCGGTTGGTACAGCAAACCACCCTTTTCTAACACACCCATTACATTCCGAATTGTGGCAGAACTAACACCAAGGTTATATTCATCCATTAAAGCTTTGGAACCAACAGGTTCAGCTGTCGCAATATAATGTCGCACTGTTGCCCAAAGTATATGCTGTTGTCGATCGGTTAACTGGAGTTGCATAATTTGTAATTACTGAAGGCAATTGTTAATAAAAGTTTGGAATTTATTAAAAGTAAATAAATTTAAGAAAAAAGCATTAATAATCGTTACAAAAGATGGCAAATTATATGCTTTTTTTAAGGCTAGGGCAAGGGTAAAAGGTAATGGATTATTCGTTTTGATGACAATTATTTAGTTTGTGTTGAATAATTAACTTGATGTATTAGTGTAAACTAAAACATCATCTATCTATATATAACTATATTTTCACAAGTAATCCGAAAAGGTTGTATTTTTAATTACTAAATTTAATTACTAAAATATCAGCCAATTGAGCAATACTGCCTCGGTAATAGTGCTGAAGAGGGAGTAGGGAGTACGGGAGGAGGGAAGTGGGGGGAGTAAGGGAAAGAATTATGTCAAAAGTTCTGAGGGGTTGGTGAGGTGTTAAAAACCTTGGAGAGACGCGCGCATAAAGCGTCTCTACATCCCCCAAAATTAATGACATGAACTACTACTGATTCGTGTCATAAGTTTTGATGGGTTGAAAAATACCCTCATCTCTCCTAATTCTTCCTCCGTGTACTCTGTGACTCTGTGGTTCGTTTTGAATCCCCCAAAACTAATGACATAGACCACTACTGCTCCATGTCATTAATTTTGGTGGGTACGTAGTAGACGTAGGTTGGGTGGAACGAAGTGGAACCCAACTATATAAAATGTTGGGTTACGCTTACGCTACACCCAACCTACAACTACAACCCCTCAAAAATGCGTGACATGCACCACTACTTCCCCTACTCCCTACTCCCTAATTAATACTGGGGAATCGAATGGTCTACCATTATCGAGTAGGCATCAATACCGCCTGAGATATTTTTGACATTAGTAAAACCTTGAGCAACTAGCCATTGGCACATTTGCGCCGAGCGCACACCATGATGGCACAATACCAGGGTTTCAGCATCATGTTCAAAGCGGGAATGAATTTGTTCTGCCCAATTTGCAAATTCACTCAAAGGCAGATTGATAAAGCCATCGATGCTAGCGATATGCACTTCCTGGGGTTCGCGGACATCAACAAGTTGAAGCTTATTGTCACCAGATGAGAGACGTTTTGCCAATTCTGTAACAGATATTTGGGTAAAGTCCGGACTCGAATAATTACCTGTCATTAAAGTTTTTGTAAACAATCCGATATCTTTATATTTTGACAAAAAATGCACGCGATTGGTGAAGGGAGTAGGGAGTAGGGAGGAGTGGAGAAAAATTAACTCCTAACTCCTAACTCCTAACTCCTAACTCCTAACTCCTAACTCCTAAC
>CAXTCQ010000127.1:0-22796 GCA_964242965.1 uncultured Calothrix sp. | reverse complement strand
ATCAAAATTCACCCACATCCCAAACACCCTCAAAAAATCTTCATAAACCCGCCCCACCCCCAGCAACAATCAAAATTCACCCACATCCGTATCGAAGAACGAAAAATCGAGTATTTATAGGGTGCGTTAGGATTTTCTTCCTAACGCACCATCCAAAGTTTTTGATGCCGTACTCTCGTCTAACACACACCCTACGTATATGTTCAAAAATTAAATAAGACACCGATAACAGCGACTAATAATTAACAACTAACTCAAAGGTGCAAAGCCAAAAGTCGCATTAAATTGCTTACACCAAACAGCAACCGACTTAAAATCTGCTAGCTGCACATTTCCTGGAATTGCGTAGCGTTGAGTACCATTAATTTTTTGCAACCGAGCAACTTGAACGTAATCTTGCTCCTTAACACCAGACACAGGAACCGTAGAGTTTCGATACAAAATCACAAATAAATCGGGTCCGCTATCAGTTTTAAAACTTCGGTCGAACTCGATATAACGCTTACCATTTTCGTTTAAAACACGTACATTTCCCGTAGTCGGGTGTTCCGCAGCTTGAAATCTTCCCCCTTTTCCTGTTGATGCAGTATTTTCAGTCGTAGTGTTTGTTACCGCAGGTGAGTCAGAATTTACCCGATTAGAATTGACTTCTTTTGCACAACCGACCATGAATAAAGCAGCGAAACCAAGAATTGCCAACGATTTGAATTTCATGGTTTTTTCAGCCATTAAGTTATTTCTAAATATAATTTATATTCTTGAGGCGATCGCAATATTAATCTAAGCTGAGAATTTGTTTAATTTTCTCTACAATTGTTTTCACCGTCATCTAATCAAAGATTTGATTGCCGATGTTACTTTTTTAAATATCAGGGCAGGATATCTTTAGACTCTTACCTTGGCACAAACATACAGCAATGCAAATTTATCTACCCAAGCAGGATATTCTCAATATTCATATACTTTTCAGTACAAATACTTAATTATATCGCCCATTATTTAAATATTATTAACAATAGCGAGTTTTAGTATCTATTGAAAAATGTAGTAATTGAGTAAAAAAATGGCAGTATCAAACTTCAAGCGCAAAGCATCACAGTGGCGTGCATCCAAACGAGTTCGTCCCCAAGCCGCAACGCTAATTTTACTAAGTATGATTGTGTTTCTTGGGATATTAATTACAGGTTGGTTTACAGGCGATCGCACTATCAGCAAGATTTTTTTATACGTGAATCTCTGGGAACAACAACCACCGATGTGGTTGGAAGTACCAATGGTAATGGGAAGATATTTAGTTATACCAACGGTAGGATTATTTATGTTCGTATTGTTAATAATGCGAATTTCTCCACAACCGCGTATTTGGTCGCGCCGGATTGTAGTGGGGATTTTGATAATATTAACTTTACGATACATTATTTGGCGCAGCCTTTCAACCCTTAACCTAGTTAACCCGTTAAATGGAGTATTCAGCCTGGGTTTATTCGCACTTGAGATGCTAATACTATTGAGTAGCACCATCCAATTATTTTTGATGTTGAATGTTAAAGACCGCAAGCGCGAAGCCGATGTCAATTCCCTTGCTGTTATTGATGAGATATATAATCCATCAGTTGATATTTTTATTCCAACTTACAACGAACCTGTTTTTATTTTGCAACGCACGATTATTGGTTGCCAAGCTTTAGAATATGCCAACAAGAAAATATACTTGCTGGATGATACTCGCCGCCCGGAGATGGCACATTTAGCAGCAGAATTAGGGTGCGAATATTTAACCCGTGCCAATAACCTCCATGCCAAAGCTGGAAATATGAATCATGCGTTGACGAAAACAAAAGGTGAATTAATTGTTGTTTTTGACGCTGATTTTATCCCAACTAAAAATTTCCTAACTCGTACAGTTGGCTTTTTTCAAGAGGCAAAAGTTGCCCTCGTTCAGACACCACAAAGCTTTTATAACGCCGACCCCATTGCCAGAAATTTAGGCTTAGAAAATATTCTCACCTCTGAAGAAGAAGTATTTTATCGCCAAATTCAACCAATCCGCGATGGTGTAGGTAGCGTAGTTTGTGCGGGAACTTCGTTTGTAGTTCGCCGCAGTGCATTGCAAGAAGCAGGCGGTTTTGCTACCGAATCGTTGAGTGAAGATTACTTTACAGGTATTAGCCTTTCGGCGAAAGGCTACGATTTACTTTACTTAGATGAAAAATTAAGCGCTGGATTAGCAGCAGAAAATATTGCCGCACATGCAACGCAAAGATTCCGTTGGGCAAGAGGAACCTTACAAGCCTTTTTTATTAAATCCAATCCCTTGACAATTCCTGGACTCAGTTTTATTCAAAGACTGGCACATTTAGAAGGATTGCTGCATTGGTTTACGAGTATTTCGCGGGTTTATTTTCTCATAATACCCTTAGCATATTCGTTTTTAGGGGTAATACCAATTCGGGCAACTCCTGCGGAATTACTGTACTTTTTTCTACCTTACTACCTGGTTAATTTGACAGTATTTGCTTGGCTAAATAACCAATCGCGTTCGGCTTTACTATCTGATATTTACTCTTTAGTTTTGTGTTTTCCATTAGCTTTGACTGTTATCCAAGTCATGCTAAATCCCTTCGACCGAGGCTTTCAAGTTACACCCAAAGGTACAATTACTAATCGCTATAACTTCAACTGGGGACTAGCCTTCCCTTTAATTATTCTATTTATTGCCACCGCTTTGAGTTTGTGGCGGAATTTAGATATATGCATAGTCAAAGGTATATGGACAAAGGTATATGGACAACAACAGTTCCTTACGATGTTGCTTTACAAATCAAAGGTATTGGTTTGGGTTGGTTATGGAGTAGCTACAATTTAATCATGATTGGTATTGCCCTACTAATTCTTATTGATGCACCTAAACCTAATATTGACGAATGGTTTGATTTGCGACGTGTAGTCAAGTTGAGTATTGATGAAAATCATCTTTGGGGAGTGACTACAAGTATTTCTTTATCAGGTGCAGAAATTGCCTTAACTACGAATACATTGATTAATTTAGAAGAATTTACGACAATTCAACTTGAAATTGCCGAGTCAAATCTACTAATGGAAGCCGAAATTATTCGGATTAGATTTAATGATGATGAATATCCAACTATCCGAATCAAGTTTGCATCGATGAGTTTAAAACAATATCGTCATTTAGTTGAAATGCTGTTTTGCCGTCCCGGACAATGGAAACGCAATAAAACCCCTGGAGAATTCAAGTCTCTCCTATTGATATTTAGAATTCTTTTGAAACCGCAAATATTTGTTGATAGGAATGTTAATGTTAGTCCGATAACAGTTGCAAAAGTGTAGAAAGTGTAGGGTGCGTAAGCTCAAGAGCGTAACGCACCTTAAACTGTTGGTATAAATTCATTTCGCAAACGTCAAAAAGGGTTTGAGCCTTAACAAAAACTTAATAAAGTGCTACAAATGCATAAATCAATTTGAGCAATCCCTATATAAATATAGGACTACTATTTGATTTTTGAAAAGATACGTAGCCTCGGAAAGGTGCGTTACGCTGTCGCTAACACACCCTACATATACTTAGATTTTTTTCATAATTAATATTAGCCAGCTGAATCGCTGGCTAATATTAAACTGAGAGGAATTTAGTAGCCAGTTGCAATTTTTGAATTATGGCCAAGCTGCGGGGATATAACCCGTCGAAATTGCCCCATTTGTCCGACAAATCGGACCGTTAGTAGCATTTGCAAGTGATGCGAGAGTGTAACTTTGAGTACCAATCGTCAAAGTAGCAGGTAGTGGAGATGTAGTAGAACCTCTTAAGACTCCAAATCCGCAAGCATTAACTGTTACCGCCCTCGTTATTTCCTGGGGTAATGCAATCTTCACGGCAGTATTTGCCGTTTTGCCAACGATAATAACTTGTCCTGTGGGAGTTTTAAAATTACTAGTTCTCGGTTCTGCGAAACTTCCACTAATACAACTTGGAAATGTCTGAACTGAAAGTGTGGAAACGTCTACCTCTATATCGTCAACTTTTAATCCAGCAAAGCTGCCACTGGACGGCACGGAGATTCTTACTTCTCCACAAGCACCTGCAATTCTCGCTTGCGGCCTATCTATAGCCCCAAGCAATACATTGACGCGAGAACCAGCAGTGGAACTAATATAAACATCTGTTTGTCCGCTGGTTCCCATCACCTTATAAACAGTATTGGTTCCATAGGGAATTGCAAAAGCGCTTGTTGAAGCAAGTATTGTACTAAAAGTTGAAACAGCGATTATTCCTTTTTGAACCAGATTAAAAACTTTCATTCTTGCCCTCAATAATTTATCTTTTCTATTTACATATTATCTAGTCGGTGAATATTGTGTATGGGAATATTACTGAATAATTATTAGATTTTAGGAACGACTGTATATCAGTAAAAATCCTCTAAGTCGTGGTAAAAGCTATAAATTTTCCATGAATAATATAGTATAAAAATCAAGATAAATTTACAAACTATCTTGGTCATTGTATTAGTAACTGTCTGGCATACAAATATTAAATAAATTAATATTGTCTGCCAGACAGAAGCCTATTGTCTGCCAGACAGAAGCCTATTGTCTATCAGACAGAAACCGATTGTCTACCAGACAGAAACCGATTGTCTACCAGACAGAAACCGATTGTCTACCAGACAGTGGAGTGGTTAAACAATGTGTATGGTAATTATTTTATTACTGTGCGGCAGGCAAATACATAATTAAAAGTTAGCCTGCCTGATTGATTAAAAAGTTAAAGTAAATGGGCAAACGATAGGACTCCTATTTTATTTTTTAAAATGTTTGTAGGGTGCGTTATAACGAAGTTCGTAACGCACCCTACAATACGTAATCTTTTTCATAAATCAAACTGGAACTTCTCACAATTTTTAGAAACTCCCGTAAAACAGGTATCATCTCCTCTTGTCGCCACACTACAGCCGTTTCTACTAATGGTGTTTTTTCTTCTAAAGCGCGATAAACTACACCAGCCCTCTGAAGATTTTGCAAAGAAGACGGTACGATCGCAATCCCTATTCCTGCTGACACTAGCCCGATAATTGTTTGCATTTGGATTGCTTCTATCGTCACTTTTGGACTGAAATTTCCTTGCTGGCAAAAACTTAGGATTTGATCGTAAAGCCCGGGTCCCAAATGGCGGGGAAACATAATAAAATTTTCGTCCAACAAATCGCGCACTGAAATATTTTCTTGTCTAGCTAAAAAATGAGTTTCTATCAAAGCTACAATTAGGCTTTCTTGCTGAATACATTCAGTATTGAGAGTATTGTCTTCTAAAGGTGGATGGGCAAAACCTACATGGATGTGGCGATTAAATAGCGCTTGTTCTTGCTGAGTTGTCGTTAATTCCTGCAATACTAACTCTACCTCTGGAAACTGTTCTCGAAACCGCAGCAAAATCACAGGAAGCAAATCGTAAGTTACCAAGCTGGTGAAACCTACTCGTAATTGTCCTTTTTCACCCCTACCTATCCGTTGAGTCAGATCGATTGCCTTGGATAATTGAGCAAACAATTGATAAGCTTCTTGCAAAAATGCTTGTCCGGCTTCTGTTAGCTGCACCTGTCGTTTGGTTTTGCGTTGAAAAAGTTCTACCCCTAATTCTGCTTCTAGCTGCTGAATTTGCTGGCTTAAGGGAGGTTGAGCGATGTGAAGGCGCTCTGCGGCTTTACTAAAGTGCAGTTCCTCAGCTACAGCAATGAAGTAACGTAGGTGTCGTAGTTCCATAGTTTTGATATTTTATAAGTCTCAAATATTCATAAATATATATTGGACATCTGAAAAATTGCTACCTATGATACTCATACGTAAAAGTCATAGGATGATGTAACTATGTCGGAGAATTTGAGAAGCCAAGTTGTAACCCAAGGAGTGCAGCGATCGCCCAATAGAGCAATGCTGCGTGCTGTTGGTTTTACAGATGCAGATTTCAATAAGGCTATTGTCGGTATAGCCAATGGCTATAGTACTATCACCCCCTGCAATATGGGGATAAATCAACTGGCACAAAGGGCAGAAGTTGCCATTAAAAGTGCTGGGGCGATGCCACAAGTGTTTGGTACAATTACCATCAGCGACGGGATTTCGATGGGAACTGAAGGGATGAAATATTCCCTGGTGTCGCGGGAAGTAATTGCTGACTCGATTGAAACCGTCTGTACTGGGCAAAGTATGGATGGTGTGCTGGCCATTGGCGGTTGTGATAAGAATATGCCAGGGGCAATGTTAGCGATCGCACGGATGAATATTCCCGCTATCTTTGTTTACGGTGGCACGATTAAACCTGGACACTACAACGGACGCGATTTAACCCTTGTTAGTTCTTTTGAAGCTGTTGGTCAATATAGTGCTGGGAAGATTGATGAGAAAGAACTGTTAGAAGTTGAAAACCTTGCTTGTCCTGGCGCTGGTTCGTGTGGTGGAATGTTCACAGCTAACACCATGTCTTCAGCTTTCGAGGCGATGGGGATGAGTTTACCTTATTCTTCGACAATGGCGGCGGAAGATGCCGAAAAAGCCGATAGTACGGAAAAATCGGCATTTGTTTTAGTCGAAGCCATCAAGAAGCAAATCTTACCCCGTCAAATTATCACGCGCCAATCTATAGAGAATGCGATTTCTATAATTATGGCGGTAGGTGGTTCGACTAATGCCGTGTTGCATTTTTTAGCTCTAGCTCGCGCTGCTAATGTAGAGTTAACCCTGGATGACTTTGAAACTATCCGCACCCGCGTCCCTGTTTTATGCGATTTAAAACCCAGTGGTAAGTATGTAGCTACCGACTTGCACTCTTCTGGTGGCATTCCCCAAGTCATGAAAATGCTACTGGTGCATGACTTAATACATGGAAATAGCCTCACCATCAGCGGTCAAACAGTTGCAGAAGTCTTGGCAGACGTACCCGCAGAACCATCCGCCAACCAAGATGTAATCCGTCCTTGGAATAACCCGATGTATGCCCAAGGACACTTAGCTATCCTCAGAGGTAATCTAGCTACAGATGGCGCGGTCGCTAAAATTACCGGGGTGAAAAAGCCAGTAATTACTGGGTCTGCGCGTGTGTTTGAATCGGAAGAAGCCTCTTTAGATGCAATTTTGGCGGGTAAAATTCAAGCAGGTGATATTCTCGTCATCCGCTACGAAGGGCCAAAAGGTGGCCCGGGTATGCGGGAAATGCTAGCTCCCACTTCGGCAATTATCGGTGCTGGTTTAGGTGATGCTGTGGGATTAATTACCGATGGGCGCTTTTCTGGCGGCACTTACGGCATGGTGGTTGGTCACGTTGCACCAGAAGCAGCAGTTGGAGGAGCGATCGCCCTTGTAGAAGAAGGTGACAGTATTACCATTGACGCACCTGCACGCCTCTTGCAGTTAAACATATCTGAAAAAGAATTAGCTCGCCGCCGTGCAAACTGGCAACCTCCTTCACCCCGTTACACTAAAGGCGTATTGGCAAAATATGCTAAATTGGTATCTTCTAGCAGTATCGGTGCAGTAACGGATTTGGATTTGTTCAATAACTAGCTATTAAGCCAATAGCCATTTAAGTTTTACTTTGAAAGTTTTGAGGAGTTAGGAGCCAGAATAAATATGCCTCCTGACTCTCTAAGGCACAGGGTAAGCAGCATTTACCCAATTAAACTGCTGTCACTTTATATTATAGTTCTCGAATCACAGCGAAGGCGATATTCCTGTGGAATTGCTGAGTCCTAGCCCTACAAAGGGCGGCTAGCCTGCGTCAACGCTTCGCTTACGCCTACGCCGGCACAAAGAAACTTATTAATTTTATTTCAGCACTGTTTGCTTGCGATGGTAGGATTGTGCCTCATCTTCAGTCATCACATCCGTGGGAATGTACCCATCTCCCCGTAGTCCAATGCATCCACTAATCACCATTCGGGTTTTTCAATTTCATATTCATTGCGAATCTCATGGAGAAGTGCGATCGCTACAACGGCAGGTGCTACAACAGGGGACATCCACGCAACGCACTACCGGAGCAACCGACAAAATTATTGATGATTATTTTAGTAATGACATTAATTTGATAACACGACAAATATCAAATTATGTAAAGAAATGTAATTATGAAAAAAAGAACTGTTGGTGGTGCGTTACGCTGCGCTTTTCTTGAATGCCGAAGGCTATACGCACCCTACTAAGAAAGGCGCTATTTCATTTAAAGGTATAATTTTTGCTGACGGGACTGCGGATATTGCGGCATCCGGCATTATCCTGCTCATTGCAGTGGTTGGGTCTTGAACAATTGTCAAGCCGCCGTATGCTTTAATTTTAGCTAGCCCTTGTGCGCCATCGTTACTTGCTCCGGTCAATATTATCCCAATGACTCGCTCTGTATAGGCATCAGCCGCAGTTTCAAATAACACATCAATCGATGGTCGAGCGAAGCAAACCGCAGCTTCTGTTGATAAAGCAAAATGATTTGGTTCGACAAGCAGATGATAATCGGCAGGAGCAAGGTAAACTTTTGCAGCAGCGATCGCTTGTTTGTCTTGTGGCTCGATGACTGGTAGTAAACTTTGCTGCTGTAAAACTTTAACCAATTGGCCATTTAAGGATATGGGACGGTGTTGGACAATAGCAAGTGCGATCGCAAAATCTTTCGGTAAGCTTTTTAGAATAATTGACAGCGCTTGTAATCCCCCCAAAGATACACCAATTACTACAAGCTCATATTTGCTCATATTGAATCTCGCGCTCAAAACGCTTTCGGTAAAGTTTTTCTTGACTATCTACCGCTTGATAGTCTTGTTCGTAAGGTGTACCCAGCAGCGATTCCTGTTTCCCCAATCCCAAAATTCCAAATCTTCTCAAACTTTCATAAAGTAACTTATGAACCTGGTCTTGTAATTTTTGGTTAAAATAAATTAAAACATTGCGGCAGAGAATTACATTAAATTCATTGAAGGAAGAATCCGTTACCAAATTGTGTGCGGAAAATACAATGTTTTCTCTCAGAAATGGTCTGAAAATTGCCGCATCATAAGCGGCAGTATAATATTCGGAGAAAGCTTTTTGACCTCCTGCTAATTGATAAAGTCGGGTATATTCTTGCATCAAACGCAACGGAAAAATTCCGGCTTTGGCTTTGGATAACACGACTTCATTCATATCGGTAGCATAGATACGGCAACGATGATAAAGTCCTTCTTCAAATAGGAGGATTGCAATTGAATACACTTCTTCCCCCGTAGAGCATCCAGCGTGCCAAATCCGAATAAAAGGGTAAGTTCGTAGTAAAGGAATAACTTTATTTCTAAAAGCAATATAAAAACTAGGGTCGCGGAACATCGCAGTAACATTAACTGAAAGTCCCAGCAACAAGCGTTCTAAACAAGTTTTATCATGCAGAACTTTATCTTGAAGGCTAGAGATAGTTGTTAAATTTTCGCTCTTGGCTACATTCCAAACACGTCGTTTGAGCGAAGCTAAAGCATAATTACGAAAGTCAAAGCCGTAATAGCGATACACACCCTCTAACAGTAGCTCGATTTCGATATCTTCTAATTCGTTCGGATGCTTCATGGGAGAAAGAGGGGGAAGGGGGGGAAGGGGGAAAATAATGTTACTCTCAAGCTATCAAGTTTTGTAGGTTGGGTGTAACGTAAGCGCAAAGCGCAGGCTACGCCAACGCGCAGCGTGTCCCCTTGGGACGAGCGTGGAACCCAACATTGAAGTTGGGTTACGCTCCGCTCCACCCAACCTACGCTAATTATAAGTTTTTAACCGTACATGATATAACTCAAGCCCCGTCAAGGTAACTATTAAAATTTCTTTTATTTCTCTGTGCCCTCTGTGACTCTGTGGTAAATAAACATTTTATTTAACCACGGAGGCACAGAGAACACAGAGTAAAAAGATTAGGGAGGGTTATGATTGTTTAGTATTTAGACTCACCTTGGCAGGGCTACTCTTAACTCCTAACTTAATAAGAGACGCGTTCACGAAGTGTGCCCGCAGGGCTTAATTTCGCGTCTCTACATTTCCTAACTCCTAACTTTTATACAACCAAACTTTAAGCAGCGAAATTAACTGTTTGTTGTCAACGGGTTTGGTGATGTAGTCGGAAGCACCTGCGGAAATACACTTTTCTCTATCTCCTTTCATTGCTTTCGCTGTTAAGGCAATTAGAGGTAAGGTTTTGAATTGGTTATAAACTCGTATCGCTGCCATCGTTTCATATCCATCCATCTCTGGCATCATAATATCAACCAAAGCTAGATTTATATCGGGATTGTTTTGCAGCATCGTAATGCCATCTCTGCCATTTTCGGCATAGAGAATTTGCATTTTGTAATGCTCTAGTAAGCTGGTGAGGGCAAAGATATTCCGCATATCGTCGTCAATTATTAAGATTTTCTTCCCAACTAAAACGCGATCGCCTTGGCTACCATCTTCGATGGTATCGCTTTGCTGGATTTTTTCGAGCATTTGCCGTTGGGGTGCGGGTAAATTTGCTTGGACGCGATGCAAAAATAAGGCTGTTTCGTCTAAAAGTCGTTCGGGCGATCGCACGTCTTTAACGATGATGGTGTCGGAAATACGCCGCAGTTCGCTTTCTTCTTGAATAGCTAATTCTTTGCCAGTATAAACAATAATAGGTAAGTAAGCTAAATTCGATTGCTGTTTGATTTGCTCGATTAGCTCGATGCCTGTCATGTCTGGTAGCCCTAAATCTAATACCAAACAGTCAAAATGAGCATTTGCTAAAGCTTCTAATGCAGCTGCTCCTGTACCAACTGCTGTACTAGTTACATCGCTGTCACCAATCAGTTCGACTATACTTTGGCGTTGGGTTTCGTCGTCCTCGACAATCAATAGGTTTTTTACCGGACGTTCGACAAATTCTTTGATTCGGCTCAACGCATCTAATAATAGATGACTGCTGATGGGTTTTTGTAGGTAGGCGATCGCTCCCTGTTGCAAGCTTCGCTGTTGCCCTTCGTCTATGCTCATGATATGAACGGGTATGTGACGAGTTTTAGGGTCGTGTTTTAAGCGGTCGAGTATCGTCCACCCATCCATGACTGGTAAGCGAATATCGAGCATAATCGCAGTTGGCAGATATTCGCGTGCCATTATCAAACCGACATCACCGCGACTTGCTACTAATACTTTAAAACCCTGCTGTCGTCCCATATCTAATAAGATGCGAGCAAAGTTTAGGTCATCTTCGACAATCAGTAGCAAGCGTTCCCCTGATTGAATATTCTCCCGGTCATCTTCAATTACTTGCTCGGTTAATAATGATTCTTGGCTGGGTGCTAATCGCGTCTCGACGTAGGGGGTGTTCTTGACTGCTGTCGGCGCATCGCTTAATTTATCTTCGTTACGGCTAGTTGTTACCGATTTGTTTAAATAATATTGCGGTAAGTAAAGTGTAAAATTACTACCTTTTCCTGGCTCGCTAATTAAACGAATCTCACCTCCCAATAAGTAAGCAATTTCCCGACTAATCGATAAGCCTAACCCCGTACCGCCATATTTACGGCTGGTTGTACCATCTGCCTGCTGAAATGCTTCAAAAACTATCTGCTGTTTGTCGGGGGTAATGCCAATGCCTGTATCGCTGACTGAGAAGGCAATTACACGCTCGGCGCGATTGAGAATACTTAGGTCTGGACTCCAGCCTGAAGTAGCTGGGGATACATTCAATCTCACATGACCCTGTTGGGTAAATTTAAAAGCGTTTGATAATAAATTTTTCAATACCTGCTGGAGCCGTTTGGTATCGGTGAAAATGGCACGAGGTAAGCGCGGGTCAAAATCGAGATGGAAATCTAAGTTACGTTCAACTGCAACTTGTCGGAAGGTTCCTTTAACATGGGCATTGATGTCGGTAAAAAATGTTTCGTGAATTTCTAACGCCATCGTACCCGATTCGATTTTTGCTAAGTCGAGAATGTCGTTAATTAATGCCAGCAAATCGTTTCCGGAAGAATAAATAGTGCGAATGTACTCGACTTGCTTACTAGTTAAATTGCCTTCGCTGTTGTCAGACATTAACCCGGCTAAAATTAGCAAACTATTGAGGGGGGTTCGCAATTCGTGGGACATATTCGCTAGAAACTGAGATTTATACTTAGATGTCAGCGATAGTTGTTCGGCTTTGTCCTCAATAGCTTGACGCGCTTGTTCGATTTCGCTATTTTTACGCTCTACCTCGCGGTTTTGCAACGCTAGCAATTCGGCTTTTTCTTCTAATTCTGCGTTTGTTTGTTGTAACTGTTCTTGCTGGCGTTTGAGTAGTTCTTCGGATGCTTTGAGCGATCGCGCTTGTTGTTCTAGCCGCGTGTTGGTGTCGGTAAGTTCTTTTTGCTGAGATTGTAACTCTTCTGCTAAGGACTGGGACTGTTTGAGTAATTCCTCTGTCCGCATACTTGCAGAGATAGTATTCATGACGATGGCAATACTTTCTGTAAGTTGGTCTAAGAAGGTAAGGTGAATTTCGCTAAAGCTATGGAACGATGCTAACTCGATGACTGCCGTGACTTGTCCTTCAAACAATACTGGTAAAACAACTACATTCAGCGGTGTGGCTTCACCCAAACCAGAATTTATCTTTATATAGTCGTGGGGTACTTGAGTTAGTAGAATACTCTCTTTTTCTAAAGCGCACTGACCTACTAAACCCTCACCCATAAAGAAACGGTTGGAAAGGTTTTTGCGATCGCGGTATGCGTAGCTGCTGATTAATTTTAAAAAGGCTGTGTGATTCTCATTATCCATCAAGTAAAATAAACCTTGCTGGGCAGAAACTAGTGGCGCTAACTCGGATAAAATCAATTTCGTCACCGTTTCTAAATCTCGCTGCCCTTGCAACATTCGGGTAAATTTCGCTAAATTCGTTTTCAACCAGTCTTGCTCGGTGTTTTTGCGAGTTGTCTCCCGCAAATTGGCAATCATCTGGTTAATATTATCCTTGAGGGCGGCGACTTCTCCCAACGCTTTCACAGAAATTGACCGAGTTAAATCGCCTTTAGTGACGGCAGTTGCTACTTCCGCAATTGCTCGGACTTGGGTTGTCAAATTTGCTGCCAATTCATTCACGTTGTCGGTTAAGTCGCGCCAAATTCCTGATGCTCCCGGTACGCTAGCTTGCCCGCCCAGCTTACCTTCAATTCCCACTTCCCGCGCTACAGAGGTTACTTGATCGGCAAAAGTTGCTAGGGTATCAATCATTTCATTAATCGTTTCCGCTAGGGTTTCGATTTCTCCTTGAGCATCTAATATCAGCTTGCGCTTCAAGTTTCCATTCGCTACCGCAGTCACGATTTTAGCGATACCCCGTACCTGTGCTGTCAAGTTACCCGCCATCGAGTTAACATTGTCGGTCAAATCTTTCCAAATTCCCGCAACTCCGGTAACTTGTGCCTGTCCGCCTAATTTACCTTCGGTTCCCACCTCGCGGGCAACACGGGTTACTTCCGATGCAAAAGAATTCAACTGGTCAACCATCGTATTGATGGTATTTTTCAGGTGCAAAATTTCACCTTTGACATCAACAGTAATTTTCCTCGATAAATCGCCCCCGGCGATCGCACTCGCTACATCAGCAATATTCCGCACTTGTGCGGTTAGACTTCCCGCCATCAAATTAACATTATCGGTCAAATCTTTCCAAGTTCCACCCACACCGCGCACATGTGCTTGTACGCCCAATTTACCCTCGGTTCCCACTTCCCGCGCTACACGGGTTACTTCCGAAGCAAAGGAATTAAGTTGGTCAACCATCGTATTGATGGTGTCTTTTAACTCTAAAATTTCGCCTTTGACATCAACAGTAATTTTCTTCGATAAATCGCCCCCAGCGATCGCCGTTGTCACTTCGGCAATATTCCGCACCTGGTCAGTTAAACTACCCGCCATAAAGTTGACGCTGTCCGTCAGGTCTTTCCAAGTTCCCGCCACACCTTTGACTTCTGCCTGTACGCCCAACTTTCCTTCACTACCCACGTCTCGTGCAACGCGGGTTACTTCCGAAGCAAAGGAATTAAGCTGGTCAACCATCGTGTTGATGGTATTTTTTAACTCTAAAATTTCGCCTTTGACATCAACAGTAATTTTCTTTGACAAATCGCCATTTGCCACTGCCGTTGTCACATCGGCAATATTCCGTACCTGGGCAGTGAGACTTCCCGCCATAAAATTTACACTATCGGTTAAGTCTTTCCACGTACCATCAACCCCGGCAACCTGTGCCTGACCGCCAAGTTTTCCTTCTGCACCTACTTCCCGCGCTACACGAGTTACTTCGGAAGCGAAAGAATTAAGCTGGTCCACCATTATATTGATGGTGTTTTTAAGTTGGAAAATTTCGCCTTTGACATTGACAGTGATTTTTTTGGAAAGGTCACCTTTGGCGATCGCAGTTGTCACTTCGGCAATATTTCGCACTTGTGCTGTTAAACTTCCTGCCATCAAGTTAACATTATCGGTCAAGTCCTTCCAAGTTCCAGCCACACCGGGAACTTGAGCCTGTACCCCTAACTTACCTTCGGTTCCCACGTCTCGCGCTACGCGGGTTACTTCCGAAGCAAAGGAATTAAGCTGGTCAACCATCGTATTGATGGTGTTTTTCAACTCTAAAATTTCGCCTTTGACATCAACAGTAATTTTCTTCGACAAGTCGCCATTTGCCACCGCAGTTGTCACCTCGGCAATATTCCGCAACTGTGCGGTCAGATTGCCTCCCATTAAATTTACATTGTCGGTTAAATTTTTCCACGTTCCCGCCACGCCCTTAACTTCTGCCTGTACGCCCAATTTACCTTCGGTTCCAACTTCCCGCGCTACCCGCGTCACTTCACTCGCAAAGGAATTAAGTTGAGCCACCATCGTATTTACAATCCGGGCAGTTTGAAGAAACTCACCTTGCAGCGGTCTACCTTGAATTTCTGTTGGTATAGTTTGCGACAAATCGCCATTCGCAACAGCCCTAATTACACGGTTAGTTTCTGCCGTCGGTTGCGTCAGGTTAGAAATCAAAGTATTGACCGAATTCAACGAGCTTTTCCAAGCACCTTTGGCATTTCCCAAATCGGTACGCTCGTCCATGTTACCTTCTTGACCAACAGCTGTGCTAACGCGCTCTAACTCCACTGCCATGCGTTCGTTCATCTCAATCACATCGTTGAGAGTGTCAGCAATTTTCCCTGCAATTCCAGTTTGGTCAATTGGCATTCGCGCAGCAAAGTTGCCTTTCTTGACTTCTGCTAAAGTTCTTAACAGCTGTTTGAGGTCGAGATTATCTGTCTCGCTTACTACTTGTGAATTCGACATTGCTGGTTTTGTGTAAGTAGGTCGGTATAAATATAGCGTGCGTTGTGGGGGTCGTCCTTTGTCCTACCCTTCGGGAAGCCGCTTCCTTTGGTAAGGGTTTAGGACATGTTTGCGAGTCGGAACATAGCTCTGTTTATTTTAGCCCACCTACTTAAGTAGTGAATACGTATTTTGTAGTTAGGCGATCGCAACCTATATTTTATTCAGTTACAAAGCGCTATAAAAGTAATATTTTAGCAATATTCTAAATATTGTCTAATCTATAACAAGTAGCCGCTTCTACCTGATGGTGTATTAATTATGCATTTTAAGTCATTATTATAGATGTATGTTTTCAGTAAATTAGTACGCATTAAAGTTTGTCTTAGTTAGAAAAAAAAGAGTTCTGATATTTTTTGATATGTGATAGTTCCATAGAATATAAGCGCATATTGCTCAACCTGTATAGCATTGCTAAATCTCGAAATGAAAATAACAGAAACCCGGTATCTTTAAGATACCGGGTTTCTAGTCTCCACGATTTTCACCTGGGATATAAGATTACTATGTTTTTAAGAATATGTCTGAAAAGTATTTTATTGTAGGGGCACAGCAGTGCTGTGCCCCTACGAGTTTGCCCGCTGTATTCTTTTTTAATTAATATTATTATTAGTGGTTTTTCTAAACTAATTATCTAATAATGGTTATTAAATTACGCTCTTTAGATACTAACAAATGATAAAATAAATAATGAATAATCAGCAAGATTATGGGTGTGAAGCGTGAAACGAGACTCTATATATTACCAGATATTTAAGCGATTTCCGGCGCTACTTTTTGAATTCATTGATGACCGTCCCTCACAGGTGCAGAACTATCGATTTGAATCGGTTGAGGTTAAAGAAACCGCTTTTCGTATCGATGGAGTATTTTTACCTCCAGAAGGTGCAACACCCAGAATCATTTTTTTTGCAGAAGTTCAGTCCCAGAAAGATGAAGCTCTCTACCATCGATTATTTACTGAATCAATGATGTACTTGAACCGGAATCAGTCTCAATACGATGACTGATACTGCGTGATAATTTTTCGCTCGCGCAGTTTAAAACCAAGCGATACAAGAACTCATCGAATGTTTTTGAACAGCGACCAAGTACAGCGCATTTATTTAGATGAGTTAGGTACTCCCAATACTCTGCCAATAGGCATAAATTTAATGCAGTTGACAATTGCCTCAGAGAAAGCGATGGCAAAGCAAGCTCGTCTGTTAATTGAGCGGGTACAATTAGAAGAAATAGGCACACTGCCAAAAAATGAAATAATAGATATTATTACAACAATCGCTGTTTACAAGTTTTCGTCTTTAAGTAGAGAGGAAGTGGAAGATATGCTGGGACTGAGTTTAGAGCAAACTAGGATTTATAAGGAAGCGAAAGCTGAAGGTCGAGAAGAACGGGAAGCTGAAATACTGAGAGTAACCGTGCCTCTGTTACTAAAAACAGGGATGAGTGTGGAGCAGATTGCTCAACATCTCAACGTTGATGTAGAAGCAGTTACAAAAGTAGCTTCAAATCCACCCCAATAAGTTAGTAGATATTATTACAACAATCGCCGTTTACAAAGTTTTCGTCTTTAAGTAGAGAGGAAGTGAAAGTTGTGCTGGGAGTTAGTTTAAAGCAAACTAGGATTTATAAGGAAGCGAAAGCTGAGGGTCGAGAAGAAGGTTGAGAAGAACGGAAAACTGAAATGCTGATAGCAGTTGTGCCCCTGTTAGTAAAAACAGGGATGAGTGTGGAGCAGATTGCTCAACAGTTCGATGTTGATGTAGAAGCTGTCCAGTTAGCCGCGCAGCAAAGCACGTAGGACGAACATCAAAGAAAGACGAATTTACCAAGAGTAAGAGAAATTGCAAGTTTACGCGCCCCTCCTCTGTACGGGCGCGTTTAACCCGTTATCTTGTACCTCTACGGGAAAACAATGAATATACTTATAATCGATACTAAAAAACACATACTTTATTACTAGCGTTCGCCAATCCAATAAATATGGATTTTTGCTATTCAACTTGTGGATTTACAATCCCTGTCGGGAATAAAGTAAGTCGAATAATCGTGCGTTAACTCAGTAATATTAATAACTAAAAGCTTTGGGGTGCAAGATATAAGTAATACCAATTAACAAAAACCATGATACATACGAATGCTCGTAGGGGCACGGCAGTGCCGTGCCCCTACCTGACATATTTGTATCAACAATAAAGTGAAATGGTACAACGCTATTCTCAACGAGTGAAAGAAATCTTAAAATCCCCCCTCCGCGCCTCCGCTTCTCAATTTGAAAACCGAATAATACTTGCCGCGATAAATAATATTCGCTTTAGATTGATATCTTCTTTCTACTTCTTGCTGAAATTGATTACCAGGATTAATTATAAAAATATTTGTAAATTGGTTATTGACTTTCTGTAAAGTAGTTCCTTGCTTAACTAACTGTAATTTTACTTTTGGCTCTAACAAATAACTTAAAGAAATTACATTCCCATAATTAATTCCACTATCATCGCTAATCAAAAGCGGACGCGGAACTTGATTAATCATTCTCGCAATTTCTGGATTATTGTAACTAACAACCTTATTCCACCAGGTATCAGCTTGAGAACTTACTGTTATTGAAATCAACCCGAATAAAAGTAACGAAACAGTAAAAATTTGCCAAATTTGCCGCCGCGAGAAAAGACCGTTGTTTAATTGATAAGCTAATAAGTAGGCAACAGCTAATTGTATACCGATATATGAAGGTAAAAGATACCGTTCGGAAGTCGAACGCATTCCTCCAAAGATTAAATCTGGTAGTATTAACGGTAGCGCGGGTATGAAAATTAATAATATGATGAATAGCCAAACTTTAATATGGGTTGTCGCGCATAAAAAATAAATTGCATAGCCGACTAAACCTACAAAAAATACTCCAATTAAATAACCAAAAGTATTTTCAATACTTGCATCCAAGTCAAAAAAGATGCGAGTAATTTGCAGGAGCCATTTTTGAATTAATGTTCCCAAAGCCAAGGGTGTAGCTGTCCAAGCGGTTGTATTTTGAAATTGATATAAGTTATTAATTAAAGTAACTAACCAAGGACTGAAGAATAGAAAGCTGACTAATATTGTAGTTAAAAAAACTTCAACTGTTTTATTCCAGCGAAATTTGGCAATTGCTATTACATAGATTACATGAGCAATTGCGATAAACCCAGTTAGTAAAAATGTATAGAGACTTAGCGATAAAGTAATTGCATAAAGTCCCCAATTAAAAACCGGAGATTGGACGAATTTAGATTGTGATTCGAGTCGGATTGCTCGCAACAGTGCAGCGCTTGATAGTAAAATTGTCACAATCCAAAGAATATATTCGCGTGCTTCTTGAGCATATGCGAAATGTACGGGAGATGAGGAAATTAATGCGATCGCAATCCCGGATACCCCCAAAGGCACCTTAAATAATTCCCAACACAGCCAATACATACAAGGAAACACCATCAAGCTAATAACCGCAGATAAGCTTCTAATTGCCGTTACCGAGTTGCCAAAAATTTGTACCCAAAATCGGGCAATAATGTAATATAACGGTGGATGCTGCGGGTCTTCAATTGCTAAAGAGCGAATCGTATCGCTTAAGTCTTTCTCTTCGTTAATATTTTGATACTTGGCTAAACTTGCTTTTGAAATTATGCTGCCATTAAACACTTTTTGTCTAACTTCATACCCAGTATAACCAGATACTCGCAGCATCGTGTAAGTTTCATCGTGCCAAAATACCTTAGTATCGAGGTTTGTGAAGCGAAAAAATATACCTAATACCAACACGACGAGAATAAATAGCCGCAACCAATTAGGAACGATTCTCAGATGCTGCATAGCCGAAATTTCTCGTCTTTATTTCTATTATGGCGTTAGAAAGCCAACTAAATATTATTAACTGCGAAATCAATGATACGCACTACTAAGCGCTAACAGTAAATTGAGACTCAGGCAAAAAAGCTAAAACAATATCTTGTTTAGGAATACCCATCCCAATTAATTCTTGAGTAATCCCCTGTTCTATCCCATCGTATTCGATATAAACCTTTCCATCATTGATAGTAATGTAAATTAAATTTCCTCGCACTCTGCGTTCTCTATCCCAACCAACTTGCATTAGTGCATAGTGCTTTTGTGTATCATCAAATACTGTATCAAGGCGGATGTCACCGTGAGAAGGACGTAACTGGGAATATCGTAGAATAACTTGTTTTACGATATTGCCGTAGGAAGTGGGGGTATCCATTGTTGAACCTCTGCTGTTTGAGTATCGATAACAAGCAATTTAAGTGGAATCTCTCTGATAACAAGCTCACCAATTGGTTCACTAAAAATATTACTATAAGTAATTTTACTAATAGCTAAATATATTTCTCGCTCTGGTTCTATTTTACTAAGCAAAAGGCGATAAAGCATGTACTGTCCAATTGCTTGTTCCAAATCAGCAATTGCTGATTGACCGCGAAAATCTTTGACCTCAATGGCAATGCGGCTATTTTTACGTTTTGCTCCGATAAAGCGTCCTTTAATTGGCTTAATATTAGAAGATGTTGTTGCAGCTAAGTCTACAAATAAAAATCGCTCGCCATAGGAGATAACATAAGGGTCGTCGGTAATTTCCCAACCATCTTTAACAAGTGCTTGTTTGACGACATTGTGAGTGCTATCTCTTGGTGGCATTATGCATCATTTTAATTTTGACTTTCTCGTGAGGGTGAGAATCCGGGTAACTCCTGCGAAACCCAAATTATTGCAACCCTTCAAAGCATTATCGAATTAATTTTACTCTGTCAATGCAATATTAAAGATTATTAAATTATTTATCATGCTGGTCAAACGTACATTTTCTGGTGCAACCTGGGAATCTGAAGTCGGTTACTGCCGAGGTATGCGAGTCGGACAGCAAATTTATATTTCTGGTACTGCACCAGTTGACGAAATAGGATTCGTTTTTGCACCCGGAAACCCCTACGCACAGGCTAAACGCTGTTTTGAAATTATCCAAAAAGCGTTGCAAGATTTGGAAGCGGACGTAAGTTGTGTAGTCCGAACTCGGATGTATGTTACAGATATTACCCTATGGTCGGAATTTGGACGGGCACATGAAGAATTTTTCGGAAATAACCCACCGACTGCGACAATGATAGAGGTTAAATCGTTAATTAATCCAGCGATGCTAATAGAAGTAGAAGTAGATGCGATCGCCCTGAATTAATCATAATTATATTCCTCAACTCCCAACGAACTGTGTACGGGCGGGTTCACTAATATACGATTGGGGTAATGAGAAATCTTAATAAACCCGCCCCTACTCCCTACTCCCTCTCTTCAATTCGTATGACTCGTAATATTGTAGTGAACCCTAGTTCCTGCCCATAATAATTTTTCGCGCAGGGTTTGATAATACGAATTGTTCTCGCGCAAGACAATAAACTTAGCCCGACAATCTGCCATGCGAATATCAACGCGGTGTCCGGGCCAAATCGAAGTTGCCAGCACCCCATCCATCCATAACTTCGTACTCAAATCGTAATCTCCCAGAGGCCAAATACTCACCACCGAACCGGGAGGTAAAACAATCGGACGACTCGAAAGACTCATGGGACAAATGGGAGTAACTGTCAGCGCTTCCATCCCATCATGGATAATCGGACCATTGGCAGAAACGGTGTAACCTGTCGAACCTGTTGGGGTCGCAACAATCAAACCATCTCCCACATATTGGTCAATTACCTCACCATCGATTTCAATTTCCAGAATCGACGTAATCATGCGGTCAGCCGAAGCGGGTTTGACACACATCTCATTCAAACACAAATAACGTTCGGTAACAGGTTCCAAATTAGAACCATGCCCCTCGAACACCGCAGCTTGCAACATCATCCGTCGCTGGATAGCATAACGGTCTTCTAATAACCTTTCCCAAACTTTTTCGGTTTCTTGAAACTCGTCCACCGACTCAGTTAAAAACCCCAGATGACCCCCCACATTCACACCAAGAATGGGAATACCAGCTGGGGCTAAATGTCTGGCACCGGTTAATACAGTGCCATCTCCACCAAGCACCAATGCCAAGTCAATTTCATGATTAGCAGAAGCCAAAAATACCGGATATGGGTTATCCTTTGGTCCGCTTGGTCCCATCAAAACTTGGCAATGGCGTTCTTCGAGTTGTTTGGCGCAAGTTTCTGCCCAGCGTTTACTTTGGGCATCTCGCGCCTTATAGGCAATAATTACCTGTTTTAATTCCACACGATTACTACCATTTCAGGAGGTTAAACTGCTCCATATCGACAGTATCGCGGTTTCGATAAATTGCCAAGACAATTGCCAATCCAACCGCCGCCTCTGCTGCCGCTACAGTAATTACGAATACAGTAAATACTTGCCCTTTAATTTCCACTGGGTCAAGGTAGTTAGAAAACGCCATTAAATTCAAATTAACAGCATTGAGTAGCAATTCGATTGACATTAAGACTCGCACGGCATTACGGCTAGTAATTAACCCGTAGATACCGATACAAAACAGTAAGGCTGCTAGTATCAAAACATATTGTAAATGCATGATTTTTTGTTTTGTTGATGGTCAGTGGTCAGTAGTGATTAATCATTAGTTAGTAGTTATTAGTCATCAGTCAGTAGTTATAATTTTTTTATCTTTTTTGTAGCAATTCCTAACTCCTAACTCCTAACTCCTAACTCCTAACTATTATTCATTCTCGCTTCCCGAAGAAACCAATTCTCTAGGACGTTCGGGTAAAGTTAAAACTGTTTTTGGTAAATCCGAAGAAAGATTTACTTCCGGTAAATACTCGCGACGTGCCAAAATAATTGCGCCAACCATCGCCATCAATAACAAAACCGAAGCGACTTCAAACGGCAACAAATAGTCACTGAAGAAATGTTCGCCAATCAAAATTATCGGATTAGCACTAGGTACACCAGTTGATAGCGACCAAGGAGTTGCCAAAATCATCGTACTCAATAACGCAAACAACCCAAAGCTAACTACCGCCGTTATTGCTTTGCGTACCCAAGCGGTAGGAGAAGACACAAAATCTTGGCGTTTGTTCACCAACATAATAGCGAACAAAATCAATACGTTTACCGCTCCAACATAAACTAGTAATTGCGCTGAGGCAACAAAATCAGCATTCAGCAGCAAATACAAGCCAGCGATACTGGCAAACACGCCACCCAGTAAAAAGGCAGAATAGACGATATTCTCAAACAGCACTACACCTAGCGCCGTTGCAATCATCATCAGCCCCAGGATGACGAACGAAACAATTTGTACTCCTTCGGCTAAGTTCACTTTTTTGTCCTTAGTAAATGGTCAGTGGTCAGTGGTCAGTGGTCAGTGGTCAGGAGGCAGGGGTCAGGGG
>CAXTCQ010000126.1:0-22837 GCA_964242965.1 uncultured Calothrix sp. | reverse complement strand
AATTTGCCATTTAGAACAGAATCCTCTCGCCTTTAGGCAGAGGAGTCGTCAAGAAATTGCTTAGACATCGCACTGGTTTTTCTGACAATATTTGGCATTGTCAATTTTCTTCTGTAAATCCTTCAATAAAAATATCTCTAAGTTAGTTCCATTTTGTACTTGAGCAACGCTATATCCATATTGTTTACCGCGCAAGAAAGAATCTCTACCCACTTTGACAATGTACTGGGAGTTGCTAAAATCTTTAGCGATTTGAGAGCCATAAATACCTTGAATAGTTTTTATAGCTTTAGCGTTTTGACGACTAAATTTAATACTAGAATCGCCACTAATTGTCACACCTTCTCTCGTAACTGTTCCTTGTTGAGAAGTGGCTCCAGCATAAAAATATAAGTTACCTTTTCTGCCGTCATAACTTTGGAATTCGCTGTTATACTTCACGGCAGGTAGTTGAGGGTTGCTTTTTACCCATTTGACAAACGAATTAACGTTTTGTCCTGGTATAGCATTTGCAGGTGCAATACCCAAAGCAACTATCAAAGCCGATAAGGGAGTTAAGCATAATACTTTAAATTGGTTACGCATATTCTTGGAGATTCCTGTATAAATTAGCTTAGTAATCGCTAATTTAGGCTACAGCGTCTATTCATCAAATTCCGAAATTTTCACTTATTTTATTTTATGCCTTACGACATAAAACTTAACAAAAGCACATCGCTTTGAATGAAACAATCTTGACCTACGCTCGAAGCACAACCCGCATCGAGAATACAAATATCTTGCTTTTACGGCTTAATTTCCGTGTACTCCTTCATTTAAAATTGCTATATAATCAATTTATTAATCAATAAATACACATTAATTTGCTATATGGAATCATTAAACCTACGTACTAAAGTGATTGCAGAAATCAATCTCGTTCCCGAAGAAAAATTGTCAGAATTATATAATTTTATTCATGATTTTAGATTAGGTGTAGAAGTATCGAAAGCTTCGTTAGAGCAAACTATACAGTTTGCTGGATGTTGGAACGATATGTCAGATGAAATGTTTAATAATTTTGATGAAGAAATAAAGACACGTCGTCAACAGGCATTTTTGACGAGGAGGAATGATGAAAGCAGCTTTGATTGATACAAACATGCTATCGTTTTTCTTTCGTAATCAAAGTTTAGTTGTTGAGCGTTTTGATTTACAACCAATTTGAATTTGATTTAAGCTGCGAATGGGGCATACAGGGTATTAAACAGCTTACACCGATTAGCGATGCAGTTGTAATAGTCGATATTCTCTCATTTTCCACTTCTGTTGAAATTGCTACCAGTAATGGTGCAATTATCTACCCGTATGAATGGAAAGATGAATCAGCACAAGCTTATGCTGAATCTTTACAAGCTCAATTAGCACTTCAACGCGAATTTAATAATTATTCTCTTTCCCCAACATCGCTGCAAAATATTCCAACTGGCACAAAATTAGTTTTACCTTTTCCAAATGGTTCTTCCTTAACATTACAAACAGGAAACAAACCAACTCTAGCTGGTTGCTTGCGAAACTGCGAAGCTGTAGCAAAATTTGCTCAAAAGTTAGGTAAGAAAATTGCAGTTATTCCCGTAGGTGAGAAATGGGAAGATGGGAGTTTACGCTTTGCGTTAGAAGATTTGATTGGTGCAGGAGCAATTTTAAGTTATTTAAAAGGCAGTTTATCACCCGAAGCTGAAATAGCTATTGCTGCATTTCATCGAAGCAAAAATGATTTATTGGGTAATTTGAGAAAATGCAGTTCCGGAAAAGAATTAATTATACGTGGGTTTGAGTCAGATGTTGATTTAGCAGCAGGTTTTAATGTTAGTTTGTGCATTCCTGTTTTCAAGGATAATTTTTACAAGGGTATAACTTGATTTACTTGTATAATTTGCATTATTCAGCACCGATACCCTAATGCTGTTTCATTCTTTAAAGAAGAACAATAAATTTTAATTTTTTGTTTAAATTTAAGATAGTTGTAGGGGCACGGCAATGCCGTGCCCTTATAATATTGTAGACTTAACTATCTATCCTTGAATGAAACAATCTTCGCCTACGCTCGAACCACAACCTACATCGAGAATGCAAATACATAGTAAATATAAAAAAACAAATTTATTTATTTACTAGATATTTTTTGTTAAATGTACGATATACATAAATTATTTAGACTCGAAAATTAAAATCATATAATATGAATAATTTGCCATCGCTCCGCTATTCTCTATTATCTCTTTTTAGTGGAATTGGAGGATTAGATTATGGGTTGGGCTATTAGTTTCATTATCTCCATATTGAAGATAAACTTCTGACCAAATACCAATATCAGTATTTTTTGGTAAATTAGCTACTATTAATATCTCTTTTTCATATTCTTGCAATGACAAATTTACGCTAGGTAAACCAGGTTCGTCATTTTTGAAACCGAATAATCTTCGAGGACATACAATCCAAATTTCTGTTCCATAATCTATGGAGCAAATTCCTGGAATCACACTAGATAGGTCTTCTACAAAAAAGTTTCGTAAGCGATGATTCGCTGTTAAATTTATTTTTGTTTGGTTTCTGTTTCCACCACCATCGCATCTTCTTCTAGTAAAAGGGCATAATGCAGCTTTTCTATCTTGAATGTCTTCTTCAGATGAAATGACTACGGGTTTTCCAAATAATTCATGTATTACAGGCATGAAATAACTTAAAACTGCATATTTTAGTGTATACCGTTTTGTCTACACTAGTTTGCGAGTGATACTCATAATTAAGTCGCCATGCCCAGAGTGCGATCGCCGAAAATATCCTCGTATTTGTCGCGTGTACTACCTTTTTACCGTTAACATAGAACTAAGTACATTCATCAGCAAAAGCTATGCGTTACATTTACATAACCTATAGATACAAAACTTAGGGACATTCTCAGCTAACACGGAGTGGGTACTATTACGACTTGATACACGAAGATGACAAGTTTGACACACTTCTTAATAAAGCCCCAGTTAAAACACAAAACGTTCTAATCTAAAAATTGACTGGGTTAATTTTTTTTCTGGTGCTAGCTTTGCAGGCAGTGCAAGTCACTCACACTTTTACCGAAAAGTCAAGCCTCAAGCTAATCCAGGCTTAACACATAAAAAATATGATGGGAGTTTTACAAAACCAATGAGTGTTAAGGCGAGTGGTGGAAGTTCGGTTGCGCGTCCGCAACTATATCAAACTCTAGCTGTATCGACAATTTCCCAAGCCGAGCAACAAGACCGCTTCTTGGGAAATGGCGAACTCAACGAATTGGCAAGTTATTTTGCATCTGGCGCAAAGCGTCTACAAATAGCCCAGGTTTTAACAGATAATTCAGAAATTATCGTTTCGCGTGCTGCTAACCGAATTTTTGTCGGTGGATCGCCGATGGCTTTCTTGGAAAAGCCACAAGAAGCAGCAGCATTGTCAGCGGCAACAGCAGAAGCAACGACACCCGCAATGGATGTTCGCCGCAGCATGGAACTAGGAACTGTTACCTATGTAGAAACTCGTGGTGGTTTCCTCGAAAACTTACGTTCCATCTTTAATTCAACCCCCAGTGGTCCGACTCCTCCTGGTTTTAGACCCATCAATATTGCTCGATATGGTCCGACGAATATGGCGAAAAGCCTGCGCGACCTATCGTGGTTTTTACGCTACGGCACTTATGCGATTGTCGCCGGCGACCCCAATATCATCTCGGTGAATACACGCGGGTTGAAGGAAATTATCGAAAATGCTTGCTCAACTGAAGCAACCATTGTCGCATTACAAGAAATCAAAGCTGCGTCGCTATCGTTTTTCCGCCAAGATGCGGAAGCGGCTGAAATCGTCGCGCAGTACATGGATGTTTTGGTTGGCGAATTCAAAGCACCCACACCATCAGATAAAGTGCGAGCTCGTCCCTCTGGCGACCAGCAAGGATTGCAACTGCCCCAAATTTACTTTAATGCGTCTGAGCGTCGTCCGAAGTACGCGATGAAGCCCGGTTTGTCGGCAGTTGAGAAGAACGATGTAATTAAGGCAGCGTATCGACAAATTTTTGAACGCGATATTACTCGCGCTTACGGGTTATCGATATCGAACCTCGAATCGCAAGTTAAAAATGGCGACATCTCGATGAAAGAGTTTGTGCGTCGTTTGTGTAAATCTCCGCTTTACCGCAAAAACTTTTTCGACTCTTACATTAACAGTCGTGCGTTGGAATTAGCTTTCCGCCACATTTTGGGTCGGGGTCCTTCTTCGCGTGAAGAAGTCCAGGACTATTTTTCGATTGTTTCCTCGAAAGGTCTATCTGGATTAGTTGATGCTTTGGTTGACTCGAAAGAGTATTCCGATTACTTCGGCGAAGAAACTGTACCTTACCTACGCGGTTTGGGTCAAGAAGCGCAAGAATGTCGCAACTGGGGACCGCAGCAAGACTTATTTAACTACAGCGCACCGTTCCGCAAAGTTCCGCAATTTATCACCACATTTGCTTCTTACAACCAACCGCTACCCGACCAACATGTTTACGGTTCCGGTAACGACCCGTTGGAAATTCAATTTGGTGCAATCTTCCCGAAAGAAACCCGCAACCCCAGCACCAGTCCTGCTTTCTTTAGTAAAGATACCAAGCGACTGTTGATTAACCAAGGTCCGGGAATCAATAACCAAAATAGCAACCCCCGTGCGCGTGGTGTTGCCCCAGGTACATTAGGACCCAAGGTATTCAAACTCGACCAGTTACCCGGAACTCGCGGTAAGAAATCGGTAGCTGGAACCAGCGTTAAATCTTCGGAAAGTACAACTCAAGCTTTAATTAAAGTTGCTTACTTGCAAGTTTTCGGACGCGAACTTTACGAAGGTCAACGTCAGAAAGTTGCCGAAATTAAGCTCGAAAACGGTGAAATCAGCGTTAAAGAGTTTATCCGCGCTTTGGCAAAGTCGGAAGTATTCCGCAAGATGTACTGGACTAGCTTGTATGTAATGAAGTCGGTTGAGTACATCCACCGTCGTTTGTTGGGTCGTCCGACTTACGGTCGTCAAGAAACCAACAAGTACTTCGATATTTGTGCGAAGAAGGGCTTTTACGCGCTGATTGACGCAATTCTTGATACCGATGAATATGCTCAAGCCTTTGGTGAAGATACCGTTCCCTACGAGCGTTATTTGACACCTGCGGGACAGTCAGGACGGAATTTACGTGTTGGCACCATCCGCGAGGATGTTACAGTCAACAACGAGGAAGAAGAAACACCGATGTTCGTCGAGTTAGGTACTCCCAGCGATATGCGGACGGAACCCGATGTGCAGTTCCGTGCTAACCAAGGTGTATCGAGGCAACGCGAACAATCGAAGGTCTTCAAGTTGGTTGCTGGTACTGGCGATAAAGTAGCAGTTCAAACAGCTATCAGCGCCGCTTATCGGCAAATATTCGAGCGCGATATTGCTCCATATGTTGCTTCTTCGCGTGAATTCAAGGTGCTAGAAAGCCGTTTGGGTAACGGTGAAATCAACGTCAAGGAATTCATCGAAGGCTTAGGATGTTCTAGCTTATACCTGAAAGAATTCTATACACCGTATCCGAATACCAAGGTTATCGAATTGGGTACAAAGCACTTCCTCGGACGTGCCCCCCAAGACCAAGCGGAAATTCGTAAGTACAACTTGATTTTGGCGACAAAGGGTATCAAGGCGTTTATTAGCGAGATGTTGAATACCGTTGAGTACCAAAATGTATTTGGTGAAGATACGGTTCCTTACCGTCGCTTCCCAACATTACCTGCGGCTAACTTCCCGAATACCGAACGGCTTTACAACCAGTTGACAAAGCAAAACGACGATATTGTTGTTCCCAGCTTTGACACGATTGCTCCGAAAATGGACATGTCCACCATGCCAATGACCGGGAAAGCGATCGCAGATATTGCTTCGCAAAATCGAGAACCCGCTTACAGTGGCTTAAGTCGGACAATTACACCTGTAGGTCTTGCAGTACAACGTCCAAGTGCCCGCATTTATCGCTTTACAGCGAATGGAGACTCTTCGGAATTGGCAGCAACCATCAATGCAATATACGCGCAAGTGATGGATGTTAACAGCAGCCAAGTTCCTCAATTCCGCCATCCGGAATTAGAAGCCAAACTTGAAAGTGGCGAAATCTCGGTACGTGGATTTGTGCGTGCTTTGGCAAGTTCGGAAATCTATCAGCAGCGCTATTGTGTTTCCTTCCCGCAGAATAAGGTAGTTGAGTTACTGTTGCGTCACCTATTAGGACGTAAGAGTGTAACTCAAGCCGAAATTCAGGAGTACAGTCAACTGTTAACTAACAATGGCTTATCAGCAGCTGTAGATGCATTGACAAATAGCCAAGAATACGCTCAATTCTTCGGCGAAAACGTAGTGCCTTACCAGCGCACTCCTTCGCTACCAGCAGATAACTACCTCGGTAGCGTTAAAGCTGATTAGTTTTGGAGGATAGACACTCCTGCCTATCCTACATCTAAGGGCAGGCAAGATGTCGTAACGCTTTCATAATGCTAGCTGTTAGCCCTGAAAAGCTAGCAGCTAGCTGTTTGTAGCCATTTTCAACATCGCTAAAAACCACCCTTGCGATCGCAAAACTGAAAAAAGATATTACAAAGTATTAAGAGCAGTAATAAATGCTCAACAAAATGCCCGAAAATATCTCTACAAGGGGTAGTTAAGTTTTAGCAGTTTGCGTCCTTGAGATTTACTCAAGCAGATTCATGATTCATTAGATTGACAGTTTGTCAAGCTGTGAAATCTAATTCATCAAGATAAAACTTAGAAAACCGTTTTCGAGTCGCGCCAGATTATTAAATCCTGGTTTTATTCAGTACTGGAGGAATCCAAAACATGAGTATCGTTACCAAGTCCATCGTTAATGCGGACGCAGAAGCACGCTATCTTAGCCCTGGTGAATTAGACCGAATCAAAGGTTTCGTCACCAGTGGTGAAAAGCGCCTGCGCGTTGCTCAAGTTTTGACCGAAAACCGCGAGCGTATCGTTAAGCAAGCTGGCGACCAATTGTTCCAAAAGCGCCCTGACGTTGTTTCTCCTGGTGGAAACGCATACGGTCAAGAAATGACTGCTACCTGCCTGCGCGACATGGACTACTACTTGCGCCTTATCACCTACGGAATCGTATCTGGTGATGTCTCCCCGATCGAAGAAATCGGTATCGTTGGCGTGCGCGAAATGTACCGCTCGTTGGGAACCCCCATCGATGCAGTTGCATCTGGTGTGAGCGCGATGAAGAATATCGCA
Source organism: uncultured Calothrix sp. (assembly GCA_964242965.1). Lineage (GTDB taxonomy): Bacteria > Cyanobacteriota > Cyanobacteriia > Cyanobacteriales > Nostocaceae > JANNFJ01. The sequence continues at coordinate 15,526 of CAXTCQ010000126.1, read as the reverse complement.
ACTGGCATGATGTCAGGTGATGATGCTTCCGAAGCTGGTGCTTACTTTGATTACGTAATCGGTGCTATGTCATAGGTTGAAGCCTTTTCACCTATACCTAACGCCACAGTGTTGTAAAACGGTTGTCAATAAGGAAATAACAACATGCAAGACGCAATTACCGCTGTTATTAACTCTTCAGATGTTCAAGGTAAGTACCTTGATAATTCTGCAATGCAAAAGCTCAAAGGCTACTTTGCAACTGGCGAACTTCGCGTTCGTGCAGCTACCACAATCAGCGCTAACGCAGCTGCGATTGTTAAAGAAGCTGTTGCTAAGTCGTTGTTGTACTCAGACATCACCCGTCCCGGTGGTAACATGTACACAACTCGTCGTTATGCAGCTTGCATCCGCGACTTAGACTACTACCTTCGTTATTCGACCTACGCTATGTTAGCTGGCGACCCTTCCATCTTGGATGAGCGCGTACTCAACGGTTTGAAAGAAACCTACAACTCTTTGGGAGTACCCATCGGTGCAACCGTACAAGCTATCCAATCGATGAAAGAAGTTACCGCGAGCTTGGTTGGTCCCGACGCTGGTAAAGAAATGGGCGTTTACTTCGACTACATCTCCTCTGGCTTAAGCTAAGAGTAAGTTTGCGCTTAAGTTTACACTTAAGGATTTAGGTGCAAGTTTATTAAGGGGCTGGAAATCAGTTGTGAGTGCCGAGACGTTTATTGCTTATTGAAGGGTATTTCTCGTTGAATGAGTAGTAAGTGTCTGGTATTGATGATTGATTTCCAGTCTTGGATGTGAATAAATAAACATTCACTTACATTGAATTAGCAAACATTCATCACTTGCTATTTTTGAAATAAAAAAATTATTCGCCTCATTAAAGGAGATATTGCACCATGCGGATGTTTAAAATTACTGCTTGCGTACCCAGTCAAACCCGGATTCGTACCCAACGCGAACTGCAAAATACTTTCTTCACCAAACTAGTTCCCTACGAAAACTGGTTCAAAGAGCAGCAACGCATTCAAAAAATGGGTGGCAAAATCGTTAAAGTTGAACTTGCTACAGGTAAGCAAGGTATGAATACTGGTCTTGCATAAATTAAATATTTTTGCTTTGAACAAGAAATTTTTATAGATTGCGAAGAGGTTAAATATGACCTCTTTTTCTTTTTTATAGTTCTTATATTTATTAGCTTTCGTGGACTGGATGCTTACACTACTATTAAGTTTAGAGCAATTTAAACGAGAAGTAGAATAACTGGAGGCACGACAACGTATGAAATATGTTACTAGGTTGTAGGTTGGGTGTAGCGCGTTAGCGTTACCCAACATTTAATAGTTGGGTTCCACTACCCTTCGGGAACGCGAAGCGCGAACGTTCCACCCAACCTACGCCGGCATCAACCCATCAAAATTAATGACATGAACCAATAGTGGTTCATGTCATTAGTTTTGATATGTCGTGAGGGTCAGATCCCCGACAACTTTTACGAAGTCGGGGATAAACATCCATGATTTAGGTTAAGCAGTCAAAATTTGACGGCTTAAAATACTCATTACCTCACCTGGGTTGGTAGTTGGTAGGAGTGGACTCCAGTCTCCCACATTAGCGTAGCCAATTACCTGCAAATAGTGAATTGTACTATTAACGGCTTTAGGAGAACCAATCAATAGATGTTTAATCGGTTCTCTCTTGGGAAATTGGTTTTCAGTTGATTGATTAAGGGTGGGTACATTTAAATCTTCGCCACGCAAGTACTGCTCTAACTGTAATTGGGCGGACTTTTTTAATTGTGTCATCATTGTAGTTGTACTCCAATAGTTGGGGTCAGATAAAGGCGATCGCTCTCTTCTTGGCGGAATCAGGGGGTCGCCTTTATCATGAGTATAATTTTATTGTATAAAATTATACTTGCCAACTTTAATTTGAATATTTAATGTTAATAATTTTCAAGTTGGTAGGGGAATAAATTAGATTTTATTCGAGTGATATTAGCAACATCAATTAATAGAATTACCCTGATTTATAAGCTGCTATACTAGTTCACAAAAATGCGGCTAATATTGTCAGGACTTACGCAAAGCCCCCCTTTTGTAGGGCAGGGCTGTTTCATTCTTTATATAAAAATCTGGAAGTCTTATTTTTTCGTTTGAATTTGAGGCAGTCGTAGGGGCACGGCAGTGCCGTGCCCCTACAATATTGTGGGCTAAACTTATTTTCAAGGTAAAATGAAACAGCCCAGCCTTTTGTAGGGGGCTTGCGGTACGATATGACGATTGAAGAAATTTATTAGAGCATTAGAGGAACATAAGTTAGATTATGTTGTAGCAATTTCGTTGTAACCACGCAGTCTGGATGCCCTCTGGACAAACAGTTAGAGCGAATAAATGGTGTAGATTTGCTCATAACATTTAGTAATAAAAAATCGGAAACGAGATATATTAGAGAGATTATATATGGTAAGAAGGGAAGAGTAACTTACCGGGAAATAACTACTGACCCAAAAACTATGCCGGAAAATTCAACTAGCTTTGTAATGACAAATATACAAGGTAAAGTCAAGAAGATTTTGGGTAATTTGTATGGATTAAGAACATGGGTTGAATACGGGTTTAGACAATGTAAACAAGAATTGGGATGGACTGATTATCGCTTTACTAATTTTAAAGACATTGAAAGGTGGTGGGAAATTATTTTTAGCGTCTATGCGATGGTCAGTTTAAATTCTCAAGTTTTTGTATCTTTAAGGCAACAAACTCCAGAAGTATATGTTAAAAATAATTATGTTGATTTTTCTGCACATGAACAATGGGATTTCGGTATTGGATGGAAAAATACCTTAAATAATATTCGTTTAATTTTTCAGCCAATATTGTTATTTTGGTTAATTATTCCGTGGTTAGATATTTTTCCTAATTCAAAATTATTAGTTGGTTTTAATCATTTAATTAACTCAATCTACCAATATCAACCATTTTATACTTCTGCTGAATATGGCTAATTTCTTATTTCTTGAATCCGGAGAGTGACAGAAGAGGGATAAGTGCGGCAAAATGTCGCACCGTTGCTTACGTTTATGAAAAAATAACTCTGTTCCTAAAACTGCTGCCAGTGTTGAGGGGTGTTACCCTTCAACACTGGCAGCATATAGTCTTCTCGAATGCCCTGTTAGACCGCCCTACCATTCTATGGTAGGACAAATCGAAACGAAGCCTGCTGAAAGCAGGCTTTGTTCCGGTTAGCCCCAGGCTTTAAGCCTGGTGGGGCGGCTTTATAGGCAACGAGGGGTCTTACCCTCCATTCGCCAGCGGTATCAGGGGAGAAGGAAGAAGGGGAGAAGGAGATAAACTCCTAACTCCTAACTCCTAACTCCTAACTCCTAACTCCTAACATATGAAGTTTTTTTAATTTTTATGAGCGTCGCACGTTCAAGCAACACCATTCTTTGCGTTTCCAGAGTGTAGCTACTACCCAACCGTGTTTTTCTAAGACATCAGCGACTGATTTGGATTGTTCGACGAGGATACCGCTGAATATACCCCAAGTTGTCGGCTTTGCTAGAGCGTTCATTTGCGGCACTAATCGAATAATTACGTCTGCTAAAATATTGCAAACAATTCCATCGACGGACTGAGAGAGTATTTTCGTTAAAGTTTCGACACTTCCTTCAATGGCAGATATTTTGTCGGAATTTATACTATTAAGAATCCGGTTCTCAATAGTTGCTTTCACTGCTAAAGGGTCGGTATCGACTGCATAGGCTTTGTTCGCGCCTAATAATATCGCTCCTACTGAAAGAATACCTGAACCGCAACCTATATCCGCAATTACCATATCTTCAATTTTAGTTTCTTGAGTCTGAAATGCAAAGCCATAATCGCTAAACCGCATTTCTAGCGCTTCTAAACAAAGTTGAGTTGTTGCATGATTCCCCGTGCCAAATGCTACACCAGGGTCAAGCTTGATAATTAGCCGTTGCGAATTTTCCGGTTCGGGAATCCACGCTGGGTTAATTAGAAATCTGTCGCCAATTTCCTGCGGATGCCAATACTGTTTCCAACTGGTAGCCCAGTCTTGTTCGTCAATTAAATGCCACTGCAAAGTGGGTGCAGCCAAACCCACGCACAAAGCATCTTGCCGTAATAATAACGACAGTGCTGCTAAATCGAGTAAATGCGTCTTTATTTGCGGCAAATATGCCCGAACCAAACTTGAATCAGCCTGACGTTCGCTTGCTGTACCGCGACATCCAAAATCATCTAAACGCCAAAAAATTGACTCTTCGAGTTCTGGGTCGCAAAAAATCTGTAGTTCCCACCAAGTGTTAGCCACGAGAAAAGTTAGGAGTTAGGAGTTAGGAGTTAGGAGTTAGGAGTTAGGAGTTGGGAGTTGGGAGTTAGGAGTTAGGAGTTAGGAGTTGGGAGTTAGGAGGAACGGAAATTGAAGCGATCGCATTTAATCAAATTTCCGATCTACATCAATATCGCAAATTCCTTACTTTGCCGTATCTATCAGCATAAAAGGTAAATAGGATAAGCCTTTTTGTTCTAACTCTTCACTCATAACTTTTAATTCCGCGCCTCTTAACTTTTAACTCCTAACTCTTAACTATTTACAGTGTGACAGTATATGCATCCCGAATACCGGGGACTTTGATAATTTCAGCCAAAATTCCATCAGGTAAAGGGTCATCTAAGCTGAGTGTCATCACCGCGTCACCGCGCACGATTTTACGACCTACCTGCATACTGGCAATGTTGACATTAAAACTACCAATCAACGAACCGAGTTTACCAATAATTCCCGGCATATCGCGGTGCAGGGTAAATAGCATGTGCTGGCTGGGGGGAACGTTGATTGGGAATCCATCAATATTGGTGAGATGGATATCACTACCACCTAATAACGCACCAGTAACTGAATGAGTACCCAAATTACCTGTCGCTTCAAGGTGCAACGAACCAGCGTAGTCACGAACCGAAGCGTCGCGGGTTTCAATGACGCGAATCCCGCGTTCTTTTGCTTCGATGCTGGCATTGACGAAGTTTACACGCTCGCGCAATGCTTGGTAAAGCAATCCTTTGAGGGAAGCAACAACTAAAGGTTGACTCTTATTCGTAGCGAGTTCGCCTTGGAGACGGATATTAAGTAAATCGACTCGTCCTCCTGCCAACTGTCCAACCAAGTTACCCAAAGTTTCTGCAAGCTGCATGTAGGGTTTGAGTTCTTCGAGGACATCGGGCCCGAGTCCGGGGATATTTACTGCTGAACGTGCGGGAAGTCCTAACAGCACGTCGCGGATTTGTTCGGCAACGTCGATTGCCACATTGACTTGCGCTTCGCTGGTGGATGCACCTAAATGGGGTGTGAGAATAATATCTTTACCGATATCGCGCAAAGGTGATTCACCCAGCGGTTCCGACTCGTATACATCGAGTGCCGCACCTGCAATTTTACCTGCTTTGATAGCGTCAGCTAGGGCGTTTTCATCGATGATGCCACCACGCGCACAGTTGATAATGCGGGCATTGGGCTTCATTTTCGCCAACATTTCGGCGTTGATGAGGTGGGTGGTTTCGGGTGTTTTGGGAATGTGTAGCGTAATGTAGTCGGCTTGTTGTACCAGCAAATCCATATCTACCAGTTGGCAACCGATTTGTTCGGCACGTTCGTTAGAAATGAATGGGTCAAAAGCCAGCAGTCGCATTCCCATTGCTTTAGCGACACCTGCCACATGGGAACCAATTTTGCCCAAACCGACAATGCCAATTGTTTTCTTATAAACTTCGACACCGACAAAAGTTTTGCGGTCCCATTCATTGCGTTTAACCGAAGCATTGGCATCGGGGATATGGCGCGATAATGATAGCATCATTGCTAGAGCATGTTCAGCAGCCGCGATAGTATTTCCTTCTGGGGAATTGACTACGACAATTCCTTTACGGGTAGCAGCGGGAACATCGACGTTATCAACACCGACACCCGCACGACCGATAATTTTTAGATTTGTACCAGCTTCAATAATTTCTTTGGTAACGCGAGTACCCGAACGAATCATCAATGCGTCGTAATCACCAATGATTTGGACAAGTTCTTCAGGTTTGAGATTGGTTTTAACATCAACGGTAGCAACTTGCGAGATGATATCAATACCAACCTGGTCAATTGGATCGGAGACGAGAACCTTAGACATGATTGCTTAATTTTTAAAGCTTGAGGTATTTCGGGGCAGGACTTCAGTTTAAAATTAAATGCCGCCCATTTATCCAGTAATCATAAACGCCTTTTTCGTGCTAGCTATGCATTTGGCGGGTGTTGAAAAGGCTGTGTTCCTTGTTTAGTCGCTGTTTGCTCGTACTTTTCACATAATTCATCTCATCACCATCCCCAGTTCGGGCGAATGGCTGATCGTAGCCACTCACTCGGTAAATATAAACCATTCCCTGCCCCAAACCGCCATATGTTCACAAAAATTTCTTTGCTGATTTTCTCAGATTTAGATAAATCTTTCCAAAAATAAACTTGAGAAATGAGGTGGAAGTATTAATTAAAACTTACCTCTGAGTTAAAAAAAATACTATTTGTTGGATTGGGTAATTCTCTGGCGGTAGAATAATTAGAGTAATATTGCGATACTCTTTCGGGGACATGCTTGTGCTCCCGTTTACTTTCCTGGAGGGGTACGCTTATCGCACAAGCGCAAAGCGTAGCTTTATCGCGCTTTATCAATAGTCATATACTATTTGTGTCAAAATTGAGGAAACGATTATTTACCCGACAGCCCGACAAGCACTCATGTGTGTAATTATTTGTCAGTATTTGTCTAACTTCTATCGAGGAATTGAGCTATTTCGTTTTAATGACAAAACTGGGAATGTATTTATTTTAGCAGGTGATGAGCTACAAATCCTTATATTTAGAGATGGAACTTGGAGATTTGTGAATGAAACCTAATTTTGCAGAAATGTCCACAAAAGAATTAAGAGCGTATGTGCTTGCTCATCGAGAAGATGTAGAAGCGCTGGAAGTTTTGTTTAGTCGCCGTACTCCCGATTCAGAAGCAATTATATACCCATCAATGTTTACAGAAGATGGTAAACCCATAGAAGAAAATCATCGGATTATAGAGGAAGCGATCGCGCAGAAAATACAGCAACAAAAAAATCAAAGTTAGCCGTAGGGTGCGAAGCGCGTAACGCACCATCTTTATCTGTGAAGGTGCATTATGACTTTCTGCGATCGCGTATCTGATATCTTGCACCAATTCGATTATTTAGTAAAAAAAACACTAAGTATTTATAGATTTATCGACTGCGCTTTCACCCGCCAGGGACTGTAAGTCCCTGTCTAATAGCTAAAGTCCTCTAAAAGAGGACTAGTGGAGTATTAAATGTTTATATAAAATTTTTGACCACAAATTATTTTTGTAATTATTTATACATGTATATATAAGATATGAGGTATTTTAATACGGTTCGGATAAAAAAATCGATAAACAAAAAATGTAGAGACGCGATATATCGCGTCTCTACATACCCGGAATCACTACGAAAAATCCTTAATCTAACCGTATTGTAAGGTATCCATAATCCGATATTTTTTCATTCAAAGTCTTCAACTTATTTACAGCATCTATAGGCTTTTGTCAAACTATATATGACAAAACATAACATTAACCTAAAAGCTGGAACCATTACCCAAGTTATTGTTTACACTCATAGTTAAACAATGAATTGAAACAAGTCTTATGGATTGGTTAGTTCTCTGGGGAGTTGCTCAAAGTGCGGGTATTCTAGTTTACCCAATATTGGAAAATTTAGCGAAGGAAGGAGCAAAGGACTTTGTTAAAGACTTCTTCAAGGACTCATTAAAAAAGGTTTTACTTAGAGAAAAAGACCCGCGTCAGGTTGCGACTGGTAAAGCGATTAAAGAATTTGTTCAGCAGATGCAGCAGCAATTAAAGTTTCGCTGCAAACTGTCCGATGCAGAAACTAAATTATATATTCAAGAAGTTAATAAATTTATTCGTGAAAAGTCGGTCAAGGAAATTCTCGGCAAAGCTTTTGATATTACTTGCGAAACTTTAGAAGCAGAGAAACTGAAAGATACTTGGAATTACCATCAGCTAAAACCTTTACCAAATAACTTTAACTGGGAAGGTGTCACCGAACAATATTTAATGAAATGCCAAGAAATTCTCTCGGATGATAAGGATTTAAGAGCTATCCTTGATTCGCAAAATTTAGAAAATATCGAAAAGAATACCAAACAAATCGCCGGAATCATTGCCCCTTTTGATTTAGAACGCTATCAAAAAGCAATTCAAGAGACATACGGCAACCTGAAATTAGATAGTGTCGATACCGATGGTGCAGCTTATGATAGATTGAAACTGTGGTCAATCTTTATTGCTCAAAACGTCCGCGAAGTTCACCAAGCTTTACCACAAGTATACGAACTACCCAAAGAACATCAAAAACGGCTTTTTGAAAATAATCAAATCGAAGCAATCGAATTAGATAAATTAGAAAGCTACAAACAAGTTTATATCGAACAGCCAATAAGTTTAGTTTTAGATATCCTCAACCAAAAGCAAACCTATAAATATATAGTTATATTAGGCGACCCTGGCTCAGGTAAATCAACTTTACTACAATTCCTCGCGTTGAATTGGGCACGAAGTGCCCTCAGTAATATCATTTCTCAACCCATACCCTTGTTGATTGAATTACGAACTTACATGCGACGACGCGAAGATAAAGAATGTCATAATTTTATAGATTTTTTCCATAAATGTAGCGGTGCAATTCATCATTTAAATCAGCATCAACTTCACGAACAATTAAAAGCTGGTAATGCATTGGTAATGTTTGATGGATTAGATGAAGTCTTTGATTCCGGACAGCGCGAAGATGTCATAACTGATATTCATCGCTTCACAAATGATTATCCCAACGTGCAGATAATTGTAACTTCTCGTGTCATTGGTTACAAAGCTACACGATTGCTCGATGCTGGTTTTTCTCACTTCATGCTGCAAGATTTAGACGCAGAACAAATTACAGATTTTATTAATAGATGGCACGATTTAACATTTAGTGATGAGGTAGATAAAGCGAGAAAACGGGAACGATTGCAAAAAGCAATTCAAACTTTCTCAGCGATTCGAGAATTAGCAGGGAATCCACTTTTACTAACAATGATGGCAATTCTCAACCGCAACCAAGAATTACCGCGAGATAGGGCAGAACTTTATAACCAAGCATCGCGGGTATTATTGCATCAATGGGATGTAGAACGCGCTTTAATCGAAGATAAAAGATTAGACCCAAAGACGATTGATTATAAAGATAAGCAAGCGATATTACGTCAGGTTGCCTACTTTATGCAAACTAGTGAAAAGGGTTTGGCTGGTAATTTGATTAGTGCGGACGATTTAGAGAAGCTGATTATTGATTATTTGAAAAGCATTGATTTTGATAAACCTAGAGAAGTTGCAAGGGTGATGATGAATCAACTCAGAACTCGCAATTTTATGTTGTGTTTTCTGGGTGCAGATTATTACGCTTTTGTGCATCGGACATTTTTAGAATATTTCTGCGCTTCAGCTTTTGTTTGGCAATTTGAGAAAACGCGATCGCTTTCAATTGAGGAGTTGAAGACAGAGGTTTTTGGCAAGCATTGGCATGATGAATCTTGGCATGAAGTTTTAAGATTAATTACAGGGATGATTGAGCCTAAGTTTGTTGGTGAGATTATTGAGTATTTGATGGAGTTTGATGGAGAAGGAGAGAAGTTTAATAATTTGTTTTTAGCTGCTGAGTGTTTAGGAGAAGTTAAAAATAGAAGTATATTTAGGAAAAGTGACACAAAACTACTTGATAATTTAAAAACTTTAACTGATGATAAGAACAATAAACAACCCTTTACTCCTAAAGAGTTTCAATTAAATGCTTATATTTGTTCTCGTGCAGTTGTTGTAATTGCAAATACTTGGAGCGATAATCCAGAAACTAGACCTTGGCTGAAAAAAGTTGCTAATTCCAATCGTTATTGGAGTGTATGTCAATCAGTAATAGATGAGTTAGTCAAAGAATGGGCAAACGAACCAGATATTTTGTTTAACCTTAAAAAACGCGCTAAATTTGACGATGATTGGCAAACACGGATAGGAGCAGTACAAGAACTAGCTAGGAGAGGAAAGAACGATTCCGATTCTTTGTTAATCCTCAAAACCTGCGCTCAAGAGGATAAAGATTTGAATGTGCGACGAGTAGCAGTGTATGCACTTAGTGTTCAAGGTAAAGATGACTATAATACTTTATCTATTTTAAAAAGCTGCGCTAAATTCGATCCTGCTTTCCAAGTCAGACGGGTAGCTTTACTAGGGATTGCTAAAAGTTGGATCGATGAACCAGAAACTTTTGATTTCTTGTGTGACTGTGTTGTTAATGACCCTTGCAATACTCAATTATATTGGTTAAATCCTCGACTAGTTGCGCTTGAGACAATCACTAAACATTATCCCAACCATCCCCAAACTTTACCATTGTTACGCGATCGCGCTCTCAATGACCCCGACCTTCAAGTACGCGAATTTGCAACTAAGAAGTTAAAAGAGTTAGATGCGTAGGTTGGGTGAAGCGAAGCGCAACCCAACATTTTAGAGAATTTGTTGGGTTTTACTTCGTTCCACCCAACCTACAAGTCGAATCCAAGTTAAACCTAGTTTACTTTTTTGGCTGTAGATGAATGAATTTGCTCTACAGTTAAACCTGTAGCTTCGGCAATTACCTCAATATCTACACCTTTGTTAAGTAGTTTAAGTGCGATTTCTCGAGCTTTTTGCTCTTGGATATCCTGATAGATTACAGATTCACGCATAGCTAAATTATATCTATAGTTTTATTTTAATTCGCAGCTAAACGCTCAAGTTCTGCGGTAAAAGTCTCCGTACCAACCATCCGTGAATTAGAAATTGCGGCTTGTGCCTGTTGACCTATAATTAAATCTTCTAACTGGGCAATTCGATTGATTAATTGCTCGTAACTTTCCACCGACATCACTACATAGCTAGGTTGCGATTCCTCAGTCAATAAAACAGGTTCAACCGCAGCTTGATTTAAAACTTCGCTATGGGGATTTTGAATTTCTCCAACAGAAAAGCGTCGCATTTCCTAACCTAACCAATAACTTTTGATTATATTGTACCAAGGGCATAGCATTTTGGATACTTTAGTTGGAATGAAGTGCGATAAGCCGCGCTCAAAACGATCCTTTGGAGCAAGTACGCGAATTTGTTACTAAAAAGCTCAAAGAGTTAGCAGTTGAGAGTTAAAATATCCCCAACTTTTTGAAAAAGTCGGGGATATAGTTTTTCGCAGATGATTCTAGAACGCAATATTATGCTATCGGTTTTTGATAAAAAGATTAAAAATTAGCAAATAAGTAGAGCGAACAATCCTGATATTACTTAGGAAGCAGGTGGATGCCAATTACTCTCAATCCACAATACTCTTGCCTCGGTAACATACTCGTTATTTAGTCGCAAAGCAATTACAGTTGCCCTACCTGTCGGTGTTAAACCTGCAATGTGAGTTCCACCATTAACCCAGTTAAAATGCTCCTGCCAAGATTGTTGCCTTGGGTTGAACAAAGGAGCTAACTGACCTGTTTGAGGGTCGGTCGCATGAGTCTTTGAACCTTTAAATTCGTTACAACGATAACAAGAAGCTGCCAAATTTTCAGATTTATCTTCACCTCCAGCCACTTTAGGCAAGATATGCTCCATCACTAACGGCATACCAACCAAGCGGGAATAGGTTCGGCAATACTCGCAACGATAATTTGCCCTTGCTAAAACCTCCGAACGGATTTTATCAGAAATAGCCATGATTATTCGGGCAATTCGTTTAGAGGAGGTACTTTATGTCCTCGCCACCGCAGAACTGACCAAGCATAAGCTTTTTGCAACATCAAGCGGTCAGCTGCTATTCTTAACTTGCTTAATTCTTGACGCTCAGTAGAGGTAAGTTCGCCCTGAATTTGATTTTTCTCTAGTAATTCTATATGGTGTTGTTGCTGCTCCGGAGCAATTTGACCTTGGACAATCGAGAGTAAATCTGTACTATCAAGGGACTGCATTTGTAAAAGCTCTGCTTGCATCTCCACTGGAGCATTATCAGGTGTAGGAGGTAAGTTGCTAGCAATGCTTTGAGCGGCCAGGACTTCCAGAGGTTGCTGGGTTGCCAATGCAATACGAGCCAATTGCTTAAAAATGGCTTGTGGAAGTTCAACCGTGACTTTTTGCGTTGCCATTGGTTGCTAAATGTCGCTTGTTATTTGTATCTCTAATGTTAGCAGTGGCAAAAGGGCATTGCAGCCAAAAGAGTTAGCAGTTGATATTTAAAATATCCCCAACTTTTTGGAAAAGTCGGGGATATGGGTTCTCGCAAATGATTCAACGAAATATGGCATGGGCTTTTAATGGGAAGATTAGAATTAAGAATACAAGCTCAATGTATGCCCAAGAAAGTCCGCGAATTAAAAACCATGTTGCAATAAGCTGTCTTAAGATACTAAACCTTTACCCGAACTGCTAACTCTAGCAAAATCGATGAAAGCAGCTTAGTTTTTTATCTATAGGACTCTCTAAATACCTGCTCACCAGAAATTGGCGTAACTTCACCTTGTTCAACAGCTTGAACCCTTTTCTCTGCTTCCTCTGCCCAGAGACTATCAATTTCCGCTTGATTTTGAGCGTCTAAACTTTTAAATAAATGTTCGGCTAGCATTGCCCTTAACCCTGGAGGTAAAGACAATGCAGCATCGAAAATATCATCATAAGTATTAACCATAGTTTTTCTCCGATTCAGGTTTTTAACTTTACTACTGTTGTACTAAATGCGATCGCGCTCTACAACAGTTTGATATTTAATTAAACCTACCGAACTTAGGCATTATCATCGATACCTAATTCACGCAACCTCGCAGCCAATATATCAGCACGTTGACGTTCCTGTTCAGCACGTTGACGTTCCTGTTCGGCACGTTCGCTACTCCACAACAACAAGTTTCCTTCTGTATCCCACCACCTCAACCAATTTATAACTTGACACAATCTTTCACCTTGCCAAATACCTAAAAATAGCTCTAACTCAGGAATCCAGAAACGTCCATTTTCATCTGCTTGTTGCACAACATACTGCCCATTTTCCAAGCATCGCACTTCTAAACTTGGCTCGTATGGGTCGTAAGTAACATAGGTGGGAACTTTTAGTTTGCTGCTAAAAAGTTAAAAGAGGTAGATGTGTAGGTTGGGTGTAGCGATAGCGTAACCCAACATTTTGTTGGATTTGGTGGGCAACACGAGCGTTTCAACGCTGCTATGCTACAACGGGGCACAAAAGAGCAACGCACTGCCGGACCAACCTACGAATATTTTTAACTTTGGCGATAATAGAAAGTGCGATCGGCGATCGCACTTTCCTAGCACAATATGTTACGAGCTTTTAATGGAAAGATTAAAATTAAGAATGTAAGCTCAATTTATGCCCAAGAAAGTCCGAGAATTAAAAACTATCTTGCAGCAAGCAGGATTTACTTACATTGCGAAAGGCAGTCATAGCAAATGGATACACCCAAAGTTATCTAAATCTATTATTATTGCTGGGAAAGATGGTAATGATGCAAAACCGTATCTAGAAAAGCAAGTTAATGAAGCACTGGAAGAATTAAAGGAAATAGAAGCAGCAGAACAAGAGGAAACAGAAGGATGAAATATACAATCGTGATTCAATGGTCAAATGAAGATAACTGTTACGTAGCTTCGCTACCTGAATTTACAAATGTCTATCAACCATGTACCCACGGTGATACTTACGAAGAAGCATTAAAAAATGCCCAAGAAGTTACTTCCCTGCTAATTGAGTCGTATTTAGAAGACGGTGAACCTCTACCCGAACCGCAGACTTTAGAAAAATCGATGAAAGCAGCTTAGTTTTTTATCTATAAAACTATATTCAAACAATGAACAATTTCCTAAAGTAAAGTTAGATGTGTAGGTTGGGTGCAGCGATAGCGGAACCCAACATTTTACAGGATTTGTTGGGTTCCACTACCCTACGGGAACGCGAAGCGCGAACGTTCCACCCAACCTACGAATCTGGACGAAGATAATTGTTATATTGTTAGTCTTCCTGAATGGGGAGAATTTTGTCACACTCACGGAGATACTTACGAAGAAGCTTTAAAAAATGCCCAGGAAGTTTTAGAAATGTTAATTGAGTCATCTAAAGATGATGGTAAACCTTTACCCAAACTGCAAACTATTGGAAAATCTCTTAAAGCAGCGTAAAATATTAGCAAAAAAGCGTTAAATTTATGACCACATCTATAAATACAACCAAAGTTTACGACGAAATAATCGAATTTATTGCTGCTGGTACAACACCTCAAAGTGTTGTAGATTTCAAGCTATCAGATGCAGCGCAAGAACGTTTAGAAGACCTCGTTTATCAACATAAGATGGGAGAATTAAAACCGCAAGACAAAGAAGAACTCGATAATTTTCTCCGGTTAGAGCATATTATGAGACTGGTAAAAGCGCGTGCTTATAAGTATATTGACGCTGAGTAATTATTATGTCTCGTACATATATTAGTAGAGAATTACGACGTTTGGTTGTTGAACGTGCTGGAAACTTATGCGAATACTGCTTTATTCCAGACACGGTTGGTGTAAGCTTTCAAATTGACCATATCATTAGTGAAAAACATGGTGGTTCCACAACAGAAGATAATCTCTGTTACTCTTGTATTTTTTGTAACTTAGAAAAAGGCACTGATTTAGGTTCAATTAATTGGCGTACTGGTGAACTTGTGAGATTTTTTAATCCGCGTCGAGACTTTTGGGAAGAACATTTTCGCTTAGATGAAGCAGCTATTCAACCCATAACAGAAATTGGAGAAGTAACTGTACGTATCTTTGATTTTAATAATGATGAGCGGATTATTGAGCGACAAGCACTAATGGAAGTTAATCGATACCCATCAGAATCAGCGCGACAACGTATTATTAAACCCACAGAAGAATAATAAAAAATAATTGTTAGATCCATATTTAATAACAGGGTGAGTTTTGCCCACCTTGTTATTAAATTAACTATTTTGGAAACTTACGCTCTCTTACTTCCGCGCTAAACGGTTGCACTGCTTGCGTAATTTGTTCGTGCAAATTAGTATAAACCGGGAGCAACGGTGGTTGCTTTACTAGTGTTGTGCCGAATGCTTCGGTTCCCCCTGGGAACCGAAGAAGCGCGATCGCGCTCTACAATAGTTTGATATTTAATTAAACCCACCGAACTTAGGCATTATCATCGATACCTAATTCACGCAACCTCGCAGCCAATATATCAGCACGTTGACGTTCCTGTTCAGCACGTTGACGTTCCTGTTCAGCACGTTGACTTTCCTGTTCGGCACGTTCGCTACTCCACAACAACAAGTTTCCTTCTGTATCCCAC
>CAXTCQ010000125.1:20460-22909 GCA_964242965.1 uncultured Calothrix sp. | reverse complement strand
TTTTCGGGTTGGTGGTGTTTATGTGGTGTCTGGGGTCCGGGGCCTGGGAAAAAGGCTAAGCGGGGGGATTTCTCGTTTGGGTACAATATACAGTAGGGGCTATTCTGTGCTGTGCCCCTACGCCCCACGAAAAAACTATATTTGATTCAACTGAGAAACGCTATATACAAAGGAAGTCTTCGCGCTCGTGCGATCGCAATCAATTTTTTGGGTTCCATTGATTGTAAAATATAATATTGAGTCAAAAACATACGTCTCAAAGCAGCTTGCAAGGCACATAATTTATTGATACGCAATGGCAATCGCAATCGATTTCGGCACTAGTAACACCGTCATTGCTCGCTGGAATCCTGTCACCCAGCAGCCAGAAACTTTGAGCATACCTGGTTTATCGATTCAACAAGGCTTGAATCCGCCGTTGATACCGAGTTTGGTGTATGTAGAAAATGCTACAAAGGGTCAAGTTTTGGTCGGGCAACAGGTGCGCGATCGCGGTCTCGACCTCTCCAACGATCCGCGCTTTTTTCGCAGTTTCAAACGCGGTATCGGTGCTAGTATCAGCGGGTTTATGCCGGAAATCGACGGGCAAGCTACAACCTTTGAGCAGGTGGGACAATGGTTTTTGACGCAGGTAATTTCCCAACTGAGTACGACAAATCCGGAGGTTGCCGATTCTCTAGTATTGACAGTCCCTGTCGATAGTTTTGAAACTTATCGTTACTGGCTGGGAACAGTTTGCAATAATTTGGCAGTGCGTGAAGTACGAATGCTCGACGAACCAACCGCTGCGGCTTTGGGTTATGGTATTAGCGACCAAGAAATTTTGCTAGTCATCGATTTTGGTGGTGGGACGCTGGATTTATCGTTGGTTAGGTTGGATAAAAGCGTTCAGCAAGCGAGTAAGAAACCATTGGGGTTTTTGTTGAAGTTTGGAAATAAATCGCTTGCCGAAGACTCGAAGCAAAAAGTGAAAACAGCGCGGGTTTTGGCGAAAGCTGGACAAAATTTAGGCGGTACAGACATTGATAATTGGATTGTTGATTATTTTGCCAAGACCCAAGGTTTAATTGTGAGTCCGTTAACAACACGTTTAGCTGAAAGGGTGAAAATTCAACTTTCAACTCAAACCCAAGCTAATGAAGTCTATTTCAATGACGAAACATTTGAAAGTTACGACCTCGACCTCAACCGCGATACATTTGAATCAATCCTTAGAAACAATGCCTTTTTTGAACGACTCGACGATTGCATGGAGAATTTACTCCAACAAGCACGTCGTCAGGGAATCGAGACAACGGATGTTAGTGCAGTATTGTTGGTAGGTGGAACATCGCAGCTTCCCGCAGTTCAAACATGGGTGAAGAATTATTTTGATACCGACAAAATCAAATGCGATCGCCCTTTTGAAGCCATTGCCCAAGGTGCGTTACAGTTGACCCAAGGCTTGGAAATAAAGGATTTTTTATACCACAGTTACGGCGTGCGCTACTGGGACAAACGTCACAACCGTCACAACTGGCATCCGATCGTTAAATCTGGGCAACCTTACCCCATGAGTCAACCTGTAGAATTAGTTTTGGGTGCATCGATGGAAAATCAACCTAGCATCGAATTAATTATGGGTGAATTGGGAGCAGAAACTGGCGCAACCGAAGTATATTTTGATGGCGATAGGTTGATTACTCGTCGAGTTGAGACGGGCGCAACCACCGTAAAACCACTGAATGATAAAGACGGAGCCAGAAGTATTGCAACATTAACCCCACCTGGTTTTCCGGGAAGCGATCGCATTAAGATTATGTTCAGCGTCGATGAGCAGCGTTTTTTGCGAATCACCGTCGAGGATTTGCTAACGAACAGCACGCTGTTGGAAAATCAATTAGTCGCGCAGTTGAGTTAGGTACAGTTAAAATTAAGTTATTTAATTAAGGCTATATAGGCGGTTTTGCTATGAAGACGCTAGCTAGATGGTCTATTGATGAGTATCATCGCATGATTGAGGCAGGGATTTTACATAATCGCAAGGTCGAGTTGCTGACGGGTGAAATTGTTGAGATGAGTCCGCAAACCCCTATTCATTACAATACTGCAAAACGTAGTGCCAAATATTTAGAATCGTTACTAACAGGTCAAGCTGAGGTTCGCTTTAATGGGCCAATTACGTTAGGAGATTCCGAACCCGAACCAGATATTGCAATTGTACGACTACCTGAATCTACTTATAACAGCCGTCATCCTGAAGCGGAAGACATTTTTTGGATTGTAGAAGTTTCAAAAACAAGTTTAAAAAAAGATTTAGAGCTTAAAGCATCTATTTATGCTACAGCTAAAATTCCAGAATATTGGATTCTAAATTTATCTGCACGCGAATTAATCGTAATGCGAAATCCCCAAGATGGAAAATACACTACAGAACAGATAATTCGACAAACAACTATTACACCATTAG
>CAXTCQ010000125.1:0-20360 GCA_964242965.1 uncultured Calothrix sp. | reverse complement strand
CGAACTTTAGCCGAGAGATAGCGTTTTTGCGGATACAACACTGCAATCGGTAGTCCAACTTGGGGCGCGTAGGATTGGAGAATCGGTTGGAGGTCTCCACGCGCTAGAGCTTTGGCTGCAATAAATTTGGGAAATTGAACTACACCGGCTCCTTGAATGACCGCTTCTAAAATGACTTCTGAGTTATCGAACCGCAGATAGCTGTCAACAGAAAGGTCGATCGCTTTTCCGTCTCGTTCAAACTTCCAGTTCGCTTCTCGTCGGGTCTGTGGATAAATAAAGTTGACACAGCGATGCTGCAATAGTTCTGCGGGGGTTGTGGGCGTACCATATTGGGCGAGATATTGCGGCGAGGCACAAGTGATGTAGCTTGCAGTTGCCAGGTGATGCATAATTAAACGGCTATCGCTGCTCGTTCCAATTCGCACAGTCGCATCAATGCCTTCCTCAATCAGATCGATTAAGCGATCGCTAAAAGAAACATTCAGATTTAGCTTGGGATATTGTGCGGCAAATTGCAGCAGAGTCGGAGCGATATGCATTTTGCCAAATACAAAACTCAAATCGAGCCGCAATGTACCAATCGGCATGGATTGCAATTGTTTGACTTCGAGCTCGGCTTCTTCCAAGTCGTTAAGAATTTGCCCTAAGCGTTCGTAAAATCGGTTGCCAGCTTCGGTCAGCGTCAAACTGCGAGTCGTCCGGGAGAGCAAGCGCACCCCTAATTCATCTTCTAAGCGCAATACGGCTCGACTTACAGCTGAAGGAGCCATTCCTAACTGTCGTGATGCCTCCGAAAAGCTGCAACATTGAGCAGAGCGCATAAAAATCATCAGACTTTTCAGCTTGTCCATTAACGTAAATGCATCTTTGAATTTTTTACATAAGTGTTTTGAATTTTAACTACTTTATCCTTTTTTATGTACAAGCTATTGTTTAGACAAGATCAAATTTCAAATACACAAACACTCTTTGAGAAACAACCATGACACAAACAAACGCAGAACGAATCATCTTAGTCACCGGAGCCACAGGTAATCAAGGCGGCGCAGTAGCGCGTCATCTTTTGCAGCGTGGAAATTTCAGGGTT
Source organism: uncultured Calothrix sp. (assembly GCA_964242965.1). GTDB lineage: Bacteria > Cyanobacteriota > Cyanobacteriia > Cyanobacteriales > Nostocaceae > JANNFJ01. The sequence continues at coordinate 19,270 of CAXTCQ010000125.1, read as the reverse complement.
CGCGCCTTCGTGCGCGACCAAAACAAGCCTGCCGCCCAAGCACTTAAACAAGCAGGCGCAGAACTAGTATCCGGAGATTTCAGCGATCGCGCTTCACTTGACCGCGCTCTGCAAGACGTTTACGGCGTTTTTTCGGTGCAGGGCTTTGAAGATGGATTAGAAACCGAAATCCGTCAGGGCAAAGCTCTTGCAGATGCGGCTTTATCGACAGGCATCCAGCATTTCGTTTACAGTTCGGTAGGTAGCGCCGAACGCAACACTGGTATTCCGCATTTCGACAGTAAGTTTCAAGTCGAAGAATACATTCGAGCAATTGGTTTGCCACACACGATTATGCGTCCGGTTTTCTTCTTTTACAATTACAACATGATGCGCCCGATGGTTGAAAACGGAACGCTTCCACAACCACTCAGTCCCGATAAGAAGTTACAGCAGCTTTCCGAAGAAGATTATGGGAAAATGGTTGCCCTTGTTTTCGAGCGTCGTGCAGATTTCTTGAACCGCGTTCATGAAGTTGCAAGTGTGGACATGACAATGACGGAAATCGCTGCCGCATTCAGCCGCGTTTTAGGAAAAACCGTCAACTACCAACAAATTCCGTTTGAAGCATTTGAGCAGCAAGCCGGAGAGGAAGTAACCATCATGTATCGCTGGTTTGAGAACGTTGGCTACGGGGCAGATTTAACCCAATTGAAACGCGATTTTCCGGAACCAACCGACTTTGAATCTTATTTGCGTGCCCACAACTGGGCAAAACCATCTGAAAGCGCTTCCGTTGTGTAGTATATTTTAACAAATATAAGACCGCAGCTCGTATCTCACTACCTGATGTGGCTCACTTTGTTTTACAACAGCTAACGAGCGATCGCTATCTTCATCAAACCCCCTTAATTTGTTACTAAAGGGCAGGGCTGTTTCATTCTTTATAGAAAAATTTGGAAGTCTTCTTTTTTCGTTTGAATTTAGGTTACTCGTAGGGGCGGGGTTACCCCGCCCCTACAGCATCGTGTGCTAAACTGATTTTCTTGCTCATTCGGGAAACAGCCCTGTTTACTAAAAGGGGAGTGAGGAACACTCATTTGTGGTGACGAACTACTATTTTTGTACAATTACAGGCGTACCCACTGATGCCCAATTATACAGCCACTTAGCGTGATTGGGCGCTACATTAACGCAACCGCGACTCACGCGAGTGCCAAAGCTACGATGCCAGTAGGCGCCGTGAATGCCGTAACCCCCGCTATAGTACATAACATAAGGTACATTAGGCATATCATAGCCATCGCCGCGCATCCGAGCTTTCCTGTGTTTAGTTTGGATATTAAATATACCAGCAAGCGTCGGAGTCTTTTTTTTGCCAGTGGAAACGCTAACCGCGTAAACAGGATTCCTTCCTTCCCAAGCAACTAGTTTTTGATTGGAAATATTGACTTGAATCCAACGACGGTCGGATTGTTTTAAAGATTGGATTTGTTGGCTAATTCGCTGACTGCGCGATTGTGCCAAAACCTCGTTGTCACTAGCATTTAACGTACCCAAGGTTAATGCTGCACCAAGGAGAAATACTTTGAGTGGACGCACCAAGTTTAGAGGCATTTTCATGACAAGATAGACTATAAATCAAAGATTTTTAGCTCAATTTCAGTATGTTGCTGTATCGTGTGTAAGGGCTTTCTGAATTCTATACTAAGATAGTTTGGTTTCATTTGTAACTACTTAGAAACTAGGAAAAAGTAAAAGTTGGCAAAAAATATCAAGTAATTTCACTTACAGCGATTTTTGAGAAATTGAACCCCAAATTCCGTAGGGGCACGGCACTGCCGTGCCCCTACTACAGTCGTCTATTTACCGCAAAACTGCTATCAATAAATGTAGCAAATTAAACCTATTATCAAGATGTTGCAGGTGTATGGCAAACAAGTTGCAAGTGTATGGCAGACAAGTTACATGTAACGTCTCTACATGGCATTGGGTTATTTAGCTAGATTCATTTTGAGGTTTTTGGCAATAGCCGCGATCGCATCCCAATCCCCTTTCTCGACAAGCTGTTTCGGAAATAAATCACCGCTTAAACCGACTGCAATAGCGCCTGCATCCAAAAAATCTTGGGCATTTTCTAAAGTGACTCCACCTGTGGGAATTAAGGGAATATTACCGAGGGGACCTTGTAAACTTTTGATATAGTTTGCACCACCTACAGCTTGAATTGGAAACAGTTTTACGCAGTCTGCACCGTAATTCCATCCGTTAACTATTTCAGTCGGAGTCAGTGCCCCTGGAATAATTGGTATATTTTGGGCATTAGCAGCGCGAATCATTTCGGGGTCAACATGGGGTGTAAATAGAAACTCTGCCCCTGCTGCGATCGCGTTCTCTAAATCTTGTAAATTGAATAGCGTACCCGTGCCAATCGTACAATCGGGTAATTCCGCACGTAATTTATCGATTAAATCAGCAGCGCGATCGCTATTCCAAGTAATCTCGATTAAACGCATTCCTCCCGCAGCTACAGAAGCAGCCATTTCATAGCCAAGTTCGATTTTTGAGGTACGGATAACTGCTAAAGCACGATGTTGTTCCAACTTCGATAACCAAAATTGATGTGGCATTCTGTGTGTCATTTGTAAGTTGTCATTTGTTATCATGCATCAATCGAACTCATACAGGGTGAGAAAATTACCGTAATTAAACTTAAAAAATTATGTAATGCTACTATTTGGGTACGTGCAACTTCTGATTTACGAAACAAAGCATAGCCGCATTTCTTGTTCATTGCGAGCATGGGCTAAAGCATGAAATAGAGGTTGTAAAGAGTTAGGCATTTTTTTAGTAAAACAAAATAGTCTTATCAAATAGCTAATGTAGAGACGCGAAATTTCGCGTCTCCTAAATTTCGCGTCTCTATAATAATTCTAGTAAACGCAAATAATACATAATCCATACCTCAAATCGGCAACGCTACAAAATATACTCTTTCGAGGACTAGCTGAGGTGGTGTCATTAATACTACTTTAGCTTTACAGCAATAAGTGATAAATTAAAAATATGTCGCATCCACATAATATCGGTTTATTGATTTATCCCGGTATTTTTCGTTATCCCACATGTTGTAGGGGCACGGCAATGCCGTGCCCCTACGCGGGATCGGGTAAACGAGGGGTATACACCCCCTATTAGCCAGCAGCATCCGTAAAAGTTGTCGGGGATCTGGGTTTGATACGAGTTTTGATTAATACTAATGCGGAATAGTTTTTGTCTGAGCCGAAGAAAGCATGTAATCGAGATCGAGCCGGAATTAAGATAAATACACGCACCACAGTTATTAAATCGCACGTCGATTCTAAAATTAAATTATTAACTTAATTTTGCTGTTTGATGTACTCCGTAGTTAGCATTCCAGCAAATCCCCAATTTTCTGGCTCTACTTCATCAATAATAATATGTGTATGCTCCGGTCGTTTGCCAAGAACGCGCTGGAGGGTTTGAGTAATTTCCGCCACTATAGTAGCCTTCTGTTCGGCAGTTACGCCGTCTTTTGTAATGCGAACATTTACGTATGGCATAGGTTTAGCTGGCTCCGAAATCGAACTGCATTATAATTATCTGCTATTTCTGCCAATTAGCCTAATTTTTTGTTATCCTACTGCAATGAATCAATAACTTATTCTTATAAGCTGCTATGTTCGCTCTGAGTGGATTTGTGCAATTATAACCCTGATTCGAGTAACTTAATATATATCAAAGGTGAAGTTAATATGAGCCCCGAACAAAAGTTATTAGCCAAATGGCGATCGCTACCTAAAGATAAGCAGGAAGAAGTTTTAGATTTTGTCGAATTTATTCATCTGAAAAATGTAAATAAAACCCCTCTGGGGGAACGTTTGCGGCAAATACGTGAAAGGATTGTTGCTTCTGGTAAACCTTTATTAGATGAAGATGAAATAGAAAAAGAACTTGCTAGTCGTAGAGGTGGGCTACAAGGTAGAAGCGAATGAAAATCACCTATATTGATTCAGGGGTATTATTAAGTGCAACAGACGGTGTAGGTAGAATTGCCGAAAAAGCTCTAGAAATTTTGGGGGATTTATCCCTTGAATTTGCTTCAAGTGAGTTTGTTAAGTTAGAAGTAATGCCGTTCATCAGTATATAACAAGCAAACAGAAGAAGCCCAATTTTATGAGGAATTTTTTAGCGATGTCATCTACTGGGCGAATGATTTAGAACAGATAGTGCGAGATGCTAATAATATTGCTTGTAAATATGGTTTGGCGGCGATGGATGCGCTGCACATTGCGGCTGCATTATCGGTTGATGCGGAGGAATTTGTCACAACAGAAAAGCCAACTAAACCGATGTTTCGCGTCACCAGTATCCAGGTAATTTCTATTTTTAGTTAATAATTTTTACATATAATTAGATTATTCTCACGGTGTCACTATGAGTACAGCTGACGGCGGAATTTAAAAAAGGTTGTGAAAGCAACTGCTAACATCAAAAGCGCGATCGCACAAACACCATTCCATTCCCAGCGACTCCAAGCATAAGCACCCAAAAACGACCCCAGCGCCCCGCCAATAAAAAAGAAGCAGATAAAAAGGGCATTCAAACGGCTGTGAATCTCTGTAGGTAAGCGATAAATCCGGGCTTGGTTGGAAATTAACACGATTTGTGCGCCTAAATCCAAAAAAATCACTCCAATAATTAATCCCCAAAGTTGATGACCGAATTGCCACATCAATAGAAACGATAAGGTGGAAATAACAAGCCCGAATGCAACAGTCAATTTTGGGTCGCGTTTATCTGTAAGTTTACCTGCGATGGGTGCTACCATTGCTCCAACCACACCTATTAAACCAAATGCCCCGACTTTCTCGCTACCATACTGATAAGGCGGTTCGGCTAATAAAAATACCAGCGTACTCCAAAAAGCACTAAAGGCTGCAAATGACATCGCACCAGCTAATGCCGCTTCGCGCAATACCGCATATTCTCGTACTAATCCGAGGAGCGAAGCCATTAATTTTACATAGCTTAGGTGCAGGGGTAGGCGCGATTTTGGCAAAGAGCGAGATAAGATAACAGCCAGCAGTATCATCACAATACTCGCAATTCCATACATTGCCCGCCATCCCAAACTTGCCCCAACTACACCGCTGACGGTTCGCGCTAGCAAAATCCCAACTAGTAACCCGCTCATCACCATGCCAACTACTTTCCCACGTTCGTTGGGGTTTGCCAGTTGAGCAGCAAAGGGAATTAACAACTGTGCAGAGATAGTGGTCATGCCAATCGCCAAACTTGCCAGTCCCAGTAGGGCAAAATTCAACGATAGGGCTGCACCTGCTAATGCTAGAGCACTTGCTATCAACATTGTGACAATCAACTTACGGCGTTCCAACAAGTCACCTAAAGGTACAAATAAGAAAATTCCCATCGCATAACCAATTTGAGTCAGCATTGGAATTAACCCGGTGATATGTTCCGAGACATGGAAACTTTGGGCAATGACAGCTAGTAGCGGTTGGTTATAGTACAAGTTGGCAACCGCAGCACCACCAGTTACTGCCATTAACCAGATTAAACTTTGCTTCACAAAAACCTCTTCGAAACATTTGCAAGTCAAATAACTATTTAACTATTTGACACTAACAGTTTTGTAGGTTGGGTTCGATCGGAGCGTAACCCAACGCATGAATGTTGGGTAACACGAGCGTTGCACCCAACCTACTAACTACTAACTAACTGCCATTAACCAGATTAAACTTTGCTTCACACACTCAGGCTCTTAGTCAAATACTACTTAGAGTACAATAGTTTTTGCACTCAAGTACAATGGTCTTTTGCACCCAAATTGTTTAAGAACTTTGATGCCCGACCCCGACTGCTCATTTCGATTGGGATTTCCTTGCTAGCCTCAGCACTACTTCCGCATTGGCTGCACCTACCTTCCAGAGTTCTTTGTGCTTGGAATTTGGGTACTAGCTCTTTCTTAGCCTCAACTTTGACAAAAATGCTGAAGGCGACCCCAGAAAAAATGCGCCGTTATGCCCAGCATGAATACGAAGGTCGCTTAGGCATCTTCATCATCACCATTACTACTGCCTGTATTAGTGTCTTAGCGATTGTATTTTTGCTCAATGATAAAAAAGGAACTCCTCCAACTTTTTTAGCGCTACACGTTGTACTTTCGGTAATGACAATTGTAGGTTCTTGGTTATTGGTGCATACGCTATTTGCTTTGCAATATGCACATAATTATTATCATTCCGATAGCGATCGCGCTGATGACAAAGAATCTGGGGGATTGGATTTTCCTGATGACCGCGACCCAGACTACTGGGACTTTTTATATTTTTCTTTTATAATTGGCATGACTAGCCAAGTTTCAGATGTTCAAACGACATCACGCGATATGAGACGCTTGGCTTTGATACATGGGGTACTATCCTTCTTTTTCAACACTACCATTCTCGCCATGAGCATTAATATCATTGCATCGCTACTGTGAGTATTTTCTAAATACAAACAAGAGGCAGGACAGAATAATTAGCACAGCATCAATCCAAGTCATGCGTTCGTCCGTATAGCGATCGCCTGATGTCCTCCCAACCGGAGCGATACGATTAAGTTGGGCTAATTCCTCACTACTCAAAGAAATTTCACTCGCTTTAGCATTCTCCTCAATGTATTTAACTCGCTTAGTTCCAGGAATCGGAACGATATCGTCTCCTTGATGCAACAACCAAGCAAGGGCAATTTGTCCGGGAGTTACTGCTTGACGAATAGCAATTTCTTTAACTTGCTCAACAATTTTCATGTTGCGGTCGAAATTATCTCCTTGAAAACGCGGGTCGAGAAGTGCGGTAGTCATTTTCATATGATGAAGCAGGTTTTGCCTGTCCTGTCAGAAATCCCCTTCCCAAGGGACTAAATGGTACAAGTCCGATTCCCAATTCTCGCAAAGTTGGTAAAATCTGAGAGTTTGGTTAGAAATTCAATCCACGCTATATCTTGGTTTGAATAACGTCGATGACCGTTGGCAGCGCGATTCACGGGAGATAGCTTTCCCGATGCGCTCGTAATATCGCAGCGTATGTCCGCTCAATTGGGTCATTTGTGCAACTTGTTGAATCGTCAGTTCTGTATCCATAATCATCAAAGTACAACTTAGAGTGCGCTTTAAGTCGAGTGATTTTTGAAAAATATGTAAAATGTGTATCTTCAGAGTTAAGGCCAAACCAATTTTTATAAATTTAAAGTTATAATTAGCTTTGACGTGCTTTTTTAAAAGATTTTAATTTAAAAAGATTTTAATTTAAAAATAGTTATGACTTTAAAAGAACTAGAAAAACAGCTACTAGCATTAACGACGGCTGAAAAAGCTCAAGCGATACAGATACTAGTTCAAAGTTTAACTAATACTTGGCAGGGGATTGAAAAAACACCTGGTGTATGTGGTGGTGACGCTTGTATCGCTAACACTCGTATTCCCGTTTGGTCGTTGGTAAATGACCGCTATTTGGGTATGACCGATGCTGAGATATTAAAAGCTTTTCCCGATCTTAATGCCATTGATTTAGTAAATGCTTGGGCTTATGCAGATGCTCATACTATTGAGATTGAACAAGCAATTAGAGAAAATAATGAAGTAATGCAACAAATTTAGGATACTTTAATTTGATACGTTTTTATACCGATGAGAATTTTCCATTTCCGGTAGTAGAATTTCTACGTGCTTTTGGTCACGATGTTTTGACCGCTAAGGATGCAGGAAATACAAATCAGAAAATCCCGGACGAAAATGTTTTAGCATATGCAATAACAGTGGAACGTGTAGTTTTAACACGCAATCGCCGAGACTTTATCAGATTGCACCGCGAACAGCCCGAACATGTTGGTATTATTGTTTGCACCGAATACTCGGATTTTCAAAGTCAGGCAACACTTATTCATGAAGCTGTTTCTTATGAGCGAAATTTAAAAGGTAAATTAATTAGAATTAACCGCCCTTCAATGTAAGACTGTGCGATACTACGGAGTCGCTATGCGATCGTCTAACCTACCGTCTTAGTATGCGAATCTTAAAAATAATTTTGCGAGCAATTTAACCCCTTGCACCTGTGACATAGGCAGTCGTAAGAGGATGTTGCGGATACTCAAAAATTTGCTCTACGGCACCTGACTCAATTAACTGTCCAACATTATCCTGCACCCAAAACAAGGCAGCTTTATCAGCAATGCGTTTGGCTTGCGCTAAGTTGTGGGTGACTATTAATAGAGTGTAGCGTCCCCTTAAACTGACAATTAAATCTTCGACAACGCCACTGGAAATTGGGTCAAGAGCGCTACAAGGTTCATCTAGTAATAGGACTTGTGGTTGTAAACCTAAAGCTCTAGCAATGCACAAGCGCTGTTGTTGTCCACCAGAAAGGGCTAAAGCCGAAGTATGCAGCCTGTCTTTTACTTCGTCCCACAGTCCTACATCCCGGAGAGTTGTTTCTGCTAGAGCATCAATTTGTTCGCGGTTGCGAATACCATGTTCTTGTAGAGGTAATTCTAAATTTCTCCAGATTGATAAAGGAAAGGGATTCGGCTTTTGGAAAATCATCCCGACTCGGCGTCGCAGTATAGTTGTATTTATCCCATCCAGCACTTCTAAAGCACCGATGCGAATTCGACCTTTGACGCGACAATGAGGGATTAAATCGGTCATGCGGTTTAGACAGCTAAGAAAGCTAGTTTTTCCACAACCCGAAGGACCAACTAAAGCAAGTATTTTTCCTGCATCAATGTCAAGAGTAACATTCGCAAAGGCGGTTTTTTGCCCGTATTGAAGCGTAAGGTTTTCTGTTTGAATTAATGGTTCAATAGTTGTAGTCTCGGTGGGATAGGATTTTGGCAGTTTCATCGATTCGTAATCCTTGTGTGTAACCAATTATCGGCAATCCATGCCGCTGTGCTATTGATTGATAACAGCAGCAACAGCAAAACTAATGCAGAAGCATAGGCATTTCCATCTCCAGAAGACACATTCATCGATAAATCAAAAATATGAATCGAAATAGCACGTCCTGAATCTAAAAGTGATTCGGGCATCCTATCGACGTAACCACTGGTAAAAATTAAAGCCGCTGTTTCGGCTAGAGCTCGCCCAATTCCCAGTACCAACCCTACCACCAAACCAGGAACGGCTGCGGGTAGTAATAGTTTAAATAATGTAGTTGTACGAGAAAAACCAAGGGCAGCGGCACCTAATCTATACTCGTTTGGAACAGCCCGAAATCCTTCTTCTGTAGAGCGAATCAGGATTGGTAAGACCATACAAGCCAGGGTTAAGCCTCCAGACAAAATAGAAAATCCTAGTCCTAACAACTTGCAAAAAAAGACATTACCAAACAAGCCAAAGACTATTGAAGGCACACCAGCTAAAACATCTAAGCTGCGTCGCACGAAGCCACCGAACATACTATCAGTTGGGGTAAATTCTGCCAGTAAAACCGCCGTTCCCAAACTAATGGGAATCGAAACCGCCATACACACACCCGTAATTAGAAAAGTGGAAACGAGAATCGGAGCAATTCCCCCTTCTCTACCTGCATTTTCTGGTTGAGTAGTAAGAAATTCCCAATTCAAATGCCCTATCCCATGCCACAGGATATCGCCGAGTATCCAGAGGAAAATAGCAGTAACTAAGCCCGCAGTTGCCCAAACGATAATTGTTGGTAGCCAATCTTGAGAATTTGTCTGATTTTGGATTTTAGATTTTGGATTTTGGATTGTTGCTGATTTATTCATAAATCTTTCCTTGACTGACTACTTCAGCAACTGCAACCAACAAGGCAATCAACCCCATCAACACCAAACCGCTTACAAACAACGCCGAACGATGATTGCCTGTGGCATAAGCCATTTCTAGAGCAATATTCGCCGTTAAAGTGCGAATCGGGTCAAATAAACTTTTGGGAGTTTGTACGACGTTGCCACAAACCATCAATATTGCCATTGTTTCGCCAATCGCACGTCCTGTTTCCAGAATTAAGCCTGTAAATAATCCCGATTTAGCAGCAGGTAAAACCACTCTGCGGATAGTTGCCCACCGCGATAATCCTAAAGCAGCAGCACCCTGAATGTAAGAAACTGGGACTTTGGCTAAACTTGCATCAGCGACAAGAGCCATTGTCGGCAAAATCATTACAGTGAGAATTGCAATACCTGCTAACAAACTTGGACCCGGTGGATGCACCTTACCAATTAGAGGGGTCAATACTACCAATCCCCAAAACCCATAAACTACCGAAGGAATTCCTGCTAGTAGTTCAATCAAGCGACGGTATAACCCAGCCACTGTTGCAGGAGCGTAAAATTGCAGAAAGATAGCGGAGATAATTCCAACTGGGGTAGCAATTAACACGCTTCCAGTCATTGCCAAAAGCGTACCCAATAACATGGGTACGAGGTTATATGAATTAGCGCTGGGGTTCCAAGAAGAATCAGTAAAAAAGCGGCTAAATCCGACTTGGTTGAGAACTGGCAGGGATTCTAAGATGAGGAACGCGGTAATTAAAAGTGCGATCGCACCTGCTATTAACCCTAGTAACCGTAGTATCCAAATTAACCACAAATCATTTGGAGACGATGACAAAATTTTGTTTTTTAACAATGTCACTTACCTGCTTCGATTTTGCAAAGTCAATAAATTCTTTTGTTAGTCCTTGGGGTTGGGTTTTCGTTACCAAATTTAGCGGACGGGAAATGGGAAAGGTACCATTTTGGACGTTGGCTGTTGTTGCTGCGATACCGTTTATAGGTAGTAACTTGATAGCAACTTTATTCGCTGCGCCATTTTCTGCCGAACCAATTGAAACATAGCCAATGGCATTCGGATTTCCAGCTACAGTCTTTATTCCCTGCTCGTTTTCACCAATTACCACCTGCGCTTTAATATCTTTATTTTCCAGCTTGAAGTAGTTGGTGAACAATTCCAGAGTAGAACGTCCTTCGGCTTTGTTGACAACAGTAATCGTTCCCTCTTTACCTCCAAGAGAGCGCCAATTTGTCACCTTGCCTGTGTAGATATCAACTATTTGCTTATCGCTGAGAGATTTTACCGAATTATCTTTGTGGAGAATTACCGTTACCCCATCACGAGCAATTGAAAACGCCTGTAAATCCTTTTCTTCCGGCTTGAGGCTACGGGAAACCATTCCAATATTAGCTACACCTTGACGAGCATCTGTAATACCGCGAGAAGAACCCCCAGATTGCACATCAACTCTTACCCCAGGATGCCCAGACTCAAAGCGTTTGGCAATTTCAGACGCTAACGGTGCAATGGTACTTGAACCAATAAGTATAAGTTTAGAGCCAGATTTACTTGTATCATTAATAGCAGCCTGATTCGATGTAGAACAGCTTTGTAAGGAAATGCAAGCAGTCAACAAAGCTGCTACCGTAACTGAAAAATGCGATCGCTTCATTATTTATTCCTAACTTTCAAACACTTTCTAGTTAAACCAAAGAACACAACAACCTAGATTCAAAGCTTTACCCGCAGTTACTTTTACCGACGGTGCCAAACGATAAAGAAACGCTTTGCTTACGCGTTCTCGAACTACTAATTCTGCTTGACGCAAAACTTGCAAATGATGCGAAAGTAAACTTTGTTCCAAGCCAAGAATTGCATTCATCTCCCCCACTTGCATTGGACTATCCATCAGGAGTTCCAACACGGAGAAACGGGTATCGTCTGCCAGCACCTTGAGCTTAGATACGCAATTAACCGCCGAATCTCTCTCGTTCATTGATTTTTTACCTAATAAGCTAGTTTTAGTAGTTGCAGATATATTCAATGCAGCAGCAATTATTGCAAATTAATTTGTTTTCATATGAAAATTTATTCAAGTGACGATATAAAAAATATTACTCGTCTCTATTTGACTTTACCTATTGTTAACCAAAACTTAACATATCATTTACTGTGAGTATTTCCCATGCAATCGACCTTGATACCTGGATATTGTTGCTTAAATTGGCTTATTGTCAAAAGTAAATCTCTCCCAATTCTCTTCTCTGTGTACTCTGCGTCTCTGTGGTAATTATTATTACCCCTCATACTTAATGTGGTCGAGTACTAATTGGTCAAGAGTCATTCTTGGGATTAATTTAGGGATTTAGAGCTTATAAAGTGCGAAATATGGGAAATTAACAAATATAGTAATCTTTAATCATTTCGTGAGAAACTAGATCCCCGACGTGTGTAAAAGTTGTCGGAGATTTAAGTCTTTCACATACAGATTCCGCAGTTAAGAAATATGAATCGCAAGCATTTTTTTAGTAAGACCGCTCTAGCTCTAAGCACTGTTGCGATCGCAACTCTAATTTCCCCGCTCAACCCAACCCCATCCCCAGCACAAACTGCAACCCCACTAGCAGCACAAACTAATCCACTTTATAGTTTACGAACACACATCTGGGAGGTGTCGAGTTTGGCATTTTCCCCCAACGGGCAAACCCTTGTCAGCGGTAGCTTTGACGAAACTATCCAAGTCTGGAACCTCAAAACTCGTAAATTAATTCGTTCCCTACCAGGACACAAAGATGGTGTAAACGCTGTTGTTATCAGTCCCGACGCGCAAACTTTAGTTAGTGCAGGTGGTTCAGCAAATCTTAATACCGACAAAACCATTCGCGTTTGGAATCTCCAGCAACCTCAATCAGCATCGCAAAGAAAATTACAACGCTCACAACCAAAAGCTAAACGACAAAATCGAAATAGTCCCCTGCTTACCCTTACTGACCATAAAGCTGGTATTACCTCACTTGCCATTACTCCCGACGGTCAAACCCTTGCTAGCGCTAGCTATGACAAAACTATTAAGCTTTGGAACCTAAAAACAGGTCAATTAATTAATACCATCACAGGTCATAATAGCTGGGTGCGTTCCATTGCTATTAGTCCCGATGGGCAAACCATTGCTAGCGGTGGAGGTTCCCTCGACCCCAAGACGGATACAAACGTTCGTTTATGGAACTTGAAAACCGGGGAATTAATTCGGATGATTCCTGGTAATTCCAACTCCACCAACTTTGTTCGTTTTAGTTCCGATGGAAAAACATTAGTGGTCGGTTCGGAAACGGCGATAAAAATTTTGAATACGAATAGCGGTGAATTAATTAATACAATTAATGCACCCTCACCCGAAGGAATCAAAGCGGTTTCGCTGAGTCCCGACGGCAAAACCCTTGCAATGACATCGTTAGATGCTTCGGTGAAACTGTGGAACCTAGAAGATGGAAAACTTGGGCAAACCCTTGTACCACCTGCCAACAATCAAAATTTAGACCGCTTATATCCCAGCAGCGTCAGTTTTAGTCCTGATGGAAAAACAATAGCCATCGGTCACGGTGGAGGTGCATATCTACGCAATTTTCCCATCGACGTGCGCTCAATCAAATGATTTTATTTTTTTCCCGTAGCGATCGCATTGCCACATCCAGACCCACAAGCCAATATAATTGAAGTAATGCAACTCTAATATTACTCATTTTTCTTTCTCGGCGCGAGATAAAAAAGAATCAACTCAGCCGCATATTTGGCAGTCAGCAGGGTAAAGAAGTGCAGGATGGTAAAAGCAATAAAAACCACAGGCAAAAAAAGTTATTTATATTACCTTTACTCCTCCCCTTCTGCCTCGTTCCTCACTCTTCCCTCTCTACTGCTATAGAATTTGTGTAGGGTTGAATTGAAAAACTGTAAATTCTAAGGGTGACTGCATAAAGTTTTCACAAAGGGGAGACCACTAAATAAATGGCAAGAATAGAAACCAGAACCGAACCGATGGTGCTGAACATGGGACCGCACCACCCCTCAATGCACGGGGTTATGCGGTTGATTGTCACCCTAGATGGTGAGGACTGTATCGACTGCGAACCGGTGATTGGTTATCTGCACCGGGGAATGGAAAAAATCGCCGAAAACCGTACTAACATCATGTACGTTCCCTACGTTAGTCGTTGGGACTACGCTGCGGGGATGTTTAACGAAGCTGTAACTGTAAATGCCCCCGAAAAATTGGCAGGGGTAACAGTTCCGAAACGCGCTAGCTATATCCGCGTTATCATGCTGGAGTTGAACCGCATCGCTAACCACTTGCTGTGGTTCGGTCCATTTCTCGCTGACGTTGGCGCACAAACTCCCTTTTTCTACCAATTCCGCGAACGGGAATTTATTTACGACTTGTGGGAAGCCGCAACAGGTTACCGCATGGTTAATAACAACTACTTCCGCATTGGTGGTGTAGCTGCGGATTTACCTTATGGTTGGATTGATAAATGTTTGGACTTCTGCGACTATTTCATACCCAAGGTAGATGAATATGAAAAATTGGTGACAAATAACCCAATTTTCCGCCGTCGTATCGAAGGTATTGGTACAATTACCCGCGAAGAAGCGATTAACTGGGGGCTTTCGGGTCCGATGTTACGCGCTAGTGGTGTGAAGTGGGACTTGCGGAAGGTTGACCACTACGAATGTTACGACGATTTCGATTGGGATGTGCAGTGGGAAACCGGCGGCGATTGCATGGCGCGTTATGTGGTGCGGATGCGCGAAATGCGCGAATCTGTCAAAATTATTCGCCAAGCTATCAAAGGACTTCCCGGCGGACCTTACGAAAATCTCGAAGCTAAACGCTTGGCTGCGGGTAAAAAGTCGGAGTGGGATGATTTCGATTACCAGTATGTTGCCAAGAAGGTTTCGCCTTCTTTCAAGATTCCCAAGGGTGAAATTTACTCGCGTATCGAAAGCGGTAAAGGTGAATTGGGAATTTATCTAGTTGGCGATGATAATGTCTTCCCTTGGCGATGGAAAATTCGCCCAGCTGATTACAATAACTTGCAAATTCTGCCGGAATTGTTAAGAGGTGTGAAGGTTGCAGATATTGTTGTCATTTTAGGCAGTATCGACATCATTATGGGTTCGGTAGACCGATAATTTTTGCATAATTATTTAGATGCCCATATCCTCGACTTGAAGAAGTTGGGGATTTTTTTACTCAAATTGAATGAAGGAAGAAGGAAGAAGGAGATTTTGAGATGGGGATTGGAATCCGCTCCTCAAAACGGGTGACCTTAATTAAGTTGGGGTATTAACCCCAAGCGCGAGGATAAAGTAATTTAATTTACATACATATTAATTAAAGTAAAAAAATAAAATAATTGTTAAATTATGAGATTTTTTCAATCCTTGATTTTCCATGTGAGATTATTTTTTGATAATTTCTGGAAGAGTATATTTGTTATCATTAAAACCCTATTAGTAAGCAACTCTATTTAGGTAGATGTCAAAATAGTTTTTGGTTGAGGTGTTATTTAAATTTAGTAAAATTCATTTAGTGCAAATTATTGTTAAATAAACCAATGCAAATCAATTTGTCATCAGAATTTGACCCAAAAAATGTGCATTCTCCAGAGCGCGGTTTGCAAACAGTGCTATTACGGCTTCGCAAAACAATCGAGAGAGATACATTAGTAAGACAAACAATTGACAAACTTCGGGAGTTGCTCCAAGTTGACCGTGTAGTTTTATATTATTTTTACGAACAGTGGTATGGTCAGGTAACGTTTGAAGCTTTGAGTTCAAAAGAGTTTTCGATTTTAGGTTCCACTGGAGCCGACCAATGTTTTAATGACGAGTATGCAGCGCTGTATTTAGCGGGAAGGGTGCGTGCGATCGCGGATATTGAAACCGAGCAAATCACCACTTGCCACCGCGATTTTCTTCGCAGTCTGCAAGTTCGCGCTAACCTGGTTGTACCCGTTCTCATTCCAACCGGGTTATGGGGATTATTAGTAGCACATCACTGTCAATCGCCGCGCACTTGGTCTGAGTTTAATATTAACCAGATGCGACAAGCTGCAAATACCCTAGCGACTGCCCCTTGCATCTCACAGCGCATTGAGTTTGACACCCCAAATGAGGATTAATAAGGGAGAGACTCTACTCTGCCGAAGACAATAACACCAAAGCACCAATTGCGATTAAAATACTGATACCTTGGTGTCAGCTAATCGGTTCTTTGAGAATCAAAAATCCTAAAATAATAGTTACAACTGGATATAGAGATGTTATTCATAATACAATGGCAGTAGAGCTTTTACTGGCTGCAACTAAGAAATATAAAGTAGCTATAGCCCCGGCAATACCAATTAAAACTGCGTAGGAAATACTGCGAATATCGCTTTGCCAGCGAAAGTTATTAGTGAATAATAATACAACTGCCTATAACTGCTGATAGCAAGATTTTTTTATGGATTCTAACCAAGATTTATGTAATGCGATCGCACGCTGCATCAGAACTAATCCCCAACAGCGGATTACTTTTTCTCAGTATATGGACATGGTTTTGTACCATCCCGATGGCTACTATTCCAATCAAGCAATTAATATCGGCAAGGAAGGAGATTTTTTTACTTCGGTTCACTTGGGTGCAGATTTTGGCGAAATGTTGGCAGTGCAATTTGTCCAGATGTGGGAGATTTTAGGGAAACCTGGACGGTTTTTATTGGTGGAGATGGGTGCTGGACAAGGATTTTTAGCGGCAGATATTTTAAATTATCTCCGACAAAATCACGAGGATTTATATTCAAAACTCGAATATATTATTGTTGAGAAATCAAAAGCTTTGAGAGAACAACAGCAGCGACGGTTATTGGGTTTTGCTGTTGTGCGTTGGTGTAATTTAGAAGAGATTCCGGGTAATTCGGTAGTTGGGTGTATTTTTTCAAACGAGTTGGTGGACGCTTTCCCAGTGCATCAGTTTATGGTGAAAGATGGGAAGTTACGCGAGATTTACGTAACACTTGACCCTACCCCAACGACTCAGGAGGAGTTAATTCAATTTTTGGAAATATTGGGAGAATTATCGACACCGCAGCTTGAGGAGTATTTTCAACTAGTTGAACTCGATATAAATAAATACCCCGATGAATATCGTAGCGAGGTCAATTTAGCCGCGTTGGGGTGGTTAAGTCAAGTTGAAAACTGCTTGCAACGGGGGTATGTGCTGACGATTGATTACGGCTATGCGGAGAGTCGCTATTATAACCCGCGTCGTCATCAGGGGACGCTGCAATGTTATTACCAGCATAAGCGTCATGACAATCCTTATATTTTGGTTGGATATCAGGATATAACAACCCATGTTGATTTTACTGCTTTGGAGCGATGGGGCGCGAGTATCGGTTTGGTAAAGGTCGGCTTTACGCAGCAGGGGTTATTTTTGATGGCATTGGGAATAGGCTCGCGCATAGCATCTTTATCATATTCCAAGATACCTGTTCCAGATATGCTGCGCCGTCGGGACTCGTTGCAGCAACTTTTAGACCCGTTGGGACTGGGCAATTTTGGTGTTTTGATTCAAAGTAAGGGATTGAATGCTGAGGAAGCAGCACAACCTTTGAAAGGACTTGCACAACCAGAATAAAAAGTTGTGTTTGCGAGAGTGGCACAGATTGCCACTCTCACACGATTATGGGTTTATTTAATCACTTGTTTCCTCCTTTAGAATTCGAGGCAATTAATTTTTCCACTACATCTTGTCGGAAATCAAAGCGAGATTTTGATAAATCGGGATTAATTTCAACCGTTATTTCTACATAGGGAGCGCGATCGCAGTCAGCAGAAAAAACTTCAGATTCCTATTGTTGAAGTACAACCAGAAACTGGAATAGATTTAGCAGTCGAAGGTAGCTATTCGTATGGAAGCTATGAGACGCTATAACGAGTATCTGGCAGTTAAATTCGGGTTGTTGAAATAAAATTGCGTCTTTACCCGCAAACAGAAAATTAAAAAATCATTAATCTTCCACCAAAATTAGTCAATCTAGCATACTAACGATTAAAGTCGAAACAGACACCATCAGCAGGTAAAAATAATGAGTACTCACGACCTACTAATGTTAGTTGGATTACTAACACCCGGTATTTTGCTTTCAGTATTGATTTTGGCAACATTTGCAGCCGGTGGTTAATTTTTTCTAAAGGGTTACAAGATTCCGGGTAACTTTTACAAAACCTGGAATCTGATCCTTACTATTTGTATTATTTGACACGAGTTTCCTTTGTAAATAGATTACCCCGTAGGGGCACGGCATTGCCGTACCCCTACGACAATTAACTGTTTGCTGCGGACAGTTAGAGCTAAATGTAGTATTTTTTTCAAATTGTTAGACTCAATTTGTTAATTAGTAAAGACTCAAATAATTTTTGTGTTTAGTTATTAGTAATTAGCAACTACGATAGAAGAAATAGCACGAACATGGGACGCAATTAGCATGAAAGTGGCATTTCTGGGAACTGGATTAATGGGGTTGCCGATGGCGCAGCGGTTGTTGGAGGCAAATATTGGGCTAATTGCTTACAACCGCACCCCATCCAAGTTAGCGCCACTGCAAGCCGCAGGTGCAGAAATTGCAGACCATCCACGTCACGCGATTCGCGCCGCAGAATATGTAATTTTGATGCTGACGAATGCACCTGCGATTTATGGAGTGTTGCTATCGGATACTTCTTGGCGAATGTTAGCAGGACGTACTGTTATCCAGATGGGAACAATTACGCCAACTGAAACTAAAGAAATTCGGGATGCGGTAGTTGCTGCGGGTGGGGAATATATCGAAGCGCCGGTTTTGGGCAGCATTCCCGAAGCTTCCGAGGGGAAATTAACGGTAATGGTTGGCGCACACCGCGAACAATATCAGCGCCATTTAGAGTTACTCAAGGTGTTTGGTTCGGAACCTGTATATGTTGGGGAAGTAGGAACTGCGGCAGCGTTAAAATTGGCACTTAATCAGTTGATTGCTTCGCTTACTGCCTCGTTTGCTTTGAGTTTGAAGTTCATACAGCGTCAAGGTGTTGATGTGGATGTGTTTATGCAAATCCTCCGTGAAAGTGCCCTTTACGCACCTACGTTTGATAAAAAGTTACAACGTATGCTCGATGGTAATTATGAAAATCCTAATTTTCCAACAAAGCATCTACTCAAAGACACAGATTTATTTATTGATGAAGCCAAAGATGCTGGGTTGAATGTTAGCAGCATTCAAGGTGTGCGGGATATTTTGGATACGGCAATGCGAATGTCTTTAGCGCAGGCTGATTACTCTGCGATTTTTGCGGCGATGAATTCTTCTGCGGATGCTGATGATTAGAAGGAACAAGGGGAGTAGGGAGTAGGGAGTAGGGAGTGGGGGAAGAAGGGGAGTAGGGAGT
>CAXTCQ010000124.1:0-23166 GCA_964242965.1 uncultured Calothrix sp. | reverse complement strand
GGAGAGGGGGAGTGGGGGGGAGCTTCCTCAAGAACGACATGAGCATTGGTTCCAGCAAAACCAAAAGAGCTAACGCCAGCAAAGGCTGGGCTAGATTCAGTAGACCAAGGCATTAGAGACTGCGACACCCGGATTGGCAAAGTTTCAAAAGGAATGTACGGGTTAGGCTCTTGAAAATGCAGGTTGGGCGGTATTTGTTTATGCTTAAGCGATAACGCAACTTTGATTAAACCAGCGATACCAGAAGCTGCTTCCAAATGTCCAATGTTGGTTTTGACCGAACCTACAGTACAGTAGTTTTCAGGAGAACGGTCAGCAGCAAGTATATTTCCTAGAGCCATAGCCTCGATTGGGTCACCCAGAGGAGTGCCTGTACCATGCATCTCGATGTAGCTAATTTGGGCTGGTGCTACGTCAGCTTTCTCCAATGCCTGACGGACGAGAGCCTCCTGAGCAGGACCATAAGGCACAGTCAATCCTTTGCTGCGACCATCGTGATTGATTGCACTGCCTCGGATAAGTGCGTAAATCGGGTCTTTGTCTGCTAAAGCTTTTGATAAGGGTTTGAGAACAATTACTCCAACTCCCTCACTGCGAACATAGCCGTTGGCGCTCGCATCAAAGGTTTTGCAGCGCCCATCGGGAGACAGAGCTTTCAGCTTGGTTAGACCAATGTTGCCAGTGGGTGAAAGGATGATGTTCGCACCCCCAGCCAAGGCTAGGGTAGAGTCTCCGTTCCATAGACTTTGACAGGCGAGGTGAACAGCAACAAGTGAGGAGGAGCAGGCAGTGTCAATTGCCATGCTTGGTCCATGAAAGTTAAATAAATAGGAAATGCGACCAGCAGCAATGCTCAATACGTTACCAGTCAAATCGTAGCCTTGAGGTCGGCTGGTATATTCCTCGCCCTGAATCTGGGTGTAATCGTTGGTCGAAATTCCCACAAACACAGCGCTTTGCGAGCCGGACAAGTGTTCTTGTATTAGCCCAGCATCTTCCAACGCTTCCCAAGCCACTAAGAGCAAAAGTCGTTGCTGGGGGTCCATAGAAACCGCTTCTCGCGGTGAAATTCCAAAGAATTGCGGGTCAAACTGGTCTACCTGCGGCAAAAAGCCACCACAGCGCGAATTCATTTTGCCGGGAATGTCCAGATTTGGATCGTAGAGTTCGCGCAGATCCCACCGATTTGAGGGGATTTCTGTAATCGCATCTACTCCATTACGCAAGAGTTGCCAAAAAGCTTCTGGACTATTTGCACCAGGAAATCGGCAGCCAATACCAATAATTGCAATCGGTTCCATTTTTATCTTTTTATTTTGAAGTACTAGTTTCTTCAGCTAAACGCTGGGCAAGTTCTGCAATATTTGGGTAGTTAAAAATCAAGACAGGATTCAGTTTGCATCCAAGCCACTTTTCCAGTTTTCCAAGCAGAATCATTGTCTGGGCGGAATTGAGGTCGTAACTATCAAATGGCTCATGAACATCTATTTCCATGAGTTCAATTTCAAGTCGCTCGGCAAACTCAACAAGCAACCAAGCTTGAATTGTTTCCGCACTTCGAGACTGATTATTTGAAATAGTAATGGGCTGGTTAATTTGCATATGATTAAGGGATTGGGCGGTAGTAGTTGAAGTGGGCTGGTAGCTGCAAGCCTTGAAGTTTTAAGCTTTGCAATCGGTATAAGTAGGCGGCTCCAGCCATTATATGCTCGGCAACGTCTGCTACGTGGCGTGTATCTGGGTCGGCTAAGTAAGTCCCCTTTACCCAGTTATTAAAAGCACCCATCGCTGGTCCACACCAAATTTGGTAATCCATCTCCCGGCTTTTTTCCCCAGAGCTAGCCCAGCGAGAAGACAACCCTAGATACCACCGGAAAATAAGAGCCATCTTCCGCTTAGGATTGTTGTTTGCCCTAGAGATAGCTTGTGGATCTCGTTCAGTAAAAAACGCAACTGTATCCTTCCAAACTGCTTCCAAGCTTCTTCCAAAGACTTGCTCTTCTAATTTTTTTCTTTCCTCAATTGGAATTTCGTCAATTGAATTGTAGCTTCTGTAAAGATCGTACAATTTTTGTGCCCGCATTGGGAAGAGAGTCCCGCGTTTGAGTAGCTGTACCTTAACTCCCATTTCAAACATATCCGCACAAGGAGCCATAATCACATCTGCCATACTAGCTTGGGTTAGCAAACGTTTTGTATGGGTACTAGTACCAGCTTCAACGCAGCATTGATTGATCGACCCGGTTACCACATAACTAGCCCCCATCATAAAAGCAGCTAATGCTGACTCAGGTGTTCCAATACCTCCCGCAGCGCCAACCCGAACCTGTCTTTCATAACGGTACTTCTGCTGCATCTCATCCCGAAGAAAGAGGATGGAGGGCAGAAGACACACCAGCGGACGATTATCTGTATGACCACCGGAATCTGCTTCCACAGTGATGTCATCAGCCATCGGAACTTTTTCTGCCAAGGTAGCTTGTAACTCTGTAATCAGTTGTTGTTCAACCAACTGCTTGAGAATTGTTACAGGGGCTGGCTGTAAAAATTTCGTCGCAACTTCTTGGCGCGAAATTTTGGCAATAATTTTGTTTTTAACCTCGATTTGACCAAGTGCATTGAGGCTCAGACCCGCAGCCCGGTAATAAACGATATGGGGCGTTAAATCCAAAAATGCAGAAGCCTCTACAGTTGTAACATTATATTTGAGATACAAATCAACAGCCCCTCGTTCCAAGGCTTCTTCGCTAGGACTGTGAATCAAGTTGAATGCGTAGGGTCCAGAGGGAAGGGCTTGCTGAATTTGGTTAATGGCTGCTTCAACCCGCGAAGGAACTAAGCCCGCAGCGCCGAAGCTACTCAAAATACCTGCTTTTCCCAGAGCAATGACTAACTCAGCCGACGCAATGCCACCAGCCATAGCACCAGCAGCATAGGCATATTTTACCCCATGAAAATTGAGAAAGTTGCGATCGCCCAACTGTTGAGGTAGCAGTGATGGAGCAACCATCAAAGTTTCTATCAACTCAGTTTGACTGTTATCAGCGTTAAAAACATAACCTTGGTTGGCGATACCAATTTTTCCTTGGTGTCTGAGAACATAACAAGGTTGGTGCAAATTAAGCAGCCGCGCCTTTATTCCCATTTCGTCAAAAGCAATTGAGTCTAAACTTCCCTTACTCGTTTTGTGCGTAATACTTGTAAAATCCAAGCTGTCAACTAGTAAAGTTGTGGACGCATTTTTTAATCTGGTTGTATGAAACCTGAATCATATTTATTTCGCTCACCTTCAAGCTTGTTAACCCTGCTGACAAACAAATAAGGAAGACTTGGAAGGCGCACTCTTCTAGCATAAGAATCGATACTTTCAAACTCTTTCCCAAAAACCTGTGAAACCTTTCCGTCAGCAAACTCCAATACATCAGCTTTATCTAAAACAATATTCAAAGGCTTTTTGTCTGTAGTGGGGAGCGGGAATTGATCCAGGGTTACAGTTTTAACAAGAGTTTTCTTTGTATTGGTACTTTCCGCAATTGAAGAGTACAGAGGTGACAAATCCATATTGACCCGATGACTGAGGAGTTGTCCCAAGGCTCTGACAATCGCAATGTAATCATCAACCCCTCTGCGATTGAGAGAAATGGAGACGTGTTCTTGGGAACCGAGGTTCTCAGCAATCCATCGAGAACAGGTGCTACCAGGGCCTAACTCAATAAATATCCTAGCTCCATCTTCATAAACCCGGTTAACCAGTCGGGGAAAATCAACACGCCCTAAAAATCCTTGGCTAACGGTATGAGCAACTTTCTCTTTGTCAAGGGTGATTAAATCGTAATTAGCTGAAGAATAGAAATTTATCTGGGGTACATTTTGAAAGGGTGAGGTGTTTAGCTTGCAAAGCTGATCGTATTCAGAAGCCATAGGCTCGCAATGGAGTACTAAGTCAGCAGGCGCACGGAAGGCTTCGCAATTCAAAGCTTTAATCACCCTGAGACAGGCTTGGGGTTCTCCACCGATGACAACTTCTGCTGGCGTGTTGATGTTAGTTAAGTAGACCTGGCTTTCCTTTTCCAAGCAGGACATCACCGCAGATGGCGCAGCCATCAAAACATAGTTATGCCACAAACTTTCGCCTTCGTGATGTCCCAAGCCCCAATAATCGCAAAGTACGTTTTTAGCACCCACTAGCCGTGTTTGAAACATCCCAGATGAATGCACAAAGTTGCTCAAATCTTCACCACTAGTCCAAACATTTAAGGCATACAGCATAGTACTTTCGCCCATACTGTATCCAAATGCAGCTTGAGGCTGCACGCGAAAGTAATCTCTTAAAATCAGCGTCAACAGCACAGCAAAACCCATTCCCGATACCTCCACTCCTAAGGAGTCGTTGAGGAATTTTGCTTCGAGTTCTTCCAGTTGCCTTTTTGATAATTGATTTAGACTTCTAGGATAGAGCTGTTTATCTCGAAAAAATTGACTTGGATCTGAGACAAAACTAGCAGCACAATCGTAAATTTTGGGAAACAAGTGGAAAAGTTTCCGACCCATGCCAAGATAAGAATTAAAGGCACCTGGGTAAACAAAGGCGATCCCGTGTTTGCCTAAAGGCTTGGGGGTGAAATAGCTTCCTTTAGGGCTTTTCCACTCTTTACCTTGAGCAAAAGCATTGGGGATGCCCTTGCGTCCGCGCTGAATTTCCCGAAGCAATTCATCTTTGTTATGTCCGACAATTGCCAAAGCATAGGTTAGTTGGGAATTTCTTTGAAAAGCGGCAAAGGTCTGACTGGCTGCTGTAGACAAAGAGGAACTATTTTCAATCGTCTGCTCTAGAGCGTCAAGTTGCTCGAGTAAAGCCGATTGGTCGTTAGCTGCAATGGGGAAAAGATAAAAGAGAGTTTGTTCTTTTGACTTATTGCTGCGCTCTTGTTGACTTAAATCTTCTGATAATACTAGATGAGCATAAGTCCCATTGAAGGCTATGCTGTTAATGGCAGCTGTTCTTTTGGTTTGTCCTTTTGTCAAAAACCACGGTATAGATTCAGTGGCAACATAGAAAGGACTGTTGTGCCATTCTGGTCTTTTCGGACCCGACCATTGTGGTGTTGCTGGAATATAGCGGTTGTAAAGGCAAAGAGCAGTTTTAATTAAGCTGGCAATTCCGGATGCAAGATAGGTATGCCCTATATTAGTCTTGACACTGCCAATCGCACAGTTTAAATCGGGGTCGTCCATTTGATAAGCTTGGATTAAACTTTCAATTTCGGCATTATCTTGCTGTTCATCCCCACTGGCAAACACTTCCAGGTAGCCAATGTCCGTTACTTTGACTTTTGCTTGCTCAAAAGCCTTGTGGCAGGATTGGATTGCGGGTTCACTCCTTGTAGCTGAATCAAGGTGCGTCAAAGCAACAGCGTCAATCACTGCATAAATGCGATCGCTATCCTGTTTAGCCCTTTCGTAGCGCTTTAAAACTACAGCTCCTGCCCCTTCGCCGACCATTGTACCACTAGCATTACAATCGTAACTTAAAGTTGGTTTGCCAGTATTAATGTTTGCCAAAGCATGGAGCCACGCAGAATCGCTGGTAAAATTTACAGCCCCCACAACAACAGTGTCTGCCGACCCAACCACAAGAAGCATTTTTGCTATTTCTAGCGCTTCAAAGACGGAATTTTCTTCAACACATACAGTGAGGTTAGGACCTGAAATATTCCATAAAGCAGAAATTTTACTGAAAATAATATTTTTTTGCTCAGTTGAAGAGTTTTTACCGCTTGCATCCAACTCGCTATTATCTGCCTGAACTGGGTTGTCTTTTATCACAGTGATAACAGCCACTTTTTCCAGTGTTTTTGGCTTTTGGTCTAAACTTGCATCCCTTAAAGCATTATCAATAACCTTAAGCATCAACAACTGTCTGGGGTCGTATTTATCTAAGTCATGAGGAGGAATTTTCAAATGAAACGTATCAATTTCAAAATCCTGAATATAACTTCCCAATGAGGATTCACGATTTTGAAGAAGCTGTATGTCTTGATATCGTGTAGGAGGAACAGGAATAAAATGTTGAGTTGCTTCGTAAATACTACGCTGAAAGTTATCCAATCCATGACATGTCCCAAAAAAAGCATCCATGCCTACAATTGCAAGTTTTTCGCTCATTTGTATCTCCTTATACAATCAAAAAAATGAGAATTAATTAGCAAGCACTGCACTCTCTCTTTGTGAACAATCATTCTTTAAAAACAGAAGGTTGAGACGAGCGCTTGCAGTAACTTGCATTGATGAGATACGGATGTATATTTGCCCTTGAGAATCAGAAGCGGTAGCGCTAGCAAATACATTGGTATCACTTTTTGAGTGAATTTCTAAAGAAACATAAAATTCTTGGTCGAAGGAAAGCGGTCTGAACTGTTCAAGCTTTTGAACTTGCAAAGGCAAGCTGGATAAATCATAAAAGTGTCTAACCCAAACTAACAGGCATTGAAATAAAATATCACCCGTGTATGGATTGAATGTTTGTACTGGAAATTGACCTTGTTTTCTCTGTTCAATGTTGTCCAATCTACATTCAGCAGTCAGTTTGTCAGCACTAATATTCAAAATACGCTTTAATCCCTGAAAACTACCTCCATGAAATAAGGTTCCATTTTGATATGGTGAGAAGCTGAGAATTGTTGGCTCTTGGCTAATACTAGAGGATTCATAAGTATCTGCTGGGGGAATTTCTCGGACAATTTTGATTTGAGCGCTGTAATGATAATGAGGTATTTCTTTTGCGTCGCTCCATAGCAGTGCTTCAAAATGGATTTCCCCCTCAGCGGATTTATGAATTTCCTTTAAATCCAAAATGTATTCTTTTACCAAACTTTCGTCGAAAACAATCCCTTTGAGAACTTTGTAGTTGCTACAACTGAAAAATTTGTAACCGGGATAGAGTTGCTCGCAAGTATTGGCAATCCATGCTATGGTACACATTGCTGGCAAAACCGCATTACCGCCAATTACGTGGTCGTACACAAAGGGATTGGCTGCTAATGTTAATGTACGGCGAATGCGAAATGTCTGTAATTCTGGATCTAGCTGCTTCGGTAAGGCTGTAATTGGACTGCTCATAACCAGAATTTGTGCTGTCCCATCATTATAAGGCTTCAATTCGTCAACTAACATTTGGACACCAACTTCTACAGGAATAAGTTCCATGTTGAGTTGAGCGAATACCTTTTTTAATTGCGGTGTCACCATACCACCATCCCAAGGTCCCCAACCAATGGAGGCTACATGACAAGAAGGATATTTACGTTGGAGTAGATGGGCGGTCTTATTGAGTATTTCGTTGGCTAGTGCGTAATCTGATTGACCTGCATTGCCATAAAAAGCCACAAAAGAGGAAAACAAAATAATGAAATCTAATTGACTGGGTTTTACACAGCTGAGTAAGTTTTCTAAACCTTCAATCTTGGCAGCGTAAACAGTTTCAAAATCCTGCTCTGTTTTGTTTTCAATCAACTTATCAGCTAAGTTGCCAGCCCCATGAATAATTCCTGTAATCGGTCCAGTGCGCTGAACAACTGGTTCTAGTTTAGCCTGTAAGTCAGAACAGTTAGTAATGTCTACACTCAGATATTCTACTAGCCCACCAGCTTGCTGAATGGCAGAGATTGTTGTAGTAATTTCTCGCGCTTGTGATAAACAAGTAAATGCTCTTTGTACTTTTGCAGGAGTAGGCTTTTCTCCTTGGGCAATTAAATCCTGCACAATCCGCTTTTTTAATTCAGCTTCATCAAAGCAGGCGCTCGCCCATTCCGGTTCAGTTTCAGCAAGTTGAGAGCGGCCGAGAAGAACAAGAGTACAATGATGTTGCTCTGCTAGTTTGATTGCACATTGCGCCGTAATACCTCTTCCGCCGCCGCTGATCAGAACAACGGATGATGAATTAATCTTTGTGTTTTTGTTCATGTTATAACACAGGGATTTAGATGCCCGGTTTCGCACGCTAGAGTCACTCTACCGAGTAAGTTGTATCCAACTTCCTGAATAAGGGAATTTGGATCGTGCAGTTCACTCATGATGCACTGTACCGTAGTTTCTGCATTTAATTCGGGACTTAGGTCAACTGCTCGGCAAAACACCCCTTCCCACTCAAGATTGAGAGTTTTTGTCAGACCGAATAAACCACCAGAAATAACACTAAAGTCAATTTTTGCTCCTAGTCCAAACTCGCCATCAAGACGGGCAACAGTGAGGAAAAAACTGCGTCCTGTATGTGCTGCGTTGAGCGATCGCTTTAGGTGCTTGGCTAAAAGAAACACATACTTGAGGATGGACTTTTCTGATTTGGGATAAGAAACTGTATCTTTGGGCAATTCGCTTACAGGGTGTAGATGGATAAAAGCACCAATCGAACCGTAAGTATCTGAGATGACTGTAAGTTGCTGTTGTAGCTGCTCCTCAGTTAAATCTGTAAGCGAGACGCGATTAACTCCTTGGGGTAGAACTGGACGCTCCATCACTATAGACTGAGGAAAGCTTAGGACAACGACTCGCCAACCGCGCTCGGTTAAAAGCTGGGCTAATCTATTGGTAGTGGGGGAACCGTCATCGGTGAGCAGGCAAGTATGGGAGTTAGGTAGGGTAAATTCCCAGAAGTCAGGTACGGGTAGAGGCATAAGTTTGACCGAGCAGCGACGAATTTGGTGATTTAGAAGTGGTTGCCAATTATCACCGTTGGCTGAGGCATTTTTTTTTAGCCTCTGCTATCTTTGTCCCCAAGTACTCAGCAATCAAGCCAATTGTCCGTTGTTCTCCTAGTTCCTCTGGACTCAACTTGGGTAAGTTAGGGAATAGTTCCAGCATTGTACCCATGATTTCCACTCGTTTGATTGAGTCGATCCCCAAATCTGCCTCTACATCCATTTCTATCTCCAACATTTCTACGGGATAGCCTGTCTTGTCACTGATAACATTCAGTAAAGACTCGGTTATGGCAGGGTCGTCGATAGACTTTGCTAATGGTGGGGCAAAGGTGACACTAGAGCTACCAGACGTAGGTACTTGAGGAGATGGGCTGGAATGAAATGCTTCTACGGTTGAGCGTTCGCGTGTAGCATCTAGTACAGTAGTTAAGGTGTGGTCGAGATGATCGACTGAGTTAGTCTGCGGTTGCTCCCTTGGTGTGGTTGACGGGGTATTGCGGGGAGTCGGTTTATGCTGTGAGAGTGCAGTTTCTGAGGAAATCAAGTTATCTTCTGGTTGGGCAACTGTTGTGGAGGCTACCTTTGCAGGTGGGCTAGGCTTATCGTTACTTGGTATAACCTCTGGTGCAATTTCCATCCAAGTCGGGTTGGTATTATTACCTGTTAACAGTAGACTGTATTGTTGTTGCATCAACTGGAAAAATGCTTGAGAAGATTCTGCTTGACTCTTGAGATATTGCTCATGCACCCGGAGAATTTCCGATTGATGGTTACAAAACTGCATCAGGAGCTTCTCTTGATTGGTGCTTACACTGAGCAGAGCATTAGAAGAGGATTGGGTAATAGTAGGTTGCAGCATCTCTTGTGTCTCGATTTTAGGAATAATGGAGTCAAAATCTGTTCTAGTGGCAGTATCTCTGAAATTGGACTGCAATGTCATAGCTACAACTTGGGTCGGAATCACGTTTGTTTGGATTGTAGCTTCGGGCTCCCACGAAATCACATCGGTGTTGATATTTGTAACTACATGAGTAGCTTCGGACATTTCGGATGCATCTGCATCTTTGTTGATATTTGTAGCTTCGGGGGAAATGGATTTTGCAACAAGTGGCTCTATCTGGTAATCATCCATCATTGCTTTCTCAAACCCTGCTTTGGTTTTCTCACTGACATAGTTACTGCCATTAAGGATTACGCTCAACCGATTTTCTTTTGTTTCAGCAGGCAAAAGAAGCTGATCGGGGTTCAGGTCTTGTAAAGGCAAACCAGCTACACGCAACTGCATAACTGCAAGCCGCAACTGAAGGTCACTATCTTTTTCCCGGCTGGGATTCAGGGCTATAGCTATATGAGGGCGATCGCCAAGGGTACTCTTGACAAAATTGGTGAGGATTTGCCTGGGACCAATTTCGATGAAGCAATAACCACCTGCCTTGTAGAGATTCTCTATTTGTTGCTTAAACTGAACCGACTTGAGAAGATGCTCTTCTAGGGTTTGTTGAATTGTTTCAGGCTCGGTGGAGTAAGCTTCCCCCGTTGTATTGGAATAGACCGGGATTTTCGGACTGTTAAAGGTGATAGACCGAATAGCATCGGCAAAGGGTTGGCTTGCATGACTGACAAAACGGGTGTGGAATGCCGCTGATACGGGTAGCGGGGTGACAGAATAGCCGCGTTTGCTAAGAATTTGTTGTACGGTGGCGATTTCTGGCTTGGCTCCCGATAGCACGACCTGATTTGGGGAATTAAAGTTGGCAATACTGACATAAGACAAATGCTGCATTATTTCCTGGATATTATTGATATCCCCATTCACAGCCAGCATCGTTCCGGTATCACAATCAGGTTCATTCTTTGAGGTGCTCATTGCCTGACCCCTGGCTTTAACTAGGTAAAAGTAATCTGCGTCACTCAAAGCCTCAGCAGCCCAAAGAGCCGTCAGTTCCCCAAAGCTATGCCCCGCAACAAAATCTGGCTTTAAGCCTGCCTGTTCCAGGATTCTGTACAGACCTACGCTAAAAGCGCCAATGGCTGGTTGAGCATTTTCAGTTTGCTGCAACGCTTGAGATTGAGCGGTTGTTTGATTGCTGTCAAACGTGGGGTTAGGAAAAACCACTTGAGACAGTGGTTGTGAACCATCTTTGAAGAAGAGGTCGTCCAGAGAATTGTAGGCTTGGCGTAGAATCGGAAAGTTGACAGCTAGTTTCATCCCCATATTTAAATATTGGGAGCCTTGACCTGGAAACAGAGCTACTACTTTGCCTTGAAGAGAAATACCTGTCTTGCGGTAGTAGACGCCACGGGGGTGTTCCCAAGATGCTGCTTGTAGTTGGTTTTTCAGTTGATTAATTGCTATCTTTAGCAATTCACCTACCTCAACTTGGGAAATAGCAACAAACCCGACTCTGACAGCAGTCTCAGGAACGACTAAAGATTTACACGAGTTAATCAGTTTATTGTAATACTGATTGCCAGTTTCATTTAACTGGGACTGTACAGCTTCACACTTAGCCAATAGCTCCTCTGGAGTTTCAGCCCAAAGTAAGATTGACTGAGGAACAGTATGTAAACTATCTGCACCGTTTTGTTTGCCAGTATACTCTTCCAAAACCAAATGATAATTTGTTCCACCAAAGCCAAATGAACTCACCCCAGCTCGTCTCGGTGTGTTTGCTTGGGTTTGGAACCAAGGTCTAGTCTCTGTATTCAGGTAAAACGGAGATTCCTCAATCTTAAACTTGGGATTTGGTTGGGTGACATTAATAGTAGGTGGTAAAATCTTATAATGTAGAGCCAGAGCTGTTTTGATTAGACTTGCGGCTCCCGCTGCTGCCTTGGTATGTCCTATCTGCGATTTGACGCTCCCAAGCGCAATATGCTGTTTGCTAAGATTGTTCTCGCTGAAAACCTCATTTAAGGCAGTAAACTCACATAAGTCACCAGCTGGGGTTCCCGTACCATGAGCTTCGATCAGACCAACACTCGTAGGTGATATGCCCGCATCTTCATATGCCCGACGCAATGTCCGCGCTTGCCCTTCCGGACGAGGAGCATAGATACTCTTGTATCGACCGTCACTGCCAGTACCTATTCCTTTGATCAGTGCATAAATGCGATCGCCATCACGCTCTGCATCATCAAGACGTTTCAGCACCAACATACCGATACCTTCACCTACCATCATTCCATCGGAATCTTGATCGAAAGGATTAAGAAAGTCCTTTTTAGATGAGGCAGGCGTTTTGCTGAAAGACATATAGTTGAAAATAGAATTATCAGTTTCAACCCCGCCAGCGATCATCAGGTTAGACCGACCCTCAATCAACTCGCTCATAGCCATCTTGATAGCGCTCAGAGAACTGGCACAGGCTGCATCCACTACGCAGTTCATTCCTCCCAGGTTCAGGCGGTTAGCAATCCGTCCTGCGACCACATTCGCTAGCCAGCCTGGGAAAGCATTCTCTTCCCAGCCCACATACGCCAGCTTCATTTTCTCGATAATTTTCTGCGTATCTCGATCTGATAGACCACTGCTTTTGAGAACCTTTTCCCAAACAGGATATTGCAATCGGGTGGTCAGAGGGACAATCAGTTGTATACATCCCCCTACCACGCCCAGGACGACTCCAGTGCGTTCCCGACTAAAGTTTCTAGATTCACCGTAACCCGCATCCTCCATAGCGGCTTTCGCAACAACCAGCGAGAGCAACTGGGCGACATCGGTCACTTCCATAATATTGGGGGGCAACCCAAACTCCATCGGATTAAAATCGATGTCTGGGATGAATCCGCCCCTTTTGCAGTAAGTCTTGTCAGGGACAGTGGGGTCTGGGTCGTAATAGTCCTCTATATTCCAACGGGAAGAAGGAACATCAGTTATGCAATCGACTTTGCCAACAATATTGTGCCAATATTCCTGCAAATTTTTAGCTTTGGGAAATAAGGAAGCCATGCCGATGATTGCAATTGGAACTCGTTGCAGTTGAGAATGCCATTGCTTTTGACTTTGAGCAGCTATATCAGTTGTTTCTCTGCCTAGAGAAGTATTTTGATCCACTTTGATAAACTCCACTTTACTTCATGATTCTGATTTAATAACAACCATCTGGTTAGATTTTAGCAAAACTATGCGATCGGTATAGGTTTTTAATTAATAGTCATCTAACAATTCATCGCAGAGGTTAAAAGCAAACTTTGTTTTAACACTAACCCGCTCTCTTTGAAAATTTGGTCTTGGCTTTTAAATTAGCTTCAAGCATAAGTTTAGTAATTTTAAAACCTAATTGCAAGAGCTAATTTTTCGATAAAATAGGATATTTGATTGTCTTCAATGGTTGTTTGTACCTCGAATTGTATAGTGGGGCTTTGTAACAAACTAGTACAGGGCGACAGAAATAATTCGTTAGTTTAGGCAGCAAGGGACACCCCTTACAAGTCTATTTCAAAGGTTTTCCCAAATTGCGATTAAAATAATTAATGCGGATGTAGCATCTTGAGTCATTTTCTTCATCATAAAGTTGCAGTCCTATTTTATCTTTGCGAGCAAGCATAATTACGCTTTTTGAGACTTTTGGCTTTCTTATATACCGTTGGAGCGGAAATAAGGGTTTTCAGGAGTCAAAAGCCGAACTTACGCACGCTTCTATAGTTAACTGTGAGAGTCAGCCTCGCTAAGTTAGGCTCTCTCAAGGAAAAGTAGATTCTCATTGCTTTTTGTTGTTCGGCTGTCTCTAAGAGCAACCAAAGATACTTAGTGTCAATATTTACAAAATAGGGTAAACTCAACATTATATTCCCCCTCCTTAATTAAAGTTACGCTTTGTGTGATTTTGGCTTTACCAAACTAATAGGGAGCAAAGCAAACTAATTATGCAGTTTGTAGGCATTATAAAAACTTGTAATCGACCACAGGGCGAAAAGGCTCTATGATTACCCGTTGCTTAGGTATTATCCGATGGCTAGTTACCATGCCGATTTTGGCACAAATTTACGTTCAACCTGAGACATCAGCAACAAGTCGAGCCGCAATAAATATAGTCTTTCAGGCTCTCAATAGCTACGGTGGCTCTATCGGTGAGGTATTGGGGGTTAGCTTATTTACTACACTGTGGCTAGCTATCGTGGCAATTGAAATTCTCAAAACCCGAAATCTACCCTCCTGGATTGGTATTTTCGGACTTATGCCTACTCTGCTTTTGTCAACTCAGTTACTAGAGTTATTTGGTATTGATATGGGACTATTTATCACTGTGTCGGTAAGCACTTTTCAAATATGGTTACTTGTTACAGGAATAGCTTGCTTGGTACGTTCCGCAAAGTTTAAGAGGGATGAAACAATGGCAAGACTTACTTCCAGTTGAACTCAATACTACGTAGGCTTTGGGAAAATCAGAAACCCAGAATAAGCCCTCTCAAATGAGTCAATGCACTAATTTTGACAAGCAGCAGGATGCCAAGGGCTGTGAGGGGTAATGCTGGGAGCTTGTGCCACTAGTTCTATGTTTCCATTGCGATCGCTTACCCAGCCCGAAGCTTCAACAATTTGAGTTGTCGCAGTTGCTTTAGTACTATTTGATACTGCTGATGATTGTGGCTCAATTATTGTATTTGCTGTTGTTTCTGGTTTTGCTTCTAATCTCACCCAGGCTGATAAAGTGCTATTTTCTTGTAATGGTTCAGTGGGACTGCTGGGTAAACCACCGCGTCCTGTTGCGGTAAAAGTACTCTCAAATTTGGCACTTCCTGGAGTGCAAGCATTAGAAATTTGGTTTGAAGGGTCAACTAAATTAACAGGAAGTTCGACTAAACCGTTACTAGGGTCTACTTCAGGTCTACTAATTTTGACTGTACCACTTAACTGAGGAGTTGCTCCTTTGGCAGTAATATCGCTTGTACCTTCTCTTGGCTCAAGCCTTGCTTGAGTACCAAATATACCAGCAATATTTTTGATAGCGACATTCCCACCACGAAAGCTTGTTGAATCTGCCCTGATATCGCTGTTTTCTTTGGGTACAGCAACAATAAAACCATTTTGTGCATCAATAGTGATATTACCACCAGTGATATTGTTTCCACTGGCGTTGGTAGTGATATTGCTGCCACGACGTAATACTATAAGGGGTGAATTGAGAAATATATTTCCCCCACCACCTTGAGTATCGGCGTTAATTTTGGCGCGGTTGTTAAGGTTAATCGAGTTAGCATCTATAGTTAAATTGCCAGCTTTCCCAGAATTTGTGCTGCTGACTGTAACTTGTGCCCCATCCCGTGCTATAAATTTTCCTGTCCTTAAAGTTAAGTCTCCACCATTGCCAGCACCCGTAGTTTCAGCGGATACTATCGAGCCATCACCAGTAATGGTAATCGATTCAGGGGCAGTTATTGTTAGCGTTCCACCTTGACCGCTACTGCTGGTAGATGCTGATATTTGCGCTCCACTTTGGAAATTTACCTGAAGATTTTGTTCGTTACCGAGGGGTTGCAAGATAAGTTTACCAGCATTACCCGTACTGCTTGTTTGGGCAAATAAACCGCTATTGGAACCAGATAGTTGGACTTCCTTCGCATTGACGATGATATCACCCGCAGTCCCATTACTAGATGTGGAAGTAACTAATTGACCACCATCTGTTACTTTTAAAACATTTGTATTGACTGTTATATCACCGGCACTACCACTACCAGACGTGGAAGTAACTAATTGAGCATTATTGGTCAGTCCAATAGAAGGAGCGTTAATTAAAATATTCCCTCCCTTGCCATCGCCAAAGGTATTGCTAGAAATCCTGCCATTGTCTAAAATGAAAGGCACTAAAGTATTGATAGTGATATTTCCCGATCCCTGCGCCCCTGTGGAGTCGATACCATCAACCCTGACTGTATTATTGGCTTCTAAGCTAATCGCGCCTCCGATTTGTCGTCTAACATCATTATTTGAGTTCGATTTTGATGATAAACCGCCTGTGGTAATGGTATTGGAGGCTTTAAGTCGAATTGTACCTCCATTTCCTGGCGTGCTATAGTCAGAACGCGAGTCAATACCTAAACCGCCAGTGAGAATACTACCATTTTTAGCTTCAAGGCTGATTGCACCACCATCTCCTGCGGTACTGTAAAAAGAAAGCGAGTAAGAGTAGGAATTACCAGTGATATTGATGTTGTTGGTAGCGATAATGTTAACGTCACCCCCTTTTTTCCCTTGACCAGTATTATTAGGAGAGAATGAGGATGAGTTCCAAGCACCGCCGACAAAAGCCCCAGATTCTGAGTTCCAAGTGTCAGTGATGTTAATGCTATCGGAGGCTTGCAAGCTAATGGCACCCCCATTTCCCGCATTGCCAGATTCAGAATATGAGGCAGAAAACAAACTGCCAGTGTTTATGCTGCCATTGGCGCTCAAGTTAATAGCACCCCCATTTCCCGCACTACTAGAAGAAAAAGTCTCGGAAGAACTGTCCAACCTCTGGGTGGTAATATTACCGTTATTAGCTTTTAAGGTTATCTGACCGCCATTTCCCACACTGTCAGATATAGAGCTTGAAAAAGAGTTCAAGTCGCCTGTGGTAATGTCGTTAGCGGCTTTTAGGTTAATCTCGCCCCCATTTCCACTTCGAGAATTAGTATACAAAGTTCCTTGACTTGTATCAATTGTTCCTTCGCTGCTAGTAAGTTGGATCAGCGAACCATTACCCCTCTCTGCACTAGCATTTAATACACCAGTTAGAATATTACCTTTGGCAGTGAAGGCTAAAGTTCCTGCAAGCCCAGTTCCACCCGAACCATCTTGAATTTGGGATGTGATAGTTCCCTTAGTCGTGTAAATGCTTCCTGCATTACTGTTGAGGGTAATGTTGCCAGCATTCCCAGCACCTGCGGCTTCTGAGTTCATGCCGCTTGTAGTAATATTGCCCAAAGCCGTGAATGCGATCGCACCTCCATTTCCACCGCTACCAGATTTAAAGTCAGAATAAGATAACAAACCATTTGTAGTAATATTACCGTTATTAGCTTTTAGGGTTATCTGACCGCCATTTCCCGCACTACCAAAACGAGAGTCTGAGGAAGAGTCCAAGCTGCCTGTGGTAATATCGTTAGCGGCTTTTAGGTTAATCATGCCTCCATTTGCCACATTGCCAGATCTAGAGTACGAGTAAGAGAACAAACCATCAGTGGTAATGCTGCCATTCGCGGCCTCTAGGCTAATCTCGCCCCCCGAACCTGTACTGCCAGATGTAGAGTACGAGTAAGATAACAAATTGCCAATGCTAATGTTGCCATTGTTGGCTTCAAGGTTAATTACACCTCCATTTGCCGCATTGCCAAACCGAGAGTCTGAGGAAGAGTCCAAATCGCCAGCGATAATGCCATTAGCGGCTTTAAGACTAATCGCACCCCCCGAACCTGTACTGCCAGATCTAGAGAACCAGTAAGAGTCTAAATTGCCAGTAGTAATGTTGCCGTTAGTAGCTTTTAAGCTAATATCACCCCCACTGGTACGAATCCTTTGAGTACTCACATTCCCCGATGCTGCGGTTAAGTTAACTATCCCCCCAACACTATTAAAGGGCTGTAAAGTGACATTTCCATCTATCGTGATTCCCTCTGGCATATTTCCACTACCAAAAGTAGGTATATTACCAGAATTAACACCACCGTAAACTAAAGAATTCTCATGCGATCGCACTATCAACGCCGTACTCTTACTTAAAGTTTCAGTATCCGCTCCAACTGGCAACCCTTTTGTATCCGGTTCAATAATATTAATATCACCCTGAAAGCGAATATTTCCTTTGCTCTCAACTAATAGCGATGCCCCTGTATAATTAGCAGCTATATCAACATCACCATTAGCGCTGATAATTGGGTCATACTTGCTAACAAAGTTTGCTAACCTCGATGATGTAGTCCGTAACGATAAACCTCCACCACTAATAAAACGAGCATCTCCAGATATTATCCCATCACTAATTAAGCTCAAATTTCCCCCAGTCACAAAAGGTGTTTGCGTTGGGTGATTTACTGCTAAAATGTCGATACCTTGATTACCTTGAATCGTCAGACTTCCACCAGCTTGTGCTAAAAAAGGAGTCGCTACACTATCTCGCACCTTCACAGTATCAATAGCTTGCAGTGTTAAATCTCTTCCTGCTTTTAGCTGTCCCTGCAAATCGAGTTTGTCAGCTACTAATGTCAAGTCTTGCCCGGTTACTAAATTTCCGGTATTGGTAATGCTTGCCCCTGGCTGACTCGCTCCATACTGTAAACCTGGTGTAATATTTACCATCAGTAATGGCGGTGCTTGGGGAATAGTGGCACTAAACTCACTGCCATTACTGAACTTGAAACTGCTTGCCGTGGTTGCAGAAAACGAGCCACCAATATCTAATCGGGCATTTGACCCAAAAATAATACCATTGGGATTGAGTAGGAATAAGTTGGCTGTGCCTAAGCTGCGAATTAAGCCATCAATATTAGAAATTGACGTACCTGTGACTCGCGTTAATATATTTTGGATATCAAATGCGTTATTGAATAAAGCTTCCGAGCCAGTAGGGACAGAAAAATCTTTGAAACTGTGAAATAGATTGCTTCCCGCTTGGGTTCCACCTTCAATGACTCTAGTGGTGGCATCTAACCTGACGCTGGAATTATTTGGCAGAGTCCCATCTGGGGTAATTTGGGCAACTGAAATATTTGCATATAAAGCGATTATGCTTCCAATCGCAATTCCTAAACCTTGTAACCAGCCTAAACGCATAGCTCTATTTGACATTGCAGTCTCCTATAGAAAAGGAAATTTAGCGAAGGAATCCTTAATTAAGAGTATAGGTAGCAGTGATATCTATTTATGCACTTCCACCCACTCAGGACAGGAGCAAAAAAATTTTGTCCGCAGCGATATGCCGGAGGCCTCCGGCATCTTCTAGCTGTTAAGGCACAAGAAAAAACTAATCAATCAATGCACTAATTTTGACAATAAGCAGGAGTTTGCCAACGACTATGGGGGTTGATTTGATTAGGAGATACCACTAGCTCTATGTTTCCATTACTACTAACTATCCAGTTAGAAGCTTCTACAATAGGAGTTGCAGCAACTTTGCGACTATTTGACATTGCTGTTGGCTGCGGTTCAATTTCTGTTATTTTGACTCTGGTTTCAGGTTTATCTTTTAATATCACCCAGGCATTGGAAGTACTATTTTCTTGTAATGGTTCAGTCGGACTAGCAGGTAATCCTCCGCGTCCTGTTGCCATAAACGTATTTTCAAATTGCCGACTTCCGGGAGTGCAGGCATTGTCAATTTGGTTAGAAGCATCAGCTAGATTGGTTGGGAGTTCGATTAAGCCGCGACTGGAGTTAGAAAAGACACATTATCTCGTGCTTGAATATTAATCTTACCGCCGTCTCCCTGTCCAAAAGTATCAGCGTTGAGCGCGGAACGACTGGCAACTGAGAGTGAACCTGTGGTAATGCTGATATTACCTGCTTTACTCTTTATTTGCCCTCCTAACTGGCTGAATATATAACTTTCATCTGATAAAGAGACGGTGTCGCGGGCATTGATGATAATATTACCTGCATTTCCTTCTTTGCCGTAGCTATTTGCTATTAATCTGGCTTGGTTGGTGAGCTGAAGCGAACCTGTAGAGATTTTTACTATACCTCCGTTGCCTAATCCTACGCCATTTCCTTCCAAACCTATACTGCTAAAAGCATAACTTTTACCATCAAATAGAACAGAATCGATAGCATCAATTATTATATTACCTGCGTTGCCTTCACCGAGAGTAGCTGCTGTTAAAAATGATTCATTAGCGATCGAAACTGACCTTGCCTGGATTGAAAGGTCATTTCCATTTCCTTTAGCACCTTCTTCAACTGTGGTAAACGCTTTACTATTATTTGCAAAGGATACAATATCGCTAGCTTGTATTTTCACACTACCCGCATCTCCTTTTGCAATAGTACTGGCACTAAGAAATGAATTATTGGTCAGCGTGAGTGAACCCGTGTTGATTTTTATGATACCGCCATTACCTTCTCCTTTTTCAACTTGGCTCAAGGCTAAGGAATTATTATAAAAATCAACGGTATTACGAGCATCAATTGTTAAATTTCCAGAATCTCCGTTACCTAAAGTACTAACCTTTAATTGAGAGTTGTCACCAATTAAAACAGAATCAGCTTGAATCTGTAAATCTCCACCTTTTCCTGCACCTGTAGGTTCTAAAGTAGTCCAGCCAAAACTTCCGTTCAGAAACGAGACTTGTCCGCGAGCGTTTATATTGAGATTACCAGCATTACCTTGACCAGAGGAACTAGTATAAATCCTTGCTCCGTCCTTAACCGACAATAAGCCAGTGGTAATATTAATATCACCAGCATTTCCGATGGCAATGGGTCGAACCTGATTTTGAATTTGGCTTTGCTCTATCCTAATTGCTTCCGTGGCATCAAGAGTAATATTTCCTGCTTTTGCAGTTGCTGAACCCAACTTTTGCTCGATACCAGCATTGAGTAAACTTCCTTTTAATAAATCTATGTTGCGTGCGTTGACTGCAATACTACCACCACTCGCATAAGCGACATTAGCAATTGCTCCATTATTCAAAAATACATCACTTCGTGGTAATTCAGGTACTTGAGTACTAAAAATGTTGCCATCAATAGTAAGATTTATACTTCCTGGAGCAGCTAATCCTGCTAATTCAATTCTTCCACCATAAGCATTTAATTGTCCGCCATCCATCGTCACGTTACCACCAATTAGCAGTAAGCTTTTACCATCAGGTACTCGCAAACCATATGTTTCAAATTTTGCTAAATGAAGTCCAGCAGGTGCAACTGAGTTATTTTGAATTGCTGCTGTAGTGATTTGGTTGTACAAAAAAGCTGAAGGATTAATCGTCAGTAACGGTGAAGGTGCTTGTGGATTTGTAGCGCTGAAGTTGCCTAGACTACCAAATTGTAGAGCATTGGCTGTTGTCGCAACGAAGGAACCGCGAATATCTAAGCTGCCATTTGCTCCAAATATAATTCCATTCGGATTAATTAAAAACAGATTTGCAATATCGTTTGCCTTGATTAAGCCATTGATATCAGAACGTGAACCACCCGTGACCCTTGTTAAAATATTTTGAATATCTAGAGAATTATTAAAAAAAGCTGTACTGTTGCTAGGTACAGAAAATTCGGAAAAGCTGTGGAATAAATTGCTACCAGCGCGTGTTCCACCTTCAATAAATCGGGTATTGTCTTGCAATCGCACAGTCGATTGAGTCGGCAATGTAGCATCTGGTACAATTTGAGCAAAAGTACTTTTGTTGGTTAAAAATATTACACTTAAAATTGCAAATCCGATTTCTTGTAACCATCTAAATTGCATAGACACCTCCTCCAATAAAAAAGGAAATTTAGCTTGGAAGCCTCAATTAAGAGTATGGGTGTCAGTGCGATCAAATTATGCACTTTTATCCAATCAATACTTACGCAAAAAAATTTTGCCCGTAACGATTGCTAGCAACTTAGTGTAGTAAAGCATAAGTTTCTCGAGCAAGCTACGCGATCGCGTTTATTTTGGAGATTGCTTTTTGAGAAACCCCGCTCAAACTCAAAGTGTAGACGAGGAAGTTGTCCAAATTGTTCTCAGTTATACTCATTCCTAATTTGGAGTTAATCATGTCAAATCGGAATTATATAATTTTTTATGCTACATCCTGAAGTGCGGAATGTGGGTAATAAGATACTGGTATCGCCCCGACTTTAAAATTCAAACGGCTCCAAAGCGCTTGAAGACCACTCACCACGATACCATTCGGCAACAAAGGGACGTACTGTAAATAATGGTGGATTGCCAGCTTTGACATCGATGCGGATGAACGAGTAAGGAAGTCGTTTATTTATACCATAGCCATTGCGACCAACAAATAAAAGTGAATCCGCAACTTTACGGTTATACTGACCCGTAGCATCCGTAAAAGTCTCCATTAATTCGGTTCCTTCTTTGCGCTGACGGCGAGGACGATGACCGCTACCACCAGAAATTATACAATTGATATGCGAGTCTCCATGTCCGGTGTCGGTCGTTTGCAGATGTTCCAAACAGTGCGCGTGACCGTTTAAAATTAAGTCTACAATCGGACGTTGTGGATTCTGCGAACCGATACTTTTTGCAACTGCATCAAAAACTTCCCGCAAGCGATCGCGCACTGCTAAAGTCTGAGCTTGCTGCCATTTAGTTGCTTCTGTCACATAAGGTGGGTGGTGAAAATACAGAATACGTCCGCGTACTTCGTCGCTATGCCATGATTCTATAAGTTTTTCTTTCAGCCAGTTGAGTTGTTCCCAATCAATAATGTGTTTTTCATTTGGTGCAAGTTGCTTCTCAATATCAATTTTAATCTCGTCAATTTGATTTAACTTGGCTTTGAGAGCGTCTAGTTGCTCAACATCTTGGGGATTTTCAGGATTGAGTTTGTCACAAGCTTCTAAAATTTCAATTTCTTCAACTTCGATATCGTGACGGCGTTTTTCGAGTTCTCTACGGTTGTTTTCACCTTCCTTGGTGGTAGGTATCGGTGATGGCATGTTGAAGTTGTCTGAATCGAGAGCGAAAAAGTCGATACCACCATAGCGAAAGGTATAATAACGATTGGGCACGCGAGTAAAAATACCCGGTTCGTAACGCAAACACCTGCCGGAATCGGTTTTTGCCGTATAGTGAGTATCGAGGTGTTCAACTAGCATTGGTTCGGATTTGATTGCATCCAAACAATCGATAAATGCTCTAGCGTAGGCATTTCCCTGTTCCGAACCGTACCAACCGATTTCAAAATCTCTGTAGCGAAAAAATCGCCGAAACAACTGAGTACTTCCAGCCACTAAACGCGATAAAAACGGTACATCATAGTAATCGTGATTGCCCAAAACAGGTAAAATAGGAGTTTTGAAAATCATGCGGTCATATGTTAGTTGCTGTATCCGTTGTTGTTCTCCACCTACCAAAAACTCTCGATAAGGTTCGATGAAGTTCTGCAGATAATATTCATGGGAACCAACGACGTAAATTACATCACCCGTATGCAGGACAAAACTACATTCCTCTTGGTGGGTTCGCATTAATTCGGCGACTTTTCGCTGTGGGTGGTGTGCGTAATGCGGTTTTGTACCGCTATCACCAATCACCATAAAGGAAAAATCCGGACTGTCCTTGCCATCATCTAAGACCATAGAGGTTTGGTCAATTCCGCGTTGGGTCAGACTTGGATGCTGCCATCGCACCCGTTGTTTCATCTTTTGAATTTTGAGTGAGATGGGTGAGTCGGATATGAATTTCATGCTTTGAAAACTCCTATTCGCATCCTGATTTTACCTATTTGTTTGATAAATAAGAAATATTTTACTTTTTTCCCTTCCCACCTTTCCCCCCTTTCCCCCCCTTAACCTTTTCCCATTCCCCTTTTCCCC
>CAXTCQ010000123.1:0-23334 GCA_964242965.1 uncultured Calothrix sp. | reverse complement strand
TGCCATTGAGGATGCCTTGCGTTCCGCGTCTTAACCGCCTTGGCGGTTGCTATATTTAGATTGGTTCTCCCCGTATACCAACTTTATGCTGTGAATTGGTTGTTCCTTCTATGCCTTCAGAACTCGGCAGGCAAAGCACTTAAAGGCTTGCTGTCCTGAAAGATTGTCGTAGTATTGGTCGTTTATCAACTGGTTAGCTGCTTCATAGTAAGGGGTACGAAGTTCTTGGGCCATTTCCTGGTGCGGACCAAACCAATTAGGCACAAAAATTGTGTCTTCTCGAATCCCTTCCCAAATTAACGCTGTACCTCTAATAGACCCTCTGGGGCTTTCGATGATTATCTCCGAGCCGTTGTCAATACCCGCTGCTTGCGCTACTTTGGGGTGAATTTGAATTAGGCGAACGCCGTTCAAAAGTTTGCCCGTGTAAGTCCAGTGTGTAACCGAGTGAAAATGAACCACACTGGATCTGCCAGTCGTTCCCATTAGCGGATACTGCCGATGAACCTCCGCAGAGGAGACTTTCCCTAATTTAACCTTTTGAGTAAATGCCTGCGGGTTCACCGGATTTTTCACCAGTTGCTTTGTATACTCGATGGTGGGATGTTGACCGGTGACCTCCGGATGGGTGTAGAAGATGGGTAGGGCGGTGTGTCCGGCGATCGCTAGCTGCTTTTCCATATCGGGTGTATAAATCTCTACCTTCCCGCTGGGGGTGAGAAATCGCTTACCTTTGTTCTTCGGGTCGAGTGCCTGTGCTGCCTTATACCAAGAAGGATGATCCAAATAAAGAGTACTGACACCCGGATGATCTACTGATGGGCAGGGCCAGCGCAAGGGTTCCGAACGCTTGGACATGCGTTCTGTCGTCATACCACCCATACCGTCCGTGTTTGCCACGAAAGTTGCCCAGAGATTGCGGTAGTCTTTCCAGAAGAGAGGAAAGTTCTCTGTCCAGTATTCGGGTGGATTGCGTTTATCTAACTTTGCTGTGGCGTGTGCTAGGTCAATCCAGATGTGCCAGTCTGGTTTGGACTCTCCCACTGGGGGAACCACTTGCTTTTGCCAACGGATTGCCCGGTCATCTCGCCGCATATAGACGGTTTCCATTTCAAAGCCACTGGTGACAGGTAGGATAATGTCGGCATAGTAGGCAGACTCCTCCATGAACAATCCCGTGTAAACGTAAAAGTCTAACTTGTTATAAGCCGACTGTACTTTAGCTGTGTGCGAAGAGGCTATAAGAGGATTTCCCTGAGTGACAATGGCTTTTAGCTGGTAAGGCAAGCCTTCGAGGATAGATTCAGCAAAAGAATCCGGGCCAACAGGCAGGGCAACATCTTTTTTCGGTGGATTGCCTTTGATGGGTGGCAGATTGAGACCACCGGGCCAGGTGTTGTGCATGAAGTTGCAACCACCACCATTAATGCCAATGTTACCTGTTATAGCAGCAAGGAATGTCAAAGTGCGGTAGGTGTGGAAGGCTCCCAATTGGTGAGAAATACCAGCATTGCAAAAAATGGCGGCGGGTTTGGTTTTGGCGTAACTCTCAGCCAGAAGCTTAATTTTAGTTGCCGGGACATCCGCGATCGCCGCTGCCCACTCAGGCGTATAGGCTTTGCTGACAAGGTGCTTTTTGAGTTCGTCAAAGCCCAGTACCCACTTTTGCACAAAGGTAGCATCGTATAGATTATTAGTGACAATGTGGTAAAGCATTGCCAGCACTAGAGCTAAGTCAGTGTGCGGCTTGGGTGCAATCCATTCGTCTGCTTGCGCTCCTGTGGGAGTTAAGCGGGGGTCGATAACGACTAGCTTGGCTTTGGTAGCCGCGCGGCTTCTGAGAAGATAGGC
Organism: uncultured Calothrix sp.; assembly: GCA_964242965.1. Classification (GTDB taxonomy): domain Bacteria; phylum Cyanobacteriota; class Cyanobacteriia; order Cyanobacteriales; family Nostocaceae; genus JANNFJ01. The sequence continues at coordinate 21,483 of CAXTCQ010000123.1, read as the reverse complement.
AAAGGTAACTGGATGAGTTTCCGCTTGGTTAGTCCCTAAAAAGAGAAAAAATTTGGCAGACCCTAAGTCTTCAAAACCGGTTGCGCCGTCGATACCGTAGCCGTTAGTAAAATTGCCTAGACCAAAACTCCACACTAAGGCATTTCCACCAGCATCATTGCAGACAGGACCTACATCGGTGTTGTTGGGACTGCCCAGGAGGGTGAAGTAGCGTCCGACCAGCGAACCGGTGCCGCGTGGTAATCTGCCGCTTGTTTTGTTGGCGATTGCCTTGGCTTCTCCCGCATCCCTTAATGCCAAGAACTTGGCGGCGATGGTCTCTAACGCTTCGGACCAAGAAATTGGTTCAAATTTAGAATCGGGTGAACCCTTGTCACCTGCAAAGCGCTTCATCGGCTGAGTTAGGCGGAAGCGGTTATAGACCAGTTGGGCCATCATCGGACCCTTGACGCAAAAGCCTCCTGCCTGTACTGGATCGTCCGGTTCGCCTAAGACATTTATAATGCGTCCGTCTTTGAGATGAACCTTCAAACGGCACAAAGAGTTGCAGAATTGACAAGCACTATCTACAATTTTATCTGGCTGCAACGCACCGGAAAACTGGGTAAAGTCAAATTCAGTTGGTTGGGGAGTGGCTGCACTGTTGTGATTTTCAACTATTGCATCTGCCTCCTGTTTCAGTAACTCTACTGTGGTGACAGCGGCTGCACTGACTGCTACTCCTTTGAGAAAACCCCGCCGTGAGTTCTTTTTCTTGCCCTTTGACATCATTCAGATGCTCCCTGAAAGTTGGTAATCCCGTATTGATAGTTTTTTTATTAAGTACTTGTTAATATTCTCATAGTATTTGAGACGAGGAAAAGAAACTTGTTTTGCATACTGTTGTCTGCACATTTGTAGATATTCGGAATCTATCAAGCAGGCGAAATCGACTAAAGCTTTACCGACAATTTCGCGCATCACACCTTATAGCCCAAGATAGAAGGTTTTGAATATATACTTACGGCGAAAAAGCTAAAATGAAACTAACCCTTTTGTCTAACAGGGTGCTTATAAAGCAAATATAAAACCGTCTTGCTCACAGCGTCTCGCCTATCCTACGCTGGGGCAATCAAACGTTTCGCTCGTATTTTCTCGAATTAACGATTAGTTTATAAACACCCTTGGAGCGGATGAATAATGTATCATGACGGTCATTACCTACAAATGGACAATTAAACGCTATCACCAAGCAATAGAAGCGGGTATCTTTGACGACCAGCCTGTAGAACTATTACGCGGAGAGCTTATCGTTATGCCTCCAGAACGGGAACCTCATGCTTACTATACTACCGAAGCAGCCGATTATCTCCGCACGCTGCTTGGTGAACGGGTAAAAATCCGCGATGCCAAACCCATCACTCTCCCCAACGATTCAGAACCTGCCCCCGATATCACTATTGTTAAACCCTTGGGTAAGGTATATTCGGAACATCATCCTTACCCTGAAGATATCTTCTGGGTTATTGAATACTCTAATGCTACCCTCAGCAAAGATTTAGGTAGGAAAAAAGACATTTACGCTGAAGCCGGGATTATTGAATATTGGGTTGTTAACCTTAAAATACCCCAGCTAACAGTATTTAGAGATTTAGAGAACAATGTTTATAAAACCGAGCTAACTGTTACTACTGATACTATTTTTACTGTAGCTTTCCTCGATATATCCGTGGAAGTTCAGCGGTTAATAAAACTATAGTATCCTTACCGTTAATATCAAAGCTTATCGCTTAGAACAATTGCAGTTTAAAGACAATAACAAACTTGTAAAAGTACTACAAACAAAGTAAGGTATCGAATTTCTGAAAAGCTTATGTTGCCGTAGAAATATTCTATTTTACAAATCTTGATTAAAGACTGAAGCGCTTATATGTTACACTTTACAAGTTTATGCACGAGAGAAAAGAAACTTTGACCTTCTTTCAAATAATCTAAACGGTAAATATATCGTTGGGTAAATCGTTGGGTATCGTCGTACCCGTATATCGTTGGGAATTGGGTATCGTACCCGTACCCGCTTAAGTAGGGATGATTGCCACGGGTATCATTGGACACCTTTTGCCCATCTACTACTTCTGCCCTCCAACCAACGCGATCGCAAAAATCTTTCCATACTTTTTCATTATATTCTCGTGTAGCACCTAAACTTTGGTAAATCTCTTTTTGGACACTAAAACCAAAATGACCATTGCTTGTAGATACCCAGAGAGTATCAATAATCCGCAAATCCTCGCAAGGGAAATTATCTATCGCATTTATATCTAAATAGCCTTGATTTTCCCCCGCAACTTGCTGCATTACTTTCAAAGTTTCTTCATCAGCTTTTTTCCATTCACGCCGCATTAAATATTTTGCAAGCTGACTATATATTGAAGGTAACTTGCATCTGAGCAAACGAATTTTAGTTTTATTTTCTTCTGGTATCTTGTATTGCTTTCGTTCTTTTGGTGTCGGGAATCTGTACCATGTATCCAATTTATCAAGTTGATTATTTATATTTTTTAAGCTTAACCATAGACAAAACTGATTCGCATCGTCTATTGTAATGCCATCCACTATATTTTTTGCCTGTCCTTTGTCAAAACTTTTCTTTTTCTGAGTTTGTGGTCTGCATCCATTGTCATTAATGAATAATTGATATTCGGCACAAGTTATATCACTATTATCTAGTGATAAATTTTCATCGATTTGTGCAAAATTACTTGACCTACGTGCTAATTTAACCTCCGCAGCTAACTTAAATATCTGTGCATCATCAGACTGCAAACCCGCATCAAGTTTATCACTAATTTGCTGCCTTACGTGATTATCAATTAGCCAACCTTCCTCTTCATAATCTGCCACTACCAAAAATGCATTTATCGAAGGAACAGGCATATTAATAATAGCCCGAATCAAATTAGTTGCATCATTTATTGCTGCATAAAGACGAATAGTTTCAGACCACCAAGATTTATTGATATTTTTAATTAAGACATATTCTTTCTTTTCAGCCTTGATTTCAACCGCAGCTAAATACTCTTGAAAACTCAAGTGAGCAAATTCATATACACCAATTTCTTTTTCTATTAACAAAGCACAATCATCCCGAATTCGTTTAATAAATTCTTCTGAATTCGTCGCTAAATTTGCTGGAAAATTTGCCACTTCTTTTTTATAGCAACCGCCAAGGCGGTTAGGGTATAGACTAGAAGTAGTCCCTTTCCTTTTTTTGCGGAGTGCGATCGCTCGACCCATGCCTAAACCCTATAGTTACGACCTCCGTCAGAAAGTTATCCAAGCCATCGAACTCGATGGCATGAAGAAAAGTGAAGCCAGTCAACTTTTCAATATCAGTCGTAACACCATAGACTTATGGCTGAAGCGACAAGCCGAAACCGGAGACTTCCAAGCCTTACCTAATAAGCCTCCCGGTAATGGTCATAAAATCACCGACTGGGAAAAATTCCGTGAGTTTGCTTTATCTCATGGGGATAAAACCCAAGTCGAGATGGCCTCACTTTGGGAGGGAGAAATTAGCGATTCGCGGAACGCGATCCCTTCGGGAATCGCACTATTTCACGGGCATTGAATAAAATTGGCTTCACTCGAAAAAAAAGACTTACGGCTACCGTGAGCGCGATGAAGACAAACGACAGGCGTTTATAGCTCAGTTATCCACGCTACCCCCGGAGAAAATTGTCTACCTCGATGAGTCTGGTATGGATAGTCGAGACGAGTATAATTACGGTTGGAATGAAAAAGGGCAGCGCTTCCATGCACTCAAATCAGGACGACGTGAGGGGCGAGTAAACATGATTGCAGCGTTGTGCAACAAAAACCTGATAGCTCCTTTCACAGTTGAGGGGGCATGTAATCGAACAGTATTTGAGACCTGGCTAGAAACGTGCTTACTTCCTATACTCGAAGTAGGGCAGGTTGTAGTGATGGATAATGCGACGTTCCACAAAGGTGGACGGATTGAGCAACTATTTAAGGATGCTGGCTGTAAACTGTTATACTTACCCCCTTATTCACCAGACTTAAACAAAATTGAGCAATGCTGGTCTTGCTTAAAGAGTCGAATCCGGAAAAAATTGGATCAGTTCGATTGTTTACGAGATGCCATTGAAGATACCTTGCGTTTGGCGTCTTAACCGCCTTGGCGGTTGCTATAATGTAATTTATCCCTTCAGATAAACTAAATTCACGCACATTCTTTTGCATCAATTTCAATGCTAATTTTTGTAAAACAGATTGTTTTTGCAAAGCTGTCAACCCATCCGATATATTTTTTGCACGTTGACGTTTTCCTAGTAAAATTTCACAAATCTCTTTATAAAGTTCAACTCTTTCTTTTGGTAAATTCTTTCCACGACGGTGAACTGTCGCAATCATTGTTAGCAACAGAGGGTTTACAGCCATTGCGGCAATAGCGCGACTATTTTGTGAATCTTGAATGCTATTTATTAACTTATCAGCTTGTTTTTTTGCTTCTTGTTGCACACCTTCATCGTTTGTTCCAGCATTGCTCATTATTTCAGTTTGCAAATACCAACTATGCAAAAAATCCTGAATCTGCTCGCGATTAAATGGTTGTACTTCTAACTCGAAAACTGATTGATTTTTTTGCTCCAATTCTCTATAGCCATTAGGACGAGAAGTGATAATAAAAGTAGTATCTGGATACTTTTTCATTTGACTATCAACCCAGTCTCTAACCTGCTGACGTTGATTTTTATCCGCGACTTCATCTAAACCATCCAGCATTACCAAAAATCTATTTTTTCGGAGATTTGTAGATAACCAACTAGTTGGTGGATTTAGTGGTTTATCATTTATTTCTAGCTTGACTAAATTCTGCTTAATTAGCTCTTCCAAAGATAGATTCAGATTAGTTATTTCATCACGAATCTCACGAAGATATAACAGGATGGGAATTAATTGTGGTGGTCGGGGAGATATTTGACTTTCCTGCTTGGTTACATAAATCAAAGTCAAATGTCTGAGGAGTGTAGTTTTTCCAGAACCAGGTCTACCTAAAATTATAAACTTAGAAAAATGATTTGTTCCGCTTTTATTTGCGGCTAAAAAATCCCAAATTAATTTTTATCTATTATTTTTTAGATTGTTAACATCGAAATTACTAACTTGGTTGCGACTTTGAGGTATTATATCTTGCCTAGCATTATTAGCACTATTTGCTGCTATTTTCAATTGGACAAAGACATTTTTTAATTCCAAAGTCCACTCATCATCTAAACCTTGAGTTTCAAAACGCCGACATTTATATTCCAAAGCTTTGTAATAATCGCGTTGAAATGGCGAAATTACATCTTCAAATTTATTTTTTAGCCAATTTGCTGTAGCGACAGCACCTTCTTTTTGATATTGCTCCCAAACAGTGGAAATTTCGGTAATTAATATCTTGAAAAAATCATGAGCGGCAATTATTCCTGTAATTATCCCTGTTAAAACTAGTGAAACAATTGCTAGAATTATTGATTGCATGAGAATTAAATGTATTGTTAGAAATATACCAAAACCAGGAATTAACCAGATTAAAATTTTACGCCAATTTCTCGGCAATATTAATACAGGTGGTAATATCGCTCCCAATGCAAACATTAGCAATGATATGTAAGAAACTAGTTCTTCAAATTCTGTCGGTACTAATTTCAAATATAATAGTGCAGTTAATATTCCTCCCCCCAACAAAGGTAAAAATCCACCTATCCAATTATTGTTAGCTTGATTTGGAGATGTTGAGTTTTGCTGCTGGAAATCACTTGATATAACAGTCAGAATTAATTGAAAAAATATACAACCAATGGTTAAACCCAAAATTATTGAGTCGGATAAATTTAATTGTGATTTAGTTGGTAATTGATTAATTAACCAACCTAGTCCACCATTGCTAGAAATTAGCAGTAATGGAAGAAGTAAGTTTTTAGTCCATCCTGGCATAGATAGTTCTTCGTGGCTATACAGTAGTCAACTTATCTAATTTATACTATAGCGCAAGTTGAGTAACTATATCTGGTAATGCGATCGCACTTTATTTTTACAGGACTTACGCATTTTCACGAAAAACTGTCATTCTGAACGGAGCGTAAGCGAAGTGAAGAATCTCTGAGATGCTTCACTGCACTTCGTTCCGTTCAGCATGACAAAATCTTCTTGCGTAAGTCCTATTTTATTGTTTCGAGTTTTACTGCTGTGCAATCATATTTAATTATCTTTAATGATTTTTCCACTAAGGTGAAATCGAAAAATCCTTTATTTTCTTTGCTGGGTTTAACTTAAAAAATAGCTGTCGAATTTATATTTTTGTCAACGATTCAATTTTAGATAAGTATCAACAAACCTGTAAATCAAGTTTCATATTTATAAAATTCCTTTTCCTAAAACCTTACGTTTTAAAACTAGTATGCGAGGTCTAGCACCTTTACCGGAAAATCCTAATCCTTCACGAAAAATTTCTGGCATATAAAATCGTGCTTCATTATCTTTTTCTTTATCTTCGTAAATTACACCCATTTCTTCTAACATTCTTACTGTTTTCTGTTCCATCCCAAACTGTTGCACAGCAAAAGGAATTTTTCTATTATCAGCAACATATTGAGGTAAGATATCATCAACCCATGCTTTAAAAGCCGGATATTCCTCTTTCGCTTCTTCAACTTTCTTCTCACTACATGGCTTAAGCGCCCTACGAATAGCTTCCGGAGGTAAAAGTCGGCTGTTAAACCACTTTTGCGACTGTACTTCTTTAGCTCGATTTACAGTTATATCTGCTGCGTGATGCAAAAAACGAATAATATCTCTTGCTTGAAGCCTACCATTAAAATCTGTCAAAGCTGCAAATACCCATGATGCCGTGTATGCTTCTTTCGCATTATCTGACCCTAACCTTTTACCCCACAATTTCTCTAATTTATCAGTTAGTTCTTCTTTCGTTAAGTTGTAGATAATTGATTTTTCTGCACCGATGACTTCAGACTCACTACATATCCAAAAAACTAATCTTAGAAATGAATCTTGATTCCAAGATAAATCATAAGAGCGATACAAGTTCTCAAACTGTTGTAAATTCTGGCTAATAGTATAACGGAGAAAATCACGACGTAGAAAAATAATTATTCCCAGATTAGACTGCCTAACTTCTGACAACTTGTTTGGTAAATCTTCAATCAAAGCTTTTAAAGCCGTTCTTTCTTTTTGCTCGAAAGCAATATTTGGTAAAATATCTTCTAAACCATCAAATAAAACGATAAGACGTAGTTCTTTATCTTTTAAATAACGGTTAATACTACTAAGACTATTAATCTGAGTATCTCCAAAATTAATACCTATTGCTCTAGCAATTTCAGTAATCCAAAATTCTGTCCATTGAGGCTCGTTCCAATTTTCATCTGTTAACGCTCTTTTTATTCTATCGACAGACTCTGAGTGTAAAAACTCACGCTGACTATTTGCAATCGCTTCTCTAACTTCGCTCCTCGCTTCGTTGATAATACGTCTAGCATTATCACCAAGTTTGCCTGATTGCAAAAGAGGAAATATATATATTTGGGCATTTGATATTGTTTCAGTCTTATCAATACGATTTAAAAATCTTTCCCAATATTTGAAGCGTGATAGCTGAATATAATTAAATGTTTTACCTGCTCCTTTCGCTCCTATTGATACTACACGAGGTAATTCATCTCTAAAAGTAGTTGCTAAGTTTTTTAAAGGCTGTGTCACCAATAAATCTTCGCCTTGACCTTCTTCGGCATATATATAACGTTCGCAAACATCTCTAAGTCTACGAACTGCTATTAATTTATCTTGCGCTTCTCTAGATTCTGACTGAAATTCTTGATTTTTCGTTACACCAAACTGCTCTTCTGCCCAAGTTCTGGCAATTTCCATCACTGAAGTTGGGTTTAATTTAGAGCGTGCCTCATCCCAGTTATTAATATAAAGTAGTTCCTGAGCAAAATAAGTTTCTTTTACTTCTAGCCTTGTAGAAAATATATTATCTTCTTCTGGTTGCACATAAGCAAACTGAAATCTTAATAATGCATCTTCAAAAGCTTGTAATGACTTCAATTCTGGCATTAACATGCTAATAACCAAAGATGGATCGTAGTATTTTTCATCATCAATACTTGCTTTTGACGGTGCAACTTGACCAATTTGTCCCAATACCAAACATGTTCCTGTTACTGATTGCTCTGTAATTGTCGTCACTAAAAATCGCTGAAACCTGGGATCAAAAATTATCGGACTTGATATTTCACTTAAACCTGCTCTCAAATCAATAAATACATAATCAACCCCAATTGCTTTACCTAATCGATGAATTGCATTACCGCATTCCCAGGCTCCATTCGGACTTGTGACTAACTGTTCTGGCAGGATTGGTGTATCTAATAGCTCATTATCATCAATACATGCAGGTAAAAAATATACAGTTGACTTACCGTCTTGTTTCGGAGATTTTTTTATTTCCTTGGCAAATATTGAAAGTGTTTGTTCGATATCAATTGGAGAATAATGATAAGACTCCAAAAAGTCTATGAAAGAAACTGTGGGTTGCTGTTTTTCAGCACGATTCCAGTATGTCAAACCTGGAGCTTCTAAATCTGCATCAATTACTAATATATTAATAGGCTTATCTAACTCTTTAGCTCTATCTAACAATGCAAATAAATGTGCCGCTAAATTTAACGTTCTTCCTACACCACCTTTAAAGGAATAAAATGCTATTAAATTTGGCTTATCATTGTATGCTTCTGGAAGCTTAATCAGTTTTACAGATGCATCTTCTAGTTCTGAATCACTATTGATATAAGCAATTTCTTCCCAAAATGGACGCACATAAACATCATTTATATCATTTTCTTCCCCTGGTATAAATTCTACTGGTAAAGTAGCATCACCAAGGTCAAGCTGAATAAACGACTGGTCTTCTTGATACCAATCCCCAAACCATTCTTTTAAAGCTTGTTGAGCATTCTCTATACTTTGTTGTTTATTATCAAGCCCTATTTCTAAAGCATCGGAGAAGCAACGAATCCTCACTACCCCTTCTGGAAACTTACTACCGTAATTAGTATGACGGCTAGTAACTCGTCGAACATCAAGCCATGTAAATAATTTTGAAAATTTCATGGTCGTTTTAGCTCCCCTTCAATCCATACAACAATTTCTAATAGCTTTTTTTCGAGTTCCTCGTCTGTCGCTCCTGTAGAACAGCAGCCACCATAACGCCACATCTGGTTCAACTCACCAGCCGAAAACTTTCTTTCATCATAGCCACTATTCTTTCTAAGTTTCTTCATACTTAGTTGTGAAGGTAATCTTACATCTCCTTTAACTCCTAAGTAATCAAGAAGTTTATTGATATCATGTTGAAATTCATATATATTCGCACATAAATCAGTACGTGTTATATCTTGTCTCCGCATTAATATTGCTTTCAAACCGCATTCAACTGCATAAAATAAAAGTAATCGATGAGCATTTTTCCTCTGCTCTTTAGCAGAAGCCATGTAGACAAATTTATTCTCTCGCCAAGCTCTCTCGATTTCTCTATCTGTAAAGGGAATCGCCATGAAGTAATTTATAAACTCCAATCAATAAATAGATATACATATATACATGCTACGTTAAAATCGCCCCACCCATTAACCGACTATACCGATACTTCAACTCTTCCTTCATCAAATACCAGCGCTCTAAACTCGGATCAATTTCTATCACCTTCTCCGCAGCTTGTCGCGCCAAAATTAATATTTCCTCGTCTTCAACTAAACTTGCCAAAGTAAAATCGGCTACACCCGATTGACGAGTTCCCAAAACTTCCCCAGGACCGCGAAACCGCATATCCATTTCCGAGATAAAAAAGCCATCTTGCGATTGTTCCAACACTTTCAATCGCTGTTGTGCATCGGGACTTTTAGAACTACTAAGTAATAAACAATAGGATTTTGCCGCACCTCGTCCCACACGTCCGCGTAATTGATGTAACTGCGATAATCCGAATCTTTCAGCATTTTCAATCAACATTACTGTTGCATTCGGTACGTCTACACCAACTTCAATCACAGTCGTTGAAACAATTATTTGTGTTTCATTATCGCGGAATTTATTGATAGCTTCCTCTTTTTCTGCCGAACTCATCCGACCGTGTAACAAGCCAACTTGAAAATCGGGAAAAACATTTTCTTGTAACTTTTGATGTTCCTCGACCGCAGAACGCAAATCAAGTTTTTCTGACTCTTCTACTAAAGGCAAAACAACATAAACCTGCCTTCCTTGAGCAACTTCTCGACGAATTAAATCGTATGCTTCGGGACGCTGACTTGCCATTAATGCAGTCGTTTGAATTGCCTGTCGTCCGGGTGGTAACTCGTCGATTTGGCTAACATCCAAATCTCCATGAATTGTTAGCGCTAAAGTCCGAGGAATAGGTGTAGCTGTCATCGTTAATACATGCGGCTGCTCGCCCTTCTGCTGTAGCTTTGCCCGTTGCTGCACGCCGAAACGGTGCTGTTCGTCGATGACTACTAAGCCCAAACGATAGAAGTTTACCGGGTCTTGGATTAAAGCATGAGTCCCCACTAACAGCGGTAATTCCCCTGTTTCAAGGTGAGCGTGAATTTGTCGCCGTTTTGATACTTTCGTGGAACCTGTCAGTAATTCTACGGGTAGATGCAGCAAGTTAAACCAACTTACTAACTTCCGGTAATGCTGTTCTGCTAGGACTTCCGTGGGAGCCATAAGTGCCGCTTGATACCCCGATTGAATAGCGGCAAGGATGGCGATGATGGCAACGACTGTTTTACCCGAACCGACATCACCTTGAACGAGGCGATTCATGGGGGCAGATTTTTGCAAGTCGCTGAGAATGTCGTTAAGAACGCGCTGCTGTGCGCCAGTTAGTTGAAATGGCAGGATTTTGTAAAATTCGTCGATAAGTTGACCTTTTGGGGCAAGGATAGCACTAGTTTGAATTTGCTTTGCTTGGTGTTGGCGTTGCAGTAAGCCGAGTTGGAGGTAGTAAAATTCATCGAAAACGAGGCGACGACGGGCATCTTTGAGGGAGTCGCTATCGAGGGGAAAGTGGATGTTATTGATTGCATCTTTTAATTCCATCAAGCGGTATTTATCGCGTAAACCGTTGGGTAGAGGGTCTTTGAGTTGTGCGGTTGCGGGCATGACTGCGACTACTGCATCGCGCACCATGTTCGCAACTACGCCTTCGGTGAGTGCGTATACGGGTACTACCCGCCCGATAGTTAGCGACTCAATCGAATCGCCGGGACTCGCTAAAACTTCGATTTCGGGGTTGTCTATAGTTTTGCCGTATTTACTTTCTTTGACAAGTCCGCAAGCTGCAATTACTGTACCTGCTGCATATTGACGCTTCATACTTTCTTGCCAACCCCGACTTGCATACCTTGCCCCGGCATAGAAGCGGCTAAGTTTGATACGTCCGGTGTTATCGCGCAATTGCATCTCAAAAATGGTTAATTTTTGATTTTTGGGGCTGGTAAAACAATTGCAGCTTTTGACAGTGGCGACAATTGTAACGCTTTCCCCTGCCTGCAATTCATTGATATTGACTTGTCGCGCATAATCGATATGGTCGCGGGGGTAGTAAAAAAGTAAGTCGCGGACTATGTATAATCCCAGACGTGCGAGTTTATCGGCTTTTCGCGGTCCTATTTCGGGTAAATCGCTGAGTTTTTGGTCGAGTGTAGGGGCTAGCCGTCGAGATACTTCGCTAACAATCGGGGATTTTGGATTGATGATTTTGACTTTTGGAGTTTTAGGTTGATTCGGGGTTTGTTCTACTTGCCCACCTGCTTCCTGTTGTTGCAATTGATGGATGTAACGGCGGGTTTGAGCTACCAGACTTTGACGCGCTTCGATTTCCAGATTGGGGTAATCAGCAAAATTTGCTGCGAGTTCTTGCCAGCGATCGCGTTCTTCTGCGGGCATAGACGCAGGAAACTTACCAAATGTCAAGCACAAAAATTCGCTAAATCGGTATTGTCTCCCCATCAAGTCGCTAAAGCCTTGTTCTGCCTCAATTGTCAGGGCTTTTTGCAATCGCTGCCAATCTGGTTTTTCGGTGGTCATTGCTCAAAAAGAAAAAGTTAAAAGTTAAAAGTTAAAAGTTAGGAGTTAGGAGTTGGAAGTTAGGAGTTAGGAGTTAGGAGTTAGGAATTAGAAGTTAGGAGTTAGGAGTTAGGAATTAGTGGTCTGTGTCATTAATTCTGCAGGATGTAGAGACGCGTTCACGAAGTGTTCCCGTTGGCGCAGCCTGCCCGAAGGGCTTAGGGTAATTTCGCGTCTCTCCAAGGTTTTCAACACCTAACCAACCCACCAAAATTAATGACACGAACCATTAGGAGTTGGAAGTTAGGAATTAGGAGTTGGAAGTTTTAGATTTTGAGGCATATGCCGTTTCATCGGGTATCTTAATTTTTAGTCTTAGCAAATAACTTTGTAATCAAAAACTCATAACTTTTAACTCCTAACTTCTAACTCTCAATTCCTAACTCTCAACTCCTAACTATCTTCATACCAACTTGCACGCCATGCGGATTCGGCTTCTACTATTGCATGTTCGCGTTGTTTTTTTTGATAGTCGCGGCGGAGTTTCTGCAATTGCGTTAAAAAATTCCGAATTTGGTTGCGTTTGGATGAAAGGGCTGATTCAGCAAACTCAATTTCCCCAAGTCGCAGGTTAATCGCCATAAGTTGCGTAACTTTAGAAGAACCATGCCTAAGCTGTTGGTTGTCAATTTCAATCAGCATATTTACTAGGTTAGGAGGTCCCGGCATCACCTCACTTGATGCTTCGGATGCAGCTACTGCTGCTTCTAAAATCGGTGCGGGTATTTTTTTAGGCAAAATTGTCGCTTTTTGCAACAATATATTAGCCTCACGCGAAACTTTCTTGAGCGCGTACTGCGTTGCAAGTTCGATGCTTTGTTGCCATTTGGTCAGTTCAATCGGGCTAGATGGGTTAATTGCCGAAAAACGTAAAGGGACTGTTGGGTTAATTCTCGAAAATTGAATTCTAGGTGGTATCGAGTTCGATTCTTTTTCTTTAGTTTTTACTTCTTTCGGTTTTTCGTCTTCTTCCTCTTCTTCTTCGTCTTCCTCGTCGCTGTCGCTTATATCTTCATCATCGTCTTCAATCTCATCTTCAATATCGTCTTCGATATCGAGTTCCTCAATTTCAAAGGAAGATATTTCCCTTCCTAGCGACATTTCGACTAATGACAGGTCATCGCTTAAATCAATAGATACATGCTCTATCAGTGGTAATTCGGTTGCAGCTTCGGCATTAAGTGCGACAGCAACTTCCTCGCCAGTTGAGTCTGATGTTTCGGCTTCGGATTTAGTATAACTAAGCAAGCGTTCGGCTGCTTGCGTACCTAATTTGCGAAGTTCTTGTTGCAATTTTTGCCTTTGATTCAAAGACAAATGCAGAAAGTTTTCGGGATAGCCTTGAGTACATAAATGATAGCTAGCTAAAATTAGCTGCTGCCGCAGTGCTTGCCCTAATGTAGTCAGATAGGCTGTATAAGTAGTTTCTAAGTCGCCTGCTAAAGCGCTTATTGCTGCTTCTAATGCCTCGATATCCTGTTCAATTCGCTCGATTGCTCTCGCCATATTTTCTTGCCGTCTATAGAAACCATTAAACAGTACAAAAATAGTATAAATGTACGTATATATTATAATGTTGCACCTTGCTAACTGCTAGCTTGTACTAGCAATCTATTTCATTACTTATGACATATGGTGAGGGTCAGATCCCCGACAACTTTTACGAAGTCGGGGATCTAGCAACTCCTCAGAACTTATGAAACAGAGTATTAGGTCCCTAATAATATAAACACTTGTTTGCTTCTATTATTTCCTATTGAACGAAAAACAGGTCAAGCAAGTAAGCTGACCTGTTTTTTTAATGTTATGAGTTAAAGAAAAAGTTAAAAGCAAAAATTATTCACTCCTAACTCCTAACTCCTAACTCTTGCTTACTTCGCGCCAATTTGTGCTGCGACTTCATCAGCAAAGCTGATTTCTTGCTTTTCGATGCCTTCGCCAAGAACGTAGCGAACGAAGCGAGCAACTTTAACGCTATCACCGAGTTTAGAATTAGTTTGCTTAATCAACTCTTCAACGGTAATATTTTGGTCGCGGATATAAGGTTGGTCAATCAAAGTCATTTCTTTCAGGCGTTTTTCAATCCGTCCCTGAACAATTTTTTCTTTGATATTAGTGGGCTTATTCGCTAAGTCGTCGCGTCCCATTTCAATCTCTTTCTCTTTTTGAGAAATATCAGCAGGAATTTCGTCAACGTTAACATATTCAACGTTAGGACAAGCTGCAACTTGCATTGCAATATTCCGTGCTAAAGCTTTGAATTCATCATTATTAGCGGCAGATTCATTTTGGCAATTTAATTCAACCAAAACCCCAACTCTACCACCAGTGTGAATGTAGCTATCGACTGCACCTTGCGTCCCTTGTGGCAATGTGAAATTGACAAAGCGACGTACTTCCATTTTCTCACCCAACTGGGCAGCTAGTTGCTTGAGCGAGTCCGCAACCGTTACATCTTTATCTTCGATGTAAGGTTGAGTCAGCAGCGCATCAACGCTATCTGTAGAAGCAGCTTGTTTTGCGAGATTTTGTACCAGCGCTTTAAAAGCTTCGTTGCGGGCTACAAAGTCAGTTTGACAGTTGACTTCAAGCAACACGCCAACGCGACCGTCAGGTTGAATCGAAGTATCAACCAAACCTTCCGCAGCGACCTTACTAGAAGCTTTATCAGCTTTGGCGATACCTTTTTGCCGCAGCCATTCCGAAGATTTTTCAATATCACCTTCGTTTTCTTTAAGTGCCTTTTTGCAGTCCATCATGCCTGCACCGGTTTTTTGGCGCAGTTCTTGGACTAGTTTTGCAGATATTTCCGCCATGTTGCCTCAATCCCTTAAATACCTACTTAGACTCACAGTTTACCAATAAAGGGTTGGGGGGAGTAGGGAGTAGGGAGTACGGGAGTAGGGGAGAGATAATAAATTAATCAATAACTCCGCACCACCGCGCCTTCTGTACGGGCGGGTTTACTGAGATTTCTAGTTTTCTACAAAAATACTCGTAAACCCGCCCCTCCCTACTGCCTTATTCTTCCTCTTCGTCACCAGTCACGACTTCACTGTACTCGCTTTCGTCGTACTCGTAATCCTCTGAGTTTTCGTCGTAGTCGTAGTCTTCTTCAGCATCTAGCTGACCGTGACGACCTTCATAAATTGCGTCTGCCAATTTACCGACAATCAATTTAATCGAACGAATTGCGTCATCGTTAGCAGGGATTGGAATATCAACTAAATCGGGGTCGCAGTTAGTATCCAACATCGAGACGATGGGAATGCTGAGTTTTTGGCATTCTTGGACGGCGTTGTATTCCCGGCGTTGGTCTACAATAATCACCACATCGGGGACTTTCCGCATGGTTTTAATCCCGCCAAGATATTTTTGCAACTTCGACATTTCCCGACGCAGCATGGAGGCTTCTTTTTTTGGCAACAAGTCGAGTGCGCCGTTTTCTTCTCGACGTTCTAAGTCTTTGAGGCGGTCTACACGGGTTTTAATTGTTGTCCAGTTGGTAAGCATTCCACCTAACCAGCGTTGGTTGATGTAGTGTGCGCCACAACGCGATGCTTCTTGAGCAATAATACCCGCAGCTTGACGCTTAGTGCCGACAAACAAGAACTTTTTGCCCGATTCTGCTTGCGATCGCATATAACTATATGCTTCTTCCATCAATTGGGCTGTTTGCACCAAATCGATGATATGCACGCCGTTGCGGGAAGTATAAATATAAGGATCCATTTTTGGGTTCCAACGCCGGGTTTGGTGACCAAAGTGAACCCCTGACTCCATCATTTGAGCCAATGAAACAACAGCCATTATTTTTTCTCCGATTCGGGTTAAACCTCCATCCAGGCGTATTTCCATTTGTTGGAAACACCCGAATTCCCAGATGTGTGAGATTAGACAGCCCCTCAAGTTTATCACAAATAAAGGTTTATTATCGAAATACAAAATAATTTTAGGTATTTATGCTGTTTTTACCTTCACGGTTCATTAAACCTATTTAAAACTTACACACTTTCTGTGGCTTTCATTTTACCTAGTCGTGAGGGTTAGATCCCCGACTTCTTTAATAAGTCGGGGATCTGGGTAAGAGCGAAAAGGTCGAAACTTATGAAACAAAGTAACAGTTACGAACAAATAAAATAAAATTTTGGAGGATATTTAAGTTGTATAGAAGCCAAAATCATCAACGGATTGTATCAAGTCCCCAAGCAAGGTTATATTTTCTAAGTATAGCTATCAATATAGCTATAAGTATTTATCCTATGGCAGCAGCCACTCCCTACACAAATACTGCTCTTAGCAACTTCTTAGGGAGCAAAGCGCACTCTACTCCCCGAAACAGGATTATACCAACTAACCCAATTACAGTACTGATTCCCCAAGGTTTTCAAACTATTATTAACGATAATGGCGTAGCAGTTTACAAAAAAGACTACGCAAATAAAAAATCAGAATATGTAACAGTTGTCAATACAACCAAAGCAAGTATAAATAACTTGCTTGGAGAAGTAATAAATACTCCGAATGGGACGATCGGAAAAAAAGTTTTAACTGAGTTTTGGCAAGATGCAATCAATAAAAACACTTCTTCTAAAACAGCAAGAGTTGTTATTAATGGCACTTTCTTCTCAACCAACGATAACCCAACCGGAATTGCTTTTGGATTAAAAGTTGCGAGTCACGTTATTACCTATGGTTATGCAATTGGAAAAGAATATCCTGGTTTAATTCGCGTCTTCAATGGGAGAATGCAATCCGGTTTCAGTATTTCACCCTATGCAAGAAGCATATTTGACGATAAATCGAATCTAGATGCTGTTGGTGCGTTGGATGTAACTGCGGACAAGTCAGCAACTCGATATTTACCTCGGACATTCGTTGGTGTCAAGCGCGATACGCGGAGCGTGAAGCCGGAGGCTTATCGCACTGTCATATTTTATTCAAGTAACTATGCGCGTCAAATCGATGCAACCAATACACTCAAAGCATTCGGTGCGTCAGATATGGCAATGCTCGATGGTGGTGGCAGCACGGGCATAATTATTGATGGGAAACCTGTTATTGCAACCAACCGGGAAATTCCCCACGCGAACTGACAAGTCAGCGCTGGCGCTATCGCAGTCTATTCGGGAAAATAACTTCCGGAAAAGGACACTGAGGGTAGAAAAAATAATATGTTATTTTTGATTCGCAGCATATTGCAGTAGCAAACTGCAAAATTTGAGCTTGACAGAAATGCCAAACTACCTTCCAGCAATGTTAAATCAATTTTGGCTATGCGTTTGCAGTACAACTTGGTTATGGTTTTTACCTATTTCCTTTTCAGTACAAGCACAGCCGATTCTAGCCGATGCCACATTAGCGAGTGAAGCGACATCGATTAGGTATAGCGAAGCTAGTAATAATTTCGGTCTGCTGCCATCGCTTCAGACCTCAAATCGAATTTTTAGTACAATTCTACGAATAAACACAGTAAATCAAATTACTCAAACTTGTTCGGCACGAGTTAGAAATAATAGTTTTACTGTCATTGGTAGAGGGGGTATAGCTTCTTCTTCTAAAGAAATATTAAATACTACTTCTACTTGGATTGATTGGAGAGTCGGGGAAAGTAGAGGAATATCAGAAAAATTGGTGGCAATTCAAAAACCTGTGGTTGAAGCGACAGATTGGCTTGATGCAAATGGAGAAGTTAAGCGAATAGCTTCATTCTCTCAAATTCCACTTAGCCATTATACTACTGACGCTACTTATCGCAAGGCTATGGCTTGCCCTGCGATGGGAGGTGGCTCTAGTTTACCAAAGTAGTGCAGTTATAGGAAGTAGAGGTTCAAGGAATGCATCCCTCTGCATGGGAACGATAGGTAAAAAAGGTGAGAGTAATAATGAAATTATGGATTCGAGGTTTGCACAAAATATTTCTAGGTAAATGGGTGCAAATATTTATAATTTGCACGCTTTGTGGATTTATAATATCAGTTAGCGTCAAGACAATGGCGATTTCCATTTCATTATCTCAACTTCAACAAGGACAAATATTTTATGAAAACGGGCAATATTCTAATGCAGTAAAAGCGTGGAAACTGGCGATTTATAATTTTGAATTGCAACACGATAAACGAAATCAAGCCCTAACGTTAAGTTACTTGGCTTTGGCATATCAACAATTGGGATTACCCGAAGCAAAAAGTGTAAATAGCGAAGCCTTAAAATTAGTTCGTGGATTAAAAGACGAATTTATCTACGCGCAAATTCTTAACAATCAAGGACAGATGCTATTCAGTCAAGGTCAAGTAGAAGCAGCACTCGAAATTTGGAAACAAGCTCAGAATTGTTATCAGAAAGTAGGCGATCGCACGGGTGAAATTGGTACGCAACTCAACCAAGCACAAGCATTGCAGACTTTGGGATTTTATCTACGTGCTAAAAATTTTCTTGAACAAGTCGAAGTTTCCCTTAAAAATCAACCCGATTCAAAACTCAAGTTTACTGGTTTGCTAAATTTAGGTAATGTGTTGCGCGTGATTGGAGATTACTCTACTGCCGAAACCATTCTCCAGCAAAGTTTGATGATGGCAAAAAATTTGCGTTTGCAACCTGAGATACAAATAGCTTTATTCAATCTGGGTAATCTTGCTAATTCACAACAAAAATTACAACCCGCGTTGAGTTTTTATCAGCAGGTTGATATTGAAAATTGCCCAGTAAAATTGCAAGCTCAAATTTATCAATTCGAGATATTGATTCAATTACATAATTATGATATTGCTGAAAAGCTATTACCAAAAATTCAAGCGCAACTTAGTAGTTTACCTCCTAGCCAAACTACGATTTACGCACAAATTGAACTAGCTACAAATTTGGTAAAAATAAAAGCTCAAAATCTTAATTCCCAATATCTAATTGAAGCAGCGCAACTTCTAGCTATAGCTAAAAAGCAAGCGCAAACATTAGGAAATCCCCGTGCTGAATCAATAGCATTAGGAAAACTTGCGGGACTGTACGAACAAACGCAACAATGGCAAGATGCGAAAACTTTAACAAAACAAGCTCTGAATATAGCGCAAACTATTGCAGCACCCGATATTGCCTATCAATGGCAGTGGCAAATGGGGCGAATTTTGAAAGTAACTGGGGATACACGAGCTGCAACTGCCAATTATATCGAAGCATTCGAGACATTGCGATCGCTGCGCCAAGATTTGATTGCAATTAACCAAGATGTGCAATTTTCGTTTCGTGAAAGCGTCGAACCTGTATACAGAGAACTCGTCGATTTACTTTTACAAGATAATCCCAACATAACACCCGCTCAACAGCAAAACAATCTCGTTGCCGCACGGGTAACAATTGAATCTTTACAACTTGCGGAACTTGCAAACTACTTTCACCAAGCTTGTTGGGATAACCAGACCGTACCGATTGAAAAAATTGATGCATCTTCAGCTTTAATTTACCCAATTATCTTACGCGATCGCATTGAGGTAATCCTCTCAATTCCCGGTCAACCGTTACGTCACTACGCAACCAATCTACCGCAAACCGAAGTCGAAATTACGATTAGGCTTTTTCGCCAATCGTTACGACGCACTTCGTTCGAGTCCGAACGATTACCGATTGCTCAAAAAATTTATAGATGGTTGCTGCAACCCGCGATTGATGATTTACAAGCTCGAAACATTCAAACACTGGTATTTATACTCGATGGCTCGTTACGTAATATCCCGATGGCAGCATTGCACGACGGCAACCAATATTTAATAGAAAAATATCAAATTGCGATCGCCCCTCATTTACAACTGCTCAAACCCCAACCTCGGAAACGCAATCAAATCAAAGTCTTAATCGGCGGACTTAGCCAAGCAACTCAAGAGTATGATGCACTACCAGGTGTCGAACAAGAAATTCGTAATATCAGCGCCAAAGTCCCGACAACCGTTCTACTCGACCAACAATTCACGACTGCGAACCTGCAAGCTAAGTCAAAAAAAATACCGTTTTCGGTTATACATCTAGCAACTCACGCTCAATTTAGCTCAAAACCGGAAAATACCTATATTCTGACTTGGAAGGAACGACTTAATATTAATCAATTAAATACCCTACTGCGCGATCGCGCCGAATTCGATACTCGCTCGTATGGCACACCAATCGAATTACTCGTACTCAGCGCTTGCCAAACTGCAAAAGGCGACGAACGCGCAACCCTTGGAATTGCCGGAGCTGCGATTCGTTCTGGCGCTCGCAGTACCCTAGCTTCGTTGTGGACAGTCAGCGATGAATCAACCCCAATCTTCATGAATGAGTTTTACCAAGAATTACTGAAACCAGGAGTAACAAAAGCGCAAGCAGTTCGGCAAGCACAATTAAGCCTATTAAGAAATCCTGATTTCAGTCATCCCTACTATTGGGCATTATTTATACTAGTTGGCAATTGGCTGTAAGTATGGGAATAATTGGGTAAGAGAAGAAAAAATAGTCAGTTGTCCGTATGAAATCTTACACACCTTCCTCAAAGTTGTTACTAACAGTATCAAAAGCATTAGTACTAGTAAATATTACAACCAGTATTTTAGCAGCTAATTCAGTAGCAGTTAGTTTTGAACCGCCCCCAAGAAGAGACGCGCCCCGTAGTGGCACAGCAGGCGGAGGCTCGCGTCCTACAACTACTGGTTGTGCATCAACAGGAACAAAAACCGCAGTCCTTACAGCTTTGAGTCCCGGTCGTCAAGTTGGATTATCGCATTCGCAGCGCCCAAAGTTTTTTATTTATTTACCAGCAACAACTGCTCAAACCGCAGAATTTAGCTTATTTGATGCCAAGATGAATGGCATTTATCAAATTAATATACCGATTGCCAATCGAGTTGGTTTAATTAACGTAGTTTTACCCGAAACCGCACCAGCACTAGTAAAAAATCAACCTTACCATTGGTCATTAGCATTAGCCTGCAATCCCAACGACCGAACCGAAGACCAAGTTGTGGGTGGTTGGGTTGAGCATAACGAATTAAGCAAAAAACTTTTACTCAAATTAGCGTCTTCCACCCCCATCGAACAGATTGCCTACTACAGCAAACATGGTTTTTGGTATGATGCGATCGCAAAAACCGTAGAATTACAAAATCAACAACCCAACAATCCAGTGTTAGCTCAAACTTGGACAGAATTATTGACCTCAGTCGGTCTTAGCATTATTGCAACAAGAAATTAGGGAGTAGGGAGTAGGGAGATAGGGAGTAGGGAGATAGGGAGATGGGGAGATGGGGGGATAGGGAGATGGGGGAG
>CAXTCQ010000122.1:0-23380 GCA_964242965.1 uncultured Calothrix sp. | reverse complement strand
GAGTGGGGAAGGGGGAAGGGGGAAAGGTAAAAAATTATTAACTCCTAACTTAATAAGAGACGCGAAATAACGATAGTCTCTACAACTCCTAACTCCTAACCCCTAACTCCCTATTCCCTAATTTGCACACCGAAACCCTGCAAAAATCTGCCGAACGTGCGGATGATACCAGTTGCGGAAACTTGCACGCATTGCCATCGGACGTGTAACCCTGCTACCACCCTTCAACACTCGGTGTTCCTCATCAAAATAAATTTGCGAGTAACCGACATACGGATAATATTCAAAGTTTGGATATGCATCAAACCAGGTACTAGTCCATTCCCAAACGTTACCCAAAGCATCATACATTCCATATGCACTTTGCCCCTTGGAATAAGCATTCACTGGTGTAGTTTGAGAATGATTCGCAGCGCAATTGCAAAAATCATCGCTTGCTTCTTTCTCTCCCCAAGGATATTTGCGACTGCGGTTTGCTTTTACATCCCACCGTGCAGCTTTTTCCCATTCTGCTTCTGTTGGTAAGCGTTTACCTATAAAAGAAGCATATGCTTCTGCTTCGTAATAACTTACACCACATACTGGATGATTTTCCCATGTTGCATTATCTTGCCAATAAAGAGGTTGCGTTACACCTTCTGACTGCAACCATGTCCAACCCGCATCTGACCACCAAGTTGGATTTTGATAACCGGACGCTGCCATAAATATCCGATATTGACCGCAAGTTACCGGGTAACGGTCAATGTAGTATGTGTCTAAATACACTCGATGTGCCGAACGTTCGTTGTCCAAAGCATCTATCGCATCGCTTCCCATCTCGAACTCACCCGCTGGAATTTTAATCATCTCTTGGGGGAGGGGGGAGTCGGGAGTCGGGAGTCGGGAGGTGTGGGGAGTACTCAAGTCTAAATTTTTGACAACTGACAACTGACTACTAATTCTTGACAATTGACAAGTGACAACTGACTCAATAAGAGACGCGAAATTACCCTTCGGGTTCTCCGAAGGAGTACACGTCTCTACAACTCCTGACTCCTGACAATTAACTAATTCCAAAACAAACGCAACAGTTTCGCAATGCTGACTTTCGTGCTGAAGCAAAAACCACCAAAGTCTTTCATCTGTCTCCACATCTGCAACTTGCAAGTAATCCAAAACCTTGTTTCTCACTACCTGCAAATAATTGCGGGTTTCCTCAATACTCGGTAACTGTACCCTCTCGTACTTTGGCAAACCATCCGCAGCAAATAACTTGCGATATTGGGGAAACATGCTGTTATTACCTGCACCGCGTTCCAACAACCATAGCGATTCGGTATATGCGATGTGTCCCAAATGCCAACCAGCCGGACTAAAATCGGGATGGGGTTGACAGCGAAAAGCTGACTCGTCAATTTCCAACAAAGCCAGCGTCTTCGCACGACAATGATGGAATGCGATCGCAATATTTTCTCTTAGATTTCCTTGTAAATCAAATTTGCTCAATTCGGATATCACAGTCCTCTCCCACACTCATAATGCTATTTTCAGGACATGCATTCCAATCACCAGTAAATAGCGGTTCGGAAGCAATAATTACCGAAGAAGGAAAATTTGGGTCGTCCTTTACCCAATACAGCGTCGGTGCAGGTGACAACGTCGCATAACGCGAAGCAATCAAACGCTTACCATCGCTAATGACTAAATTAGCTAAAGCATAAGTTTCAAAACTTTCTGCTAAACCCTTTAATTCTATCAAACTTGCATGTAAAACCTGTTCCAAACTCTTACCAGGACTTGCTTGCAACTTATTCAAAATCATTGCAAAAATATGCTCTGAGTCAGTACTCCCACTAATCCAATTGTAAATTTGATCATTTAATTGACTGCGTATAGGTCGATGTAAAGTTTGCTTAAACTTATCGATACGACCGTTATGTATAAACAATAAGTTTTTGTATTGAAAAGGTTGTGAATTGCTAAAATCCAGTGCTTGTCCCGGTGTCGCACTACGAATATAAGCTAATACATTACTCGACTCAACATAGCGGCTGAGACTGGGTAAATTAATATCATTCCAAATCGGCAGAGTATTTTTATATACAAAAGGCTCGTTATCCTTTTGTAAATCGTACCAGCCAACACCAAAACCATCAGCATTCACCACACCCGAAAGCATCTCACGCGGTTGATAGCTTTGAACTATCAGCGAATGTTCGGGTTTGTATAAAAGTGCTTCCAGAGAAACAGACGAACCAAGGTAGGCAAGTAAACGGCACATTTTTTAGATTCGACTCCAATGACTTTTAACTTAAACTTCCTAACTGAGAATCCCCTGAGTACTGGATTAAGTTTTTGCTACTTATGTATGTTTACATAAATTCATATTTTAGAGGTGTAAACTAAAAATTGAAATCCTGCAATTGGGTGAATTAGTCACTAGAGCAAAATAGAGAAGTAGAGTAACGGACAATGACAAACACGCTTATGGTAATTTTTCCTTACCGATACCACGGGACATGGGTATTTGACGACGAACAAGCAGGACTTGTGCAGGAACCGTTTGTCAGTGGTATACCCGAAATGGTAGATGTTCTCGTTAAGAACATTACCAACGTCGATGAAGGGTTTAAACTAATATTTTCCGCAATTCCCTTTCCAGGATATCAAGCCGAGTTAATTTGGTTGCGCGAAGAATATAGCGGACACTGGTATCTTTGGGCTGAGAATAAAATGGAAGGTTGGATATGTCCCGCGTTATTTAAATACTTTGAGACGCAACCATGCAAAATATATTGCAGGGCAGAAAGCCTTTATTACTAAGTAAATCTAAATACATTTAGAACATTTGTATCAACGCTAGCTAGCTATTCAGAACCAAATTTTCAGATAATACTAAAAATCACGGTTTTATCAAAGTTTAGGCAGTATTTTTTATACTGCCTAAACTTTGTATGTCAAAAATCTTTCTTATTAAAGGAGTCAATTGGATGCTGCCAATTAAAGCATTGATTATTGGTAGTGTTGTTTTTAACGCAGCGGTTGGATTTATGTTGGGTGTGTCAGCGCAAAAAGTACAATTACAAACTTGCAAAACCTGGCAACAAGTAAAACCCGAAATTCAAATGATTTATATGGGTGCTATTGGTGCTACAGCTATACCCGATATGCCAAAAGGATTTCAAAAAGGATGTGTTTTTGGTGACTTTGGAGCGAATACAATATCATTTTACGTTGTGAAAGATGGGCTAAAACCCGCAAATATAAAACCGGAAAAAGAAGGGGTTTTAGATTCTTCAATACCCAGAGTTAATTCTGTCAACTCAAATATTCAAAAAGCAATCAAAAACGGCAATATTTTACGCTTATTTAATGTCTGTTTCTCAACCGTAACCCTGAGTTTTTGTCAAGGGATTCCAAAAAATAAAGCATACACCAAAGATGGTTTAGTATGCTTGCGAAATCTCTGTATGCAAGCAAATGGAGTTAAGGAACAAGAATTAGAAAAGTTGTGGAATGCGGTGAGGAATCAATAGTAAAATGTTGAGATGGAAAGGTATATTAAAGTAAGAGTCTAAAGAAATCCCCATTAACTTTTATGTCCAACTATCACGACATACTCCGTCAAGCCGAAAACCTTTCCCCAGAAGAACAAATGCGCTTGATTGAAGACCTATCAAAATTCATTCGTAGACGAGTCACAATGACACCCAAACCAAAACGTAGCATTTTGGAACTGCGAGGACTTGGCAAAGAAATATGGAAAGACGTTGATGCTCAAGAATACGTTAACCAGGAACGGGACTCATGGAATGGATAGTCCAATTAGAAGGGCAAATCGTCGGCTTGGATACCGCACCGCTAATTTACTTCATTGAAGAAAATCCAGCTTATTAAGCGATGGTAGATGGTTTTTTTGAAGCAATGTTTCGGGGTGAGTTTCAAGCCGTTACATCTGTAGTAACTTTACCGGAAGTACTTATATATCCCTTACGGCAAGGAAACACAGTATTATCGCAACAATATCGTGATATATTATTTAATTCCGCAGGATTGACTACAGTAGAAGTTGATAGCAATATTGCAGAAATCGCTGCACAATTACGTGCTGATTATAATTTAAGAACACCAGATGCAATTCAAATGGCGACAGCAATTAGCGTAGGTTCATCATTTTTTTTGACAAATGATGTACGTTTACCTTCGCTACCCGGATTATCAGTTTTAGTGTTGCAGCGACTGATAGGATAAATTGTTTATAGAATGCGGTTTATCTAGTTAGAGAAACTGTAAATCGACAAAACCCTTGGAATGGGGAATGTTATGATTAAAGTGGTTAATTAGCAAGGAGAGATTGGATTATGGATTTAACGATTAACTGGAAACCAGAACAAAACCTGTTGCAAAAGTTAATAGATTTCGCACATCAAACAGGATAATCCCCTGAAATAATTATAAATGAAGCTGTAAAACAATATTTGGAAAACCAACCAGAAAAACATCGCACTGAAGAAATTGTTTTGTCTGAACGCGATTGGAATATTTTAGTATCGGCTTTGGATAATCCCCCTGAAGCTAATCCAGCACTAAAAGCAGCGATTAAAGAACAACAATCGCAAACCTTTCATAAATGGAGTGGTTTCTTACCTAAGCGTATAGATGCACTGGAGTTCCAGCAAGAAATAAGACGAGAATGGGATGAATAAATATTTGCTTGATACTAACGTTCTAAAAAAGACAGCCACTACGATAAATTGCGGCTACACTAGCGATATACGTTATGATTATTTAAGATTTGAATATGCTTAAATTCGAGCAAATCCTTGATGATGTAATGCAACTGCCTTTAGAGCAGCGAGAGATGCTTATAGATATTTTGCTTCATCGTCATGTTGAGCAGCGTCGTGAAGAAATTGCCCAAAGCGCAAAAGAAGCTATATCGGACTTTCGTGCTGGTAGGTTAAAACCACAGTCAGCAAAGAGTATAATTTCTGAACTTCGTAGCACCCTGGATGGAACCGAAGAGGAATGAGACAGCTAGTTCTATCTTCTAAATTCAAGCGGTCATTTCGTAAATTTGTCAAGCGAAATCCAAGTTTACAAACACAAATCGAAGAGACGTTAGTACAAATCGAATTGGATGTATTCGCAGTTAATCTAGGAACTCATAAACTTGAGGGTAAATTAGCAGGATTACAAGCTTGTTTTTGTGGATATGATTGTAGAATAATTTTTTAGATTGAGAAAGAAGAAGAAAGCGATTCTGAAGTAATATTATTAATTGATATTGGGACTCATGATGAAGTTTACTAAAAGTAAGTTTTAGTAGACCGACAGCAAATAATTAATTTGGTACGTTTACTTATTAATTCGATACGAATATAACTAAGCAGACATCAAATGCGATTTTGGCTAAGGAACAACACGTCCTAATTCTTGAGCAGTTTCGATCCACTCCTGCATAATAACTTCAACATTTACCAATGCTTCTTGATACGTTTCACCATCCGCAGCACAACCGGGTAACTCTGGAACTTCAGCAATAAATGCTTGGTCTTCTTTACTCCAATAAATTCTAACTTCATAGCGAAGTGTCATTTTTACCTCCTCATTGTAGGTTGGATTGAGGCTGTATGCGAAACCCAACGCATTACTGTCCTCAATTTAATAGTCGGTTATTGAAATATTCTCATTTTGTAAATTAATTATATGTTAGGTTACGCTACCCTACCCTACGGAACGCGAAGAACCAACACCTAATCTACAAAGAATTGCTAAAGTAATATATTAATCTCCTAAGTCCGAATGCGATACCACAAAGTGGTTGCTAAGGGCATCGCATAACTAAATTTACGGCTATATTATCGATTACAGGAAGAATCCCTGATTTGTATACCGTAATAAAATGAGCAAACGCACGTAAGTACCAGTAATATTGCTGAAAATTTAATAATTATGTTCCTTGTATTTTTAAAATGGGAACCCTGTAAATAGACAATAAGTTTTCCAGGTTTTACAAGCATGACGCAAGCAAATATTTTAGAACTTGCTAAAAAAGGTGATGTACAGGCAATCGCATCACTAATGAACAATAAATTACAGATTAAAGGTATTACAGCTAAAGTCACACTTAAAGAATGCTGCTTACATGTAATATTGGAATCTACTAAAGTACCGAATCAACAAGCATTGGTTGAGTTTGTTCGCAATGGGGTAACTGGATTGGGAATTATATTGATTGAGAGAATCAAAATTTCTGGACAGAAAGCAGGAGATGAATTTCCTGCTTGGATAAAAGAGTTTGAATTAGTATCTCAGCCACAAGAACCTTTACCTTTCCTAGAAACAAATATTACTAACAAGATTTATAGTGCTACTAAAAACCCAGGCAATGCAAAATTTTCTAATACCGGGGTTCAAAAAAGAGAGAAATCTAAATCTTTGAAAAATTTTGTAGATATTCATGTATTACTTTCCAACGAACAAAGAGCAACGACATTAACAATACTGTTTTTTGTAATTGCCGTTATTATGTTATTTATAAGTATACATTTATCAATATTTTTATTTATTATTGCATATATCTTTTATCAAGAAACTCCATTTTTTAAAGCTGTGAAAGAAAAAATCAAGGCTGAGGAAGAAAAAAAAAGGCTACTCGAACCGAAGAATCAGATTATTACAAAAGGGTTAGCAGAATCAAATGAACAAATTATATTCTACCAGTCAGCAAGTTATCGAGGTGGGATTAAGGGTTATCCAAATCAAGGAAATTTTTGTGGCTATGCTTTTGTGCTAGATGGTTATTTTGTATTCTATGATAATGAAATTAGTTGGAAACTCCCTTATAATAAATTGATTGAGGCTAAGTTAGATTGTTTTCAAATGGAAGAAGGTAGAGCTTTAAGAGCGCTACTGAGCGATACTGGAAGACAATTACAAGAGACAAAGAACATTGTAGAATTACATTATTTAGATATTGAAGGGATTGAGCGAGATGCAAGATTTCAGATTCATGGTGCATCTACAATACCAGGTGAAGCAGTAAAAGCTCGTGAATTTTTGAATCATATACTAGAATTTAAAGGTAAATTTTTATGTCAACTGCCAAAGAGCAATGCAGACACTTTCTTCAAACTAGAGAAATTAAAAGAAATGAAAGATAAAGGTTTAATTACCGAATCCGAATTTCAAGCAAAGAAACGTGATTTATTAGACGAATTCTAAATGTAGAGACGTGATATATCACGTCTCTTTACTATTCTAATTTGCATCACATCCACAAATTAGCCTTATTATCCTTGTCATATTCCCATTTAGCCGGATTATTATCTATATATTCTCGAATCTTCTCTACCGAATCATCAGCACGAATGATATTCTCATAAAATCGTTCTTGCCAACGAAAATTATCGTCACCATTTTTTCGACACCACCGGGTAACGGCAGATTTATAGGAATGAACGATAGCTTGTAAAGAACCAGGTTTCAATGCTCCAAATTTGTTTGATGCGTCCGATATATTTGGAGACGCGATATATCGCGTCTCTACATTTTGTGGTTGGTCAATTATGATAATTTCATGCACATGATTCGGCATAATCACGAATGAATCAATGTTTATATGCTGAAAATGGCTAGGAATTTCTGACCAAAATTGTTTTGCAATTTCTCCAATAGCTGATAACTGCATTTTAAATTCTTTTACATTGCCAAAAAAACATTGACGTTTGTCTGTGCATATCGTTATAAAATAAAACCCATTAGCAGCATAGTCTCGATTAGGTAGACGTGTAGATTCAACCCGATATTTGTTTTTGTATAATATCATGTTGATTGACCCATTATTCATCTACAAACTAGATATTGTGTATCAAAACGTTTATAACCTAATATTATTTGGTTAGTCAAAAATTCATATTTTTCTACCCATATATAAATTTTTTACCTATACAAAAATGTAGAGACGCGATATATCGCGTCTCTTCACAATCGTGGTTTACCAACCGAATTATTTGGTTAATCGAAAATTCATATTTTTCTACCCATATATAAATTTCTTACCTATAGAAAATGTAGAGACGCGAAATTTCGCGTCTCTTCAAAATCTGGTTTGCCAACCGATTTGATGTATGAAATTTGCGCTTTTGTGTTTGAAATCCTTGGAGAGACGCGAAAAAGAAAAAGAGACGCGATATATCGCGTCTCTACATTATTAATTGTGCGAACCGAAAATTATTCTATTCCCTCAATCCGGTTCTCAACCTCTTGATACAACTCGCGCAACTTATCGAGATTTTCTTCGCTGGTATCCCAATAACCGCGTCCATTTGCCTCAAGCAACGTCGTCACCATCTTCCGGAAGGAATTAGGATTCAGGTTTAATAACCTTTCCTGCATTTCCTTATCCTTCATAAAGGTGTCGTTGGCATCTTCATATATCCAGTTATCGACTGCACCTGCGGTTGCACTCCAACCAACGGTATTAACTAACCGCTTCGATAACTCCCGCACACCTTCATAACCGTGCGATAACATCCCTTCGTACCACTTAGGATTCAACAATTTGGTACGGGAATCGAGACGGACGGTTTCTGACAAAGTGCGAACTTGGGCATTTGCAGTAGTGGTATCTGCCATATATGACGCTGGCATTTTACCGTCGTCACGCAGACTTGCCACCAACTTGGTTGGGTCGGAGTCGTAATAATGCGATACGTCGGTAAGGGATATCTCGCTGGAGTCGAGGTTTTGGAATGTCACCTCGGCAGTCTTCAAGGTCTTCTCGAAGATTTCCCGCGAGTTCTGCATGATACCAGGGTCATCCGCACTGAAAGCAAAGGATTTCCGCTTCAGATACATTTCCTGCAATTCGCCTTCGTTATCCCATGTGCTATTTTCTACCGCCAAGTTGATGTTACTGGAGTAGGAACCCGATGCATTTGAGAAGACGCGGGTAGCTGCTTGACGCAGGTTGATGCCCATTTCTTCAGCTTGCGCGATCGCGTGCTTCCGAATAAAGTTCATGTCCAAAGGTTCTTCTGCTTCGGCTGCCATTTTCACGGCTTGGTCAAGCAGGTTCATTTGGTTAATAAACAAGTCGCGGAATACGCCGGAACAATTGATTACTACGTCGATGCGGGGTCTTCCCAATTCTTCAAGTGGTATCAATTCCAACTTATTGACTCTTCCCAAGGCATCGGGAACTGGTCTAACACCAACCATCCACATGATTTGTGCTAGTGATTCCCCGTAGGTCTTAATGTTATCTGTACCCCAAAGTACGCAGGCAATGGTTTCGGGATAGTTGCCGTTGTTTTCGCTCATGTTCCGCGCTAACAAACGGTCTACAACGATTTTTGCCGACTGTACGGCGGCTTGGGTAGGAATTGATTGCGGGTCAAGGGCGTGGATATTTTTACCTGTAGGCAAGACATCCGGGTTGCGGATGGGGTCGCCGCCGGGACCGGGTATAATATATTCCCCTGCTAAACCTTTGAGTAAACCTGCGAGTTCCTTATCTGCACAAATTTGTTGGAGGCAAAATTCCAAATATTGGAACAACTTCTTCAACGAGTCGGTATCGACGCTGGTGTAACCTGATTTGTGCAGCGATTCTACCCAAGGTTCTTTTTTGCCCATGTTGAAGAAATTCAACTTGGAAATTAACGAAACTCTTCCTTCGGAATCGGTTTGCGCTTTTACCAAAGCACCTACAGCATCCCGAATTGCCAAGGTCATGTGTTGCAGCAATTCGACATCTTTGAGAATACCCTTGTCGCTATTTTGATAAATCTCTTCTAAATCCCGATTCAAGCTGTTGGCGATGATTCTTGGTAAACCGAGAAGTTCGTCTTCTGCCCTATCAAGACTGGCGATATTTACCAAGGTGGCAATTGCTTCCTCAGCGCTGGGTGGTTTGCCGATGATATGCAACCCACAAGGCAACAACCGCGATTCGATTTCCATCAACTTGCGGTAAACAATACCTACGATATTATCCCGTTCATCCTGGGACATGTCCTTCGCATCGGTTTCCGGTAAATCGATGTCTTGGTCTAAGTTCACCATCCGGGCTTTATCCATGATGGTGTTAACAATAGGGATACCGCGACCGCCATCTTTGAGGGTTTGGTAGGAAGCTATCAACTCGCTGAGTTCCTTCAACCCTTTGTAAAGACCCGCGTTTTCTGCTGGGGGAGTCAGGTACGAAATAGTTTCCGCATAACCGCGCCGCTTCGCAATTGTAGCTTCACTGGGGTTGTTTGCTGCGTAATAATACAGGTTCGGAATATTACCAATTAGATTATCGGGGTAACATTCGCCCGACATCCCCATCTGTTTACCAGGCATAAATTCCAACGACCCGTGCGTACCGAAGTGCAGCACTGCATCTGCACCCCAGACTTTTTCCAAGTACGTGTAATATGCCGCAAAACCGTGATGCGGACTCGCGGAACGGGAGAACAACAACCGCATTGGGTCGCCTTCATAACCAAACGTCGGCTGTACCCCAATAAACACGTTACCGAAATGCTTACCGTAAATTAGTAAATTTTGCCCGTCACTGTTGAGGTGTCCGGGAGGTGCGCCCCAATTCTCTTCCAACCGTTGTGAATAAGGTGTTAATTCCTCGTATTCGGGAACCGACATCCGGTAAGCAACATTCAATTCGGGACTACTATATTGTGCTTGCGCGTCGTGAATTACTGCTTCCATCAACGCTTTTGAGTCTTCCGGTAAGTCCAAGACATCGTAACCGTTGTCTCGGAGTCCCTTCATTGCCTCGAAAATGGAACCAAACACATCCAAATATGCCGCAGTTCCCACATTTCCTTTATCGGGAGGGAAGCTGAAAACAGTGATAGCAACCTTCTTATTTAACTTCGGCTTGCGGCGGAGATTTGCCCATCTTAATGCCCGTTGCGCCACAACTTCAATGCGGTCTTGGAGTGCGATCGCTTTCCCAGTTGCACCATCGCGTCCCGACATAATTATCGGCTCAATTGCCCCATCCAACTCAGGTATGGCGATTTGCAGTGCCACTTGAATCGGGTGCAATCCTAAATCGCTATCCAACCACTCCTCGGTAGTTTGGAATACCAACGGCAACACCACCATATACGGACGATTCAACCGCTTTAACGAGTCAATCGCTTTCGGGTGGTCTTGTCGAGCGGGTCCACCAACTAAAGCAAAGCCTGTTAAAGAGATTACTGCATCTACTTGGGTTTGCTGCGTAGTTGGTTCGTAGAAGTAGGCATCTACAGGCTTAGAAAAGTCCAAACCGCCTGCAAATACGGGAATAACTCGTGCGCCGAGTGCTTCTAGTTCCTGCACCATTGCTACATAGTGCGCGTCATCCCCAGTAACTAGGTGAGTACGCTGCAACACTAAACCGACACAAGGTGCAAGGGGGTCTTTCAAATCTTCGGAAATATCTTTGCGGCTACCGTACCAGTTGAGGTACTCGCGTACATCCTCAAACATATTCGGTGCAAGCGGATGCCATATCCCCATGTCGGGGTATACAACAGGTTGGTCGTATTGTAAAGCCCCTAAATTTCGCGCTTCGGCTTCGGGATTATCTTTAAAAACATATTTATCAGCCAGCATCAATAGGAAATTTTCCAGGTTTTCTGGAGAACCACCCAACCAATACTGAAAACTGAGCATGAAATTACGGGCATCCTGTGCTTTTTCCATCGGCAGGAATTTCAACACGTTGGGCAAAGTCCGTAAAAGCTTGAGCATCCCATCCTGGAAACCTGCTCCCGATTTTTCTTTGCGCTTCCGCATGAATTGCGCGATCGCACTTTTTGATTGTCCCAATTGCGCTAAAGAAAAGCTTCCCATTTTATTGAGTCGCATAACTTCGGGCATCGAAGGGAACACAACCGCAACATCTAAGTTTTCCCGAATCGGTTGCACTGCCTCGACAACTTTCTGCGCTAAATCTTCAATGAAAATAAGTGATGCGATAAATACATTGGCAGTCTCTAAATCCCGCTTGAACTCGTGATAATTTTCAGGGTCACGGAGTTCTTCAATTAAGTACCCGCTAATTTCAATCGCTAAGTCGGGATTATTTTTGTTAATCTCCCGAACCGCTTGCGACAAAGCACTTTGGTACTGGGACTCTAGCACGACATAGACCACCTTAATGAAGTTACGCCCCCGTAGGTCGTCAGGTGCGATGTGACGAATGGTGGACTTGACGTGTGTGAACATGCTTTCTCTGCTCCTAGTTTTGCGTGTTCTCGAACTGGAAATTCCAACAAGCAAAAACCGCTGTTTGGATTTCCGGATAATTTGGGCAAAATAATTACGTATGAGTTTTTTTTATCAGAATTCCTTGCCCAGTGGCGATTTTGTCGCCCATCTGACACAATTCGATATAAAAGTTGAAATATATTTTTACAAAATGTCAACGCATAAGGAAGCGTATGCTCTTATTTTTGTAACTATTTCTTTACAAATAATTTTTACTCGTTGGATAGTTATTTAGTTATATTTTGCATTTGATTTCATCAGTATCGAGGGCTACTAAGTAGGTGGGCAAAAATAAACCACTCTTGGTTTGTTGCTGTTAAGAGCGCTATACGCGCTTCGCGTTCCCGTAGGGTAGCGCAACTAAGAGCCAATTCTAAAACTTATACATTTCGTTACATAGTTGTAAATTTTCCCGCTCATCTACTTAGATCCCCGACTTCTTTAAGAAGTCGGGGATCTAAACCTCACGACTGGTCAAATTAATGACATGAACTACTCGGATTGATTAATTTACTACCACAGAATACTTATACCCGATGAAATTATTTTGGCATCTCGACTAATCAAAGCTAAATCCATAAACTTTGCGGTGGCAGTAATAATTCTATCGGGCATATCTGGAACGTTGTCACGTGGAATTGTGGCTAAGGTATTGACGATTTCAGCGGTTAAGTTAACTAATTTTAATCCACTATCCCCATTAGCTAATGCATTATCTAATTGAAACCTCATATCAGGCGAAATGCGTCTTCTTTCCTGTAAATATATAATTTCTACTAAGCAAATAGTTGGTATGTAAATTATTATTTCACCTCGGTCGCATTGCTCAAATGCTTGGTTTGCAGCAGCACTAAGATTCGGACTATCCTCTAAATACCAAATAAGAGCATGAGTATCTGTTACTAAATCGGACATTAAATATCCTCACGCGGAAAATTAGCCCATACTTCTTGTCGCATTTGGGCAATATCTGATTCAGTAATATTACTACCTCGCCATAATCCCCGCAGAGATTTTCGCGTTTTCGGTTGACTATTGGTTAACTCACGTTCAATTTGAGGTGCAATTTGCTCGATTAAACGGACTTTATCTACTAAAGAAAGCTGTTTAACTATTTCTAACGCACTTTTGAGAGTAACTGCTTTATCCATATTTTCTTACTTTAGTTTTTAATAATTGTATGTTAATCAATCTACGTTGCTAATCAGTTTTCCACTCAGAATCAGGAATATCAGCACCTATCATTATGTTACGCAAAGTTCCAATAGGTAAATCGTGACCTTTATGATACGGCACAATTACTTGAAGTTGACGCTCAACCCAAAGCTCAAGTTGGAGACTATGAAGCAACAACAATGGGAGTTGAAGCATACGACTCGGAAATCAATGACGTTTTGGTTAGCTCTTGGGTTGCGCTGAAATATGCCGTAAGGGCACGATATATCGTGCCCTTACAATACCTATTTGATAACGAAAAATCGTATTGCGAGCGTGATACCCCTTATTTGCCAGCATCCTCAAAGAAGTTAGGGATCTGAACATATGAATTGCCTATCATTGACTTACTGGGCTTAATTATCGAAAGTTTCAGTCTGCAATAGTTGAACTTGCTCAATAGTCAAACCTGTGACATCGACAATTGTTTGAATATCAATACCTGTTCCATAGAACTTACCTAAACCTAACTACTCCCAAGATTCATTAAATTTAATGTCTATTAACCATTTTGATTACAATTTCCTGAGCTTTTCTGCAATCGCTGAACTTGCTTGATAGTTAAACCTGTAACGCGGACAATTAATGCGATCGCAACTCCTTCATTAAGCATATTTGTGGCAATTTCCTGAGCTTTTTGCTCAGAGCCTAGTTCAAGTCCTTGTTCAAGCCCTTGTGCTTGCCCTTCATGCAAAGCAAAATATCTTGATAAATTACAGATTCGCGCATAATATCACTCGGCTTGATTATCCACCGTTTTAGCCTGTAATTGTTGAACTTGTTCAATAGTTAAACCTGTTATATCAACAATTGTTTCAAACTCAATACCTTTGTTAATCATTTTGATTGCAATTTCCTGAGCTTTTTGCTCAGAGCCTAGTTCAAGCCCTTGTGCTTGCCCTTCATGCAAAATATCTTGATAAATTACAGATTCGCGCATAATATCGCTCCGCAAAATTCTTTTAATTAGGTCTTTATTTAATACTAGCCCAGCTAACACTGCTGTTGATGCAGCAACATTACTGCGGATTTGAGTATCGCTAAGTTCCTCGATAATTCGAGCAACTTCTTCTAAGGTTTTCGTTTTATCATCGGTTTGACTCAACGCAGCAAACGGCAGTAAACCGGGGAAATTGAAAAATACCTCGGTTGGATGTTCCCAAAGTCGGATGACTTCAAATCGGTGCAGGCTATTTTCCAGAACAAATTCCGTCTGGTAAACCAAGTCAGAATCACTTGGTTTTAGGTAAATTACGATTTGACGCATTCGCTTATGGGGAAATCTTCGATATCCCCGCAAGCGGTAATCGCTCATCCGAAAGGGAATATTGGGTTTTGGTTCGGTTTGGAATTCAATATGGAGAACTAAATCATCCGACTGCAACAAAATTAATGCATCGGCGCGGATGGGTTCGAGCGATAATTCAGATGGACTCAGTTCGGTGAGGGTTATGGGTTCACCCAGTAGCCATGAGGCAAAGTCGGTTGAAAATGATTCTGCGAGGAACTTACAGACGTTATCAAACATAGCCTAATAGTTATATCAAGCCGCAGTACAATTTTTATGTATTATCGGTTGTAATTGGAACAAAATCTGATCAATTCCTAAATTCCTGGAACGAATTGAGTAATATTTAACTCTTGACTGTTGACCCCTTAACTCTCGACCATCAAGTAATGAAACAAGTAGATATTCTTATCCTTTCCAATGGTCCTGGTGAAGTTGCTACATGGGTGCGTCCTGTTGTCAAGGCTTTACGACAAAAATTAGGTAACGACCGCGATCGAGTTAGGATATCCGTTGTACTTTCACCCTGTCCAAATGCTAGCGGCAAAGAAGCGTCGATTGCTCGTTCCTATCCAGAAGTCGATCGAGTTCAAGGTGCAGGTGATTTTTTCCCATTTCTACTGTCGGGGAAAACTGCTGAAAATTGGGATTGGTTCCGTCAAGGTGTAGTGGTTTTCTTGGGTGGGGATCAATTTTTCCCGGTTGTAATTGGTAAGCGATTGGGATATAAAACTGTTGTTTATGCGGAATGGGATGCACGCTGGCATAATTTAATCGATAGATTTGGCGTAATGAAACCCGAAGTTGCCGCAAAAGTTTCACCGAAATATGCTGATAAGTTTACCGTCGTTGGTGATTTGATGGTGGAAGCGGGGGAACTAGGGAATGAAGAGGGGGAAAGGGGAAAGGGTAAAGGGGAAGGGGAAATAAATAGGGACTCTACGGATTACGGACTACGGATTACGGACTCTCTAATCGGAATTCTACCAGGTTCTAAAGCGGCGAAATTAGCGCAGGGTGTACCTTTGACAATTGCGATCGCACAACACATCCATTCCCAAAAACCCGATATTAAATTTATCATTCCCGTTGCCCCAACTTTAGATTTAGAGACTTTGGCAAGTTTCGCTAATCCTCAAAAAAACCCGGTTGCTGAATATTTCGACTTTAAAGGTGCAACTCTAATTGAGAAATCTGAAGGTTATACCAATCCAATTTTAAAAACTACTACAGGCTTAATAGTAGAACTTTATACTCAAAATCCGGCTTACGATTTACTTTCTAAATGCTGTTTATGCCTAACTACAGTCGGTGCTAACACTGCCGAACTCGGCTCGCTCGCACTACCGATGATTGTTTTATTACCAACACAGCAACTTGATGCAATGCGCTCCTGGGATGGGTTGCTGGGTATCTTGGCAAATTTACCTGGGGTGGGTTCGAGTTTTGCTAAGTTAATTAATTGGTGGTTTTTGCGACGCAAGGGTTTGCTAGCATGGCCCAATATTTGGGCACAGTCAGAAATTGTACCGGAGCTAGTAGGGAAACTTAAACCCGATGAAGTTGCCAAGATAGCTTTAGATTATTTAGAAAATCCTGAAAAATTACAGAAAATCCGCGAAAAACTCCGAAATGTGCGCGGTGAAGCTGGTGCAGCGCAAAAACTTGCGGAAATTGTTGTAGAAGTTATGAGTTAGTCCATGTAGAGACGCAAAATTTCGCGTCTCTTATTGAGTTAGGAGGAATCAATCAACTACATACAAAAGTACTATTAAAATCTAGCTTTGTACCCAGCGCACCCTATGAGAAGCAAGTTATAAGAGTTAGAAATATTTTCAAGTCGGTTTTGATTGACTAAAATGAACGCACATTTTTATTGACTACGAATTTAATAGGAGTAATTTCAATTCCTAACTCCGCTCCTCAATACCAGACGCGAAATTTCGCGTCTCTACAACTCTTAACTCCTAACTCCTAACTCCTAACTATTCCTCCGATTGTCCGTCTCTTCTTCCAAGTTCGTAAACTCCACAACCCATGCAAGCAAGGATTCCCGTGCTAATTCCCCAGCTACCACCCAACCCCAGGTCAAGAAGCCAGTTTACTAATACACCAACAATGAGAAACGGGACAATACTGAAAATTGAAGCATAAAATGCGTTTTGCGATTCTCTGGCTTTGCGGGTTTTCTCGAATTCTTCCTTGCTGGTGTACAGAAAACCCTCAGCGAAGTTAAACCAGCGGTTGAGTAAATTGATTATCTTTTCGGTGACAGGGGAAAAACCTAAATATAAAGCCAAAGACCACAGAGTTGAACCTGCGATCGCACCTGTATCGATTTCAAAGCTGAAAGGTAATATTTCTGTAAGCATGGTTTGGGCATCGAGCAAGGAAGAATATTACTGAATTGTAAAACTATTACATAGTATTTCGCTCAATCGGCAACACAAAGCTTTTTGCTTCGGCTAATATAGATAAGTTGATATTTTTAATACAACACTTTATTGCTTTAATTAAGGCAATACCTTTATTTATAGGAAAAGTCATCATTAATATTACTATAAAAATATTACTTTCAGAAAATGATTTTAAGTGATAATACTGATAGGAATTGGACAAATCTTATTGCTTTAACAAGAAGTAAGCGGCGACAAAAATTAATAAAATCTGGAGCAAACTTATTTATATTAGGACTGAGTCTGGCTTTAATTGTTTTGTTCCCCAAGTCAGCAAGCGTGCAAGCTAAAGGATATCGGGTAGCTACAGCAAGTACTGGTTGGCAAGCAGCATCATTTCCCGTGGAAAATTTTCGAGCATATACATCACCCTTTGGTTATCGACGTTCGGCAACGGGTGGCAGTAATTGGGAATTTCACAGCGGTTTAGATATTGCAGCCCCACAAGGAAGTTATATTCGTAACTGGTGGGGGGGTACAGTTGTGAAGGTGAGCGATCGCACTGCCTGCGGTACCCAGGTTACTATCCAATCGGGTCAGTGGCAGCATACCTATTGCCACATGGAAGGAAATGTTGAAACCGCGAACGGTATTCGCAATATGATTGACCGTCCGGGTGGAATCCAAGTTTGGGAAGGTCAGCAAATTCCCGCTGGGGCAAGAATTGGTCGTGTTGGTATGACCGGACGGACGACAGGACCTCACCTGCATTGGGGACTCAAATATGCTGGTAACTACGTTGACCCAACTATGGTTTTGCGAGCGATGTTTTCGCAGCAACCAGTTGCCAGACAATCCAAACCGCAATTTACACGCCAACAAACCCAAATTAAAATCGAAGAATCGAAATACATTCAGGATGCAGGATATTAAAGAAAGCTGTTTTAACTTTGTGTCCTTTGTGGTTCGTTCCTAGGCTGTTGACTTTGCACGAAATTGTCCAAAAATTATCATGCAGTTTTTGTGTTTTTTACCGTAGGGGCATCGGCACTGCCGTGCCCCGATCTGAACGTTAATCACGACACAAATTTTGTATGAGCCATTATGGGCTTAAAACCCACAAAGTCAACAGCCTAGTTCGTTCCTACGAAAGTTAAATAAATTTTTCACCCCTGAGTATGGCGATCATCCATACTTTTTCATATTTAAAAGAGATAAATGTGATGGGGGAATAATTTATGCGTATTCATCATCTGAATTGCGGTTGCATGTGTCCGATTGGCGGAGCGCTGTTTGATGGCTTTAGTCGCGGGCTAACAGCCTGTCTCGTCTGCCACTGCTTGCTCGTTGAGACGGAGCAGGGACTCGTTCTCATTGATACTGGCTTCGGTCAGCGCGATATCAAAGCGCCATTATCACGACTCAGCCCGTTCTTCATGAATTTGAATCGCATCCAGTTTGAACAAAAATACACGGCTCTAGCTCAAATCGAGCAACTTGGCTTTAAAGCGAATGACGTGCGGCATATTGTGCTTACTCACCTCGATTTTGACCATGCGGGGGGCTTAGAGGATTTTCCAGAAGCGACTGTACATGTGATGCTTTCTGAAATTGAGGCAGCACGGGAACGGCAAGGTTTCATCGCATCTGGGCGTTATCGTCCGTCGCAGTGGGACGAAATTAAACAGTGGAAGTATTATACGAATGCGGGTGAACCTTGGTTCGGCTTCGAGGCAGTGCGCGACCTTGACGGACTCCCACCGGAGATTCTCCTCATCCCGCTTGCTGGACACACGCGGGGTCATGCGGGAATTGCAATCGATACACCATCCGGTTGGCTTTTACATGCGGGTGATGCTTATTTTTATCGGGACGAAATGCACAGCGACAAACCGCGTTGTACACCAGGTCTTCGTGCTTACCAATGGTTGATGGAGGTAGACCGCAAGGCTCGACTCTATAATCAAGAACGGTTGCGTGCGCTATCACTCAACCACAGTAGTGATGTGCAACTTTTTTGCAGCCATGATGCCATCGAGTTCCAGACTTTTGCTGACAAAAATAATTCACAATTGCAGCCAAACAAACAATAACTGCTTATCTGCATATTGCCACCGTTGCTGTATTGTGTGGCGGGGGATTTTTGATTAGTGTTAGGTGCTTACGAATTCTTTCTGGCTTCTTCCTTCTTGCTTCTTGCTTCTTGCTTCTTCCTCCTGGCTTCTTCCTTCATTCAATGGCAATTATGTATAAATACTTAGAGCAAATATAAATATTATATGTGCCTAAGTATTTTTTTTACCAGGTTGCCTGCGTAAATGTTAGAATCCTCATTTGAAAAGTTAGGATAATTCAATGCCAGTTGCAACTAACTCAATCAAGTTTGGTACAGATGGTTGGCGCGGTGTGATTGCGGACGAGTTCACCTTTGAACGTGTAGCTTTAGTCGCTCCCATCGCAGCGCAAGTATTATTTAATACCTATGGTCAAGAGGTTGGTAATCGTAAAATTATAGTCGGCTATGACCGCCGATTTATGTCGGAAGATTTTGCGAAGAAGGTTGCAGAAGTTGTTGCTGCGGCTGGTTTTGATGTGTTACTTAGTGAAACATTTGCTCCAACTCCAGCGTTTAGCTGGGCAGCAAAGCAAGAAAATGCTTTAGGTGCGTTAGTAATTACTGCAAGTCATAATCCGGGTAAATACTCAGGTTTAAAAGTAAAAAGTGCCTTCGGTGGTTCCGTACCACAGGAAGTAACGAAAGAAATTGAAAGTTTGTTATCGCAACCAGTACAACAGAAAGCAACTCCAGGAAAAATCGAGACATTTAACCCTTGGGGAAGTTATTGCGAAGGGTTGAAGGGCAAAGTTGATATCGCCAAAATTCGGAATGCGATCGCAATCGGTAAACTAACTGTATTCGGGGATGTCATGCATGGTGCCGCAGCAGGTGGTTTGGCAATGCTGCTAGGGGATAAAGTCAGAGAAATCAACTCCGACCGCGACCCGTTGTTTGAAGGTGGTGCCCCGGAACCGTTACCGAAGTATTTATCGCGGTTGTTTGGGGTTATGAAAACGCATCGTGATGAAAATCCATCGGGTTTGACGGTCGCTTTGGTGTTTGATGGAGATAGCGATCGCATTGCAGCAGTCGATGGCAATGGTAATTTCCTCAGTTCGCAAATTCTCATCCCCATCCTGATTGACCATTTAACTGTACGACGCGGTTTTACTGGCGAAATTGTGAAAACGGTTAGCGGTTCGGATTTAATGCCATTAGTTGCAAAGTTACACAATCTCTCTGTATTTGAAACTGCCGTAGGTTACAAATATATCGCTGACCGAATGCTTGAAGTCCCGGTATTGCTGGGTGGGGAAGAATCAGGTGGTATCGGTTATGGCAGCCACATCCCTGAACGCGATGCACTGCTATCAGCATTATACGTTCTCGAAGCCATGATTGAATCAGGGTTAGATTTGGGCGATTACTACCGCAGTTTGCAGGAAAAGACCGGGTTCTCGTCTGCATACGACCGCATCGATTTACCTTTGGCAAGTATGGAAGTACGCGCTAAGTTACTCGCGCAGTTACAAAAGGAACCGCTAACAGAAATTGCTGGAAAGTCAGTAATTGATTGTCAAACCATCGACGGTTACAAATATCGTCTTGCTGACCAAAGTTGGTTGATGATTCGTTTTAGCGGTACTGAACCAGTGCTGCGTCTATACTGCGAAGCTAATACTCTCGAACAAGTACATAAGACTTTGGCTTGGGCAAAGCAGTGGGCAGAATCTTAAGGAGTTAGGAGTTAGGAGTTAGGAGTTAGGAGTTAGCGAACACCAAGAAATAAATTATCCCCTCTTGTGGGATAGCATCCCTGCCCGTCCTTAATTATGAGCGGGCAAGATGCCGATACTAGAAGAAATTTTGGGATGTTTTTTTATTTGGAAGTCCCTTAACATGATTATGCGGTTATTAGTTATTATTTATAGGCGTTCGGTAGCTTCTGTAAGTAACCGCTATAGCTTGTATACTCCTAACTCCTAACACAAGAACTCCTAACTATTCACTCATGACTCAATTAGTTGTTGCCACTGGAAACCCAGGTAAGTTGCGCGAAATGCAAGCTTACTTGGTCGATTCGGGTTGGGAATTGACCCTTAAACCCGAAGAATTGGATATTGAAGAAACTGGCGAAACCTTTGCTGCTAATGCTTGTTTGAAAGCGTCGCAGGTTGCATTAGCTACAGGCAGTTGGGCAATCGCCGACGATTCCGGTTTAGCTGTCGATGCTTTAGATGGCGCTCCTGGAGTTTATTCCGCTCGCTATGCTAATTCCGATTCGCAAAGAATAGCGAGGTTAATAAAAGAACTCAGTAATCAAAAAAATCGGCAAGCACAGTTTGTTTGTGCGGTCGCTTTAGCACGTCCCGACGGTGCGATCGCATTAGAATCTGAAGGTATCTGTCGTGGTGAAATTCTCGACGCACCTCGTGGTGATGGTGGTTTTGGGTACGACCCAATTTTTTACGTACCCGAATATAAATTAAGCTTTGCCGAGATGACACCAGACATGAAGCGGTCTATTAGCCATCGTGGCAAAGCATTTACAGATTTAATCAAAAAGTTGCCGGATTTGAAGTAGTTTGTCAGTTGTTAGTTTGTAGTTTCTAACTCTTAACTCCTAACTCTTAACTCCTAACTCTTAACTCCTAACTCTTAACTCCTAACTCCCTACTCCCTACTCCCGAATTAAACAGCTTCGGTATTCTTTTCACCAGTACGAATCCGCACGACTTGCTCAACTGGGGAGATGAAAATTTTACCATCTCCGATTTCACCAGTACGAGCGGCAGCGATGATTTTGTCCACCACCATATCAACCTGGTTATCTTCGACGACAATTTCCACCTTGAGCTTTTGCAAAAACTCAACAGTGTACTCCGAACCCCGATAGCGTTCGGTTTGTCCTTTCTGACGACCAAAACCTCGGACTTCAGAAACGGTCATCCCCACAATACCAGCATTAACTAGGGCAATTTTGACCTCATCAAGCTTAAACGGACGAATAATTGCTTCGACCTTTCTCATGTTTTTGTCTCCTGAGTTTTTAGTAGTTTCGCTTATTCACCTAACCAGATTCTCTCTCTGCGGCTTTAATATAATAGAGAAATTCGGAATCAAGATATACAAATTACCACATTGCTTCGAGCAGATACAGTGCGCGATCGCCCTGGTCAAATATTTAGATTTGTAATCCAAAACTATTATCAATTTATCATTACTTTGTATTTTCGGTTACAGAAAATATAGTAATTTATGCTGGCTAGATACACTAAAAAAGTTAATCTGATACCTATATAAGTCAAAAGCAGCAGAAACGAGCAAACTATTTAAAATAGTTGCAAAACTTTAAATTAGACTCTTCTAACTTTCGATTTTTGATTTCTGATATCTTGCACCTTTACAAGTAAACTCAAACTACTACCATTTTGTAGTAACTAAAGTTACCAATTAACTAGTTATATTTGAGTCTATTTTAATAGACTTATGCTGTGAGAAAGCGACTTACACTCTAAGAGCGAACTAAAACGAAGTCAAAAAAATTGTAATGATTTTGACATTTGTTTTGCCGGGTGAAAAATGTAAATATAACGATAACTAAGTAGGTAGGCATTAAAAAAACGAAGTATGTAACGCTGAGAAAAAATTCCTAAAAATCTCTCTCTTACTCCCTACTCCCTAAAGGGGGACGATGATTTTTCCCACCCACCTACTTGCTACTACGTTCGAGCAATGGACGAACAACCAAATACCCAGCGCCAAATGCAGTTAGTATAATTAATACGATTGCAATTACTAGCATCCAGCCGCTAGCTTCAGGAGTTTCTTTTTTGCTGTTCGGATAGTAACGAACTTCTTGCTCCTCAATGTAAACAGGTTCAGATGCTGCGAAATAGTCAGGTGTCGGTTCCGGACGCAATGGTTTGTGAGGTAATGGTTTTTTACGTGCAGACGAATTAGAGACTTTGCGAG
Source organism: uncultured Calothrix sp. (assembly GCA_964242965.1). Taxonomy (GTDB): domain Bacteria; phylum Cyanobacteriota; class Cyanobacteriia; order Cyanobacteriales; family Nostocaceae; genus JANNFJ01. The sequence continues at coordinate 192 of CAXTCQ010000122.1, read as the reverse complement.
GACGGGAAACCTTTTGCTGGTGGGGATTGCCAGAAAAATCTTCTTTGCGATTAGCTTCACGAGGTTCGGTTGCTAATCGATCGTCACGATTGAAGTTAGCAGATGTGCGTAGGTCTGGGTTATAACTTGCCAATGGGTCGGCTAACTTCTGTAACTGCATCACCGATTGAACGGCTTTGGTAATTTCTTGCC
>CAXTCQ010000121.1:0-23390 GCA_964242965.1 uncultured Calothrix sp. | reverse complement strand
GGGTCAGGGCGGGTTCTTAGAGATTTTTTGTTTGCGGTGAGGATGGTTGGTGAACCCACCCTCACGGTTATGAGTTGAGGAAAGTAGACCTAGGTTGGGTTTCGCTTACGCTACACCCAACATCTTACAAAGTTACAAGAATAAGAGGTAGTCATCATTTTTTGATACATAGCAATGGTCGTCGAACTGTTGTAACAGTACATTTCGGTGAAATAATTGGTTCTAGTTTGTTCGCGCAGATACTTCGGGATTGCCAAATTAGCCGCGAAGAATTTAGGGAACTATTGTAGATTTAGACTCTCACCTATAATTCAACCCTACCCTTCGATTGTGATTAAAAAATGCCGTTGAGGGACGCGATCGCTCGAATCAGAAAGTAAGGATTTTTCACTGTCCCACGATATTGTCAGGGCACGATAATTTAAGTGCCTCTACACTAAGGCGAACGCATCTTGTCATTAATAAGCCTATATTTTCAATAAACCATCAAATTATCGCATTAAATAATGCTTCTCGACTTATCGCTTCTCTCGCTCCCGCATAACACAGCTACAGGTTCGTATTGTAAAATTTAGCGTAAAAAAGCCTGTCACTAATAAATGCATTTTTTCTCTCAGGAGGATTATTAGTTAATATTTACTATTCAACGATCGCAGCGCAGCTTTTTGGCTCTGGAATACTTCAAAATGTTCAAGTATTACCTACTACTACTCCGGAAATATATAACTTTTTTGCTGATACCAACATCACGACGGGAGGATTTAGGGGTGATGAGAGTAACGAATATTCTTTTGAGCATACAGAATCTCAACAGCTTTCGGGTACAATCACTTTAGATTCTCAAGGTAGACCAAATTTCAACATTAGCAAAACTTTCTCCGGTTCTGGTATTGCAGCAACCTTACCAGGTGTTTATGAAAATATAAATGTTCCGGTTACGTATAAAGGAACAGCCACACTAAAATCAGTATCAGTTCCAGAGCCTAACTTGCTTTTAGCACAGATGTTTGTTTTCGGTATTTTAGGAACAGGTTTGATGCGAAAGCAGAAGTTGAACAGACAAGTCGAATAATTTAGCTGTCTAAAATTTATAAATGTTGGGAATTTTGGGTTACGCTACGCTCCACCCAACCGACAATTATTAATTCGATACCGGAATGTAGAGACGCTTTATGCACGCGTCTCTCCTCTCCCACATTACACAACCACAGGTTCCGCAAATTCTGTCAAGAACCTAAACGCCTTAACTATATGACTCGCACATTCCCTCGGCGAAGTATTGTAAAATGAACGCCAAGCCGAAGCTTTATCCTCATCATACCTGTCACCGCGTTCGGGTTTCATTTCCAACCATGCTAATCTAACGGCATGACCGATTAATACGTCTAAAACGATGTAATCTTCGACTTGTAACTCGGTGTTTTTGGATGCGATCGCACTCAGTTCCATCAGCGTCTCGATACACACTTGTCGATATTCGGGTGACTCGATTTTATTCAACAAATGCTCAACCCGCAGTGCAAAGTTTTTCTCTCCTGCGGTCATTTCCGCTAACATGACTTCGCTATCAAGTCGGTTACGACGTTCGAGTTTGTCACCAATAACTACACCTTTACAATTTTGCATTACCAACCAGACATTTTTATAAAAGTCTAGGGGAACCCTTCCAGTCGCACCTTCAGCTTTGCGGTAACGTCTCCATCCACCTTCGGGAGGTTCAATTTCCTCAACTATTGGTGACATTACCAACCAGTTGATTTCGGTTTCTTTTTGCTTGATACGTAATGATTCTTGCTGGCGTAAAACGTTACTCATGCCTGAGTATTCGACCAAGACTTTTCGCAGCCTGCTTTTGACTTCAAATGGCGATAGCTGCATCAGTTGTTGGTATCCTTCATCTTGGGTAACAAGTAACTCCTGGGCAATTTCGCTTGTCAGTAATAGGATGAGATAACCAACGCGCACTGTCAGCAATCCTTTGAATAATTCGGGTTCGGATTTAATCAGGCTGCTCAGGTATATTAGCAGTTCTTGGGTGAGAACGCGATCGCCTATATCTTCTCGACAAAAATGATTGATTTTCTCAACTATTTCGCTGTGGGATAATGGTACGGTCATCAACGAGTCTTCGCTGTATGCTTTTCCAACTGCGATTTGCTTACCCCGCACGATGATACTAGTAACGATATCCGATAAGCTAATATCCGCCATTTGCCGCAATCCCGCAGCATTTCTAACTACTGCCCACAGTCCCAATTCGGCGGCTTTGGTGTATACTTCGTCGAGTAAGTCGCCAACTGTAACCCGGTATCTATCTCCTCCAAATCCGCTATCGAAGTCTAATCCTTTCAACTTTGTTAAGGTTTGTAAGAGTTCGATTTGTTCGTAAATATTTTCTGACGACCGCAAGCACGAAAGCAACATTTCTAAGTTGGTTTCGTATTCCATTTGAAATTCTTGGCTGTGTCCCAATTGCCAGTTTTTCTGAGTATTGAGTGCTAAATACTGACGACGAGGTAAAGCATTTTGAACCGAGGAATGCAAAAACTCGAAGTTCTGAAGATAGTCAATGCGCTCGATTGCGCCTGTTAAAATGAATTGGTTGAGTTTGCCTAATCTTACCCGCACGCCATTACAAACGCCGTTTTTGAGTTCTTGCATAAGTGCGAGTAACGCTTCGCTACCTACTTCCAACATTGTATGCGTCAGCATTAAAGTTAAAGTTGGTCGTCCTAATTCATTCGAGTATTTTTGGATGTAAGCTAATTCGCTTTTGAGTTGGTCTACTAAAAAGTGGTAGTCGAGGGTTAAGTAAAATTGCTCGGAATCCAGAAAAGATGGTAAAAATACTACTATCTCGCTATTGAGTCTATAAAACCGTGAAGTCGTTAAACTGCGAGGGCGACGGGGCGGTCTTCCTGTTAATCCGAGTTTGTCGTTACGTCCAATTTGAGTATAAATCGATATCAAATCTTCCGAACCTCGAACTTGAATTGGTTCGACTTGTCGGGGTGTTTGGGTTTCGATACCGTAAATTTCGAGTTTCGCTTGTAAATCTTCGTCTTCAGCAAGTAAAGCTATTTGCACCAACGCTTCCCGATTTTTGCCCATCGTCAAATGCCTTCCCAAGGGGTCGATATCGCCGACGGCAATCAATCCTTCACTGAGCATTTGTCCTAAATAATACAAGCTTTGCGCCCAAACTAAGGGGACGTTTTCGTTGGGTAATCTTTCCTGCGTCTGTGGTTCGGCTTTTTCGGCTTCGATATTTGCTTCCTGTACGAAATAAAGTTCGGGTAGTAATTTTAACCCGTTGTAGTCAACAAGTAAGGCTTCTAAACCTTTTTGGTAATATTCAACTTGTTCTTTATCGCCTCTAAATAACCCATCTAGAACAAGATAGGTGAAAAATAGCGGCCATTCACATTCGATATGTTCAAATTGTTTAAGTTCCCAAGGTTCGTAGTGAAGACGGTGACTATCTTCGATAACGGTTTGATGTCCATCGCGCAGGAAACGTTTGCAGCCGTACTTACCACCCAGCTTATTGATGATATCGTTACGAGTGCGATCGCGCAGTTCCAAATTCTCGACTGCAAATGCTGGAAAGCTAATTACGCTCAACAATGCTGCATCGATTTCTTTAGAAGCTGATTCGCGTGGCAACAATGATTCCAATGTAATGCGGGTACGGGCAATTTCATCGGGTAACGCATGAACTACAGATGCTTGACTTCCCCTAACTCCAAATAAATCGAGTCCGTCGATTGCTTCTAACGCTGCTTTTGCCATGCCGATAGAACTAGCATTTAATTCGGCGCTACCATGATTTATTTTATTACCCCGTTCCCAAATTCCATAATCGGGGGTACGATACGCCCGTCCGATGTAGTAAACCAGATTCTGAACGAAGCTTACTTCATCCAAAGTATAAATTATTTGCAATCCCGATGCTGTCATCTGCGCCAACATCAACAAAAATATCGACGTGGCATCGAGTTGCAAATGTCCCCACTCGTCGTCTCCTACCACAATATCCCCAGTGGCAGTGTTATATTTGGCGTGCAGTGCATCAAGTGGTGACTGCGTATGTTTGAACTGTTGGACTTTGTGCGCTTGTCGCATCATTGCAAACAATAAACCGCGCATCAACTTTACTGTACTATGTTCGAGTTCGTAAGTGCGTCCGCTGTCATCGTCTAGCTTGCGGTATGCCAATGCTAAACCCCAAACCGCCAAAATACTGTAAACATTATCCCGTACCCATGCATCAGTATAGTCGCCGTGAGCAGTAATCGCCGTACTTGCTGGCAGCAAACCGGTAATTGGATTTTGACGAATGAGAATTATCGTTTTAATTTGCTGATAATAAGTTTCAAGGCGAGTTTGCAGTTGACTGGCTGTCTTCATAGTTTAGTTCGAGAACAGTTTGCGAAAATCAACAATGGTTGTTCAGTAATATGATGGCTTAATTGGTGTTACAAGTTCCGTGACATCATTGTACAATAGCCACTGCGTTATTTCGATTATCTCTTTTTTGTAGCATAAGAACCATAGTGTCGTAGTTAAATTTACTTGTACCGGAGATTTTTAGAGATTAATTCTCAATAATGTCGAAAAACTTATATGTATTATTTCAGCTAATTTTGTTATATATTTAGCAACTTAATTGCGTTAATGGCATTATTAATTATTAACTAAGTTTACTTTAAAACATATTTTTACTAGTATGGGTATCTTGCCTGCACGGATAAGCAATGCGCGAGCTAATAAAACGAAGTAATTCTTTATTTATTCGCAAATGGATATAATTGCTTTGATTGCGCTATATTATAAGACTGCCCTTGTCACCGTCAAAGTGCCAATAGCGTTATTTATCATAAATTCCTTTGAATGTAGGTAATTTTGGTAAATTGTTCATATTTCGTACAAAGCTGCTATTGTTTGATTTAGCAAGTCGATGCATTGATTTAGCTAAAACTTCAATCGTGTTTTCGTCCGATAAAGCCACTTCATCAAAAAAAGGCACTTTTATGCTATTAACTCCCGCTTGCAGTCAATTGCTAAATCTCTAATTTACTCCCCTTCGCTCTGTCGCATTTTTTAAGTAATTAATTAAGTACTTGGTAGAATGCGCTAAAAACTTTTCACCTTCTTAAGTAATGCCTCAAATTGCTTATGTTTTGACTCGACGAAAGCTGGATAAAGGTGAAAGGGGAAGAAATTAGCCATATTTATTTTATGTCTACAGAGGGGATAATACTGCTCCTTACCCGTTCTATACTTAACTCTACCAAAGTACAGACATAAACTGAACTATAATCGGATGACCGATGCTGCGGTTAAAGATTAAATTGCTTTAATAACCGGATTATGCTTCCGTTATGCTGAAGTTTACTTTTGATTTTTGTTTTTGCTAAAAGTATTGAACTGAATGCTCAAATAATAGCGTCCCAGTACGATGGCAAAGGCTCTTTTACACCTAAAAGCAAAGACTACAGTTTATGTTGTAAACATTTTTACTTTATAAATTTTGGAAATGAAGCGCTTTAGGTGCTTGACAGTTCGAGTCAGAGTAGTAGAATTTACTCAACTCCAAAATAAATCCGGGCATAAATAATTACATTATGTATTGAATGTGAATCGTTCTTACATGTAAGCTTGGCATCTACCGGGTTACTGATTTGCGAGTTAGTATTATAACTTAGCGATGCCTTAATTGGATATCGATGTTGATTTTTTAAGGTTTTATGGACCAAAGTCCGTTCGATGGCAGTACCAACCTCCCCTAAGCTGATGGGACGAGTCTCTCAGCGAGGGGGAGACTATAGGAGGTTTTCAAATGCTTGTAGAAGATATTCGCAATAAAGCTGTTGATGTTGCCGACTTAAACCAGCTTAAATACGATTTGAATAAGTTACAGCCGGTTGATGTGGGAGAATATATTACACAACTGCCTGAAAAACAACGTGCTTTAGCATTTCGTTTGCTCAACAAAAGTCAGGCAATCGATGTTTTTGAGTATTTACCCCCAGAGGTACAAGAGGAACTCATTAATTCACTGCACGATGTACAAGTAGTGCAGATTGTTGAGGCAATGAGTCCTGACGATAGAGCGGAATTATTTGACGAGTTACCAGCCAAAGTCGTTAAACGGTTGTTGCAGGAGTTAAGTACCGAACAGCGACAAGCAACAGCAACAATTCTCGGATACGCTGAAGGTACCGCCGGCAGGGTGATGACAACCGAGTATGTTTGGTTGCGTGAAGGGTTGACGGTTGGGGAAGCGTTGAGTAAAATTCGGCATCAGGACGAAGATAAGGAAACGATTTACTATGCTTATGTTACTGATAACAACCGCAAACTAGTGCGAGTGGTATCGTTACGGCAGTTATTGTTTACTTTTCCTGATGTTTTAATTAAGGAAATCGCTAGCGAGAGAGTTCTCAAAGTTCGCACGGAAACCCCGCAAGAAGAAGTCGCGCAAATTATGAAGCGCTACGACTTGATTGCTTTACCCGTTGTTGACCGCGAAGAGAGATTGGTAGGTATCATCACGATTGATGACGTGGTGGACATCTTGGAAGAAGAAGCTACCGAAGATATTCAGAAATTAGCGGGTGTAAGCGGTGGTGACGAACAAGCTTTATCCCCACCCCAAGTTACCATCCGCAAGCGCTTACCCTGGTTACTTGGAAATATCGCTCTTTATATCGCGGCAGCAAGTGCGATTTCTCCTTTTCAAGGAGTTATCAAAGAAGTACCTGTTTTGGCAATCATTATGCCAATTCTGGCAAATAGCAGCGGTAATGTTGCCTTCCAAGTTTTATCAGTAACAGTACGGGGGCTTGGTGTTGGGGAAGTTACTCCCAAAGACACAATTCCACTCCTCCGTAAAGAAATTACTGCGGGCTTTGTTACAGCTATAGCTTTAGGACTTGCTCTTGCAGGACTTTCACTGATTTGGGCAACTCCACGAGAACGCTGGGTATCAATAGTTGCAGGAATAGTCATGGTGATTAACGTTCTGTTAGCTGCGACTTTGGGAACTCTGTTACCAATGGGTTTAAAGCGCTTAAAGCTTGACCCTGCTTTAATTAGCGGTCCACTGATGACTACAACCTTAGATGCGATCGGGTTTTTAACTTTTCTGTCGATGATTTCTACGGCTTTAAATGTTTTTCATTTCCAAGCCTAACGACATGAAAATTTGTAGAGATTGATATTATTTGAACTTGATGGTGATACAAATATATCGGTGAGAGGGCGGGGAACCCCGCCCCTACAACCAATTTGTATGTATTATGATTTTGGTGAAATGGTATTTACATCTACCTTGTAAGAGTGAAGCGGTTTAATTTTATTTTTCAAAACTGGTGTAGGTAGCAACTTCATGACTGTTTCTCGTAATGCTACAGCCGCAGGATTTTCCCAATTCATCATTTGCGCTGCTTTTCGTGACTCTTCCACAATCATCTTTGTACGAGGAAACCTCTGAGATTCGTATTCTTGAAAAGCTGGAATTACTTCCGCATTTTCAATCAAACATTTAGAGGCTACTAAAGCATCTTCAATTGCCATACAAGCACCCTGTCCAAGAGTTGGTAATGTTGGATGAGCAGCATCACCAACCAGTGTAATATTTTCTTTGCCCCAAGGTAAAGTCGGTACGCGGTCGTAAAGGTCAGTTTTGATAATATTGCTTTCATCCGTCACCGCAATCAACTCAGGTATAGGTTGATGCCAATCCTGGAACATCTCCAAAAGCTGATTTTTTCGCCCAACTGCATCGGGTTCTCCTTCTGGCGCTTTTGCTGCTACGTACCAATACATACGCCCTTTGCCAATTGTTACAAATCCAAAAGCTTTCCCACAGCCCAAATATTCGCTTATGTAACCCTTTTTGTACGTAGTTGGAATGTAATTTGTCAGACCGCGCCATGTCGTGAAACCGCGATAAATCGGTTTGTTATTATCAAGTTGTGTCCGCACCCGCGAATTTAAACCATCTGCACCAATTAAACCATCACCTTCGACTATTAACCCAGAGGTGAAATAAGCACGAACTTTGTCGTTGATTTGCTCAAATCGCTCAAATGCTTGACCCAGAATAAGGCGGCTTGGCAAGTTGCGCCACAGTAGCGCGTGTAAATCAGCCCGGTGGATGCATAATGCTGGAGTGTCGAAGTGGTCAACGGGGATAGTCATCAACTCTTTGCCATGCTGCGATTTGAATTGGTAGCGGGTAATTATGTCACCTTCGCGCAATACATCTTCCAGCAAGTCTAAATTCTTGAGAACATGGGTCGCATTTGCCCAAAGTGCCAATCCAGCACCAACTTCTCGGATTTGATGAGTACGTTCGTAAACAGTAGCTTCAATCCCCGCACAGTCAAGGGCAAGTGCGGTCGCTGCACCACCGATTCCCCCTCCAATAATGATGATTTTCTTACCTGGTAACATTTTTTTGACGATAATTGACAGACTTTTCAGTTGACTATTGCTTATCTAAACAATTTAAATAGGATTTTGTCAACTGACTATTCGGTTGATTACAGCGTAGGGCAAGCGCTTGCTATTAGAATTAATTTAATTAGGACGGACGGAAGCTAAGGGCATTGTTAAAGCTAAGGGCAGCCAGGATGCCTAACAAGACGCGATAATTTATTCAGAAATTAGAAATTAAGTTAAAAATATTGTGGTTCGTCGAGCGAAAGCAGAAAACACATCGAATATTAAACAGGTTCGAGATGCTGAGGCAACTAAAGCGATTATTTTGGCAGCAGCAGAGGAAGAGTTTGCACAGCATGGTTTAACTGCTGCTCGAACCGAAGCGATCGCATCGAAAACAGGTGTGGCAAAGTCGATGATTTATTACTATTTCAAGGATAAATCTGGTTTGTATCAAGCAGTGTTAGAGCGATCGCACGCGGAACTCCTGGAAATCAATCAACAATTAGACCTAGAAAAACTCGCACCCGAAGCAGCTTTAGAGGAGTTTTTAGTTGCATTATTGAATTGCGTGTCGCGCAATCCCAACTTGCCGACGATTATGTTTCACGAAGCAGTCCAGAACCAAGGAAAATATTACAAGCAAGGAAGCTCTGTAACTATTGATACGAAATTAATAGCGATTTTAGAGCGAGGAGTTGCAGCGGGGGTGTTTCGTCCGCTCGACCCTTTGCAAGCAGCGATTAATATTATGGGGACTTGTTTGTTTTATTTTATTGGGCAGGGGAACATCAAGCATGTTGCACGCGGTAAGCGTCCGTTAGGTAAAGCGATGTTAGAGGGACATACTAAGGAAGCGATCGCGTTTATTTTAGCGGGTGTGCGGCATTCCTAAAACCCCAGCGCTTCGATACCATTCAATTACATCCTTGAAACAAATGACAAATAACAGCTTATTTGATAGAAAACAGGTGGTATTATAACCTCTGCATGTGTAAATTGAAAAACTGTAGAGATGTAAATTATTACATCTTGACGCAGAAAGCTTTTAGCTAACTTATGTCTACAACCTGGAATCGCCATCATATCCTCTCCCTCGCTGACTTCACTGCGGTTGAATACAACGCGGTATTACAGACTGCTGCGAGCTTTCAGGAAGTACTATCGCGTCGGACAAAAAAAGTACCTTCTTTGCAGGGACAGGTAGTAGCGAATTTGTTTTTTGAACCTTCGACCCGCACCCGTAGTAGCTTTGAACTAGCCGCAAAACGTCTATCGGCGGATATACTTAACTTTACTAGCGCTACTTCTTCGATGACGAAGGGGGAGACAATTCTCGACACCGCAAAGACTTATTTAGCGATGGGATGCGATATTATGGTGATTCGCCATAAAGAAGCGGGAGTACCGAATGCGATCGCTGATGAAATGGATCGTCTTGGTAGTCGCGTCAGCGTCCTCAATGCTGGAGATGGGCAACACGAACACCCTTCGCAAGGACTGTTAGATTTATTTACAATTTGTTCGTTGATTGACCCGCTACAACCCCGACTCGAACTACTCAAAGACAAAAAAATTGCTGTCGTTGGCGATATTTTACACTCGCGGGTAGCCCGTTCTAATATTTGGAGTCTTACCGCTAGCGGTGCGGAAGTACACCTTGCCGCACCCCCGACGCTGTTACCTAAGTGGTTTGCCGAATACGTCAATGATGAGACAGAGGCAGGTGGGGAGGGAGGAAGACAAGGGGGACAAGGAAGCAATATTTCTCCCTTGTCCTCCCCCTCTCCCCCTCTCCCCCAGCGCAGATTATTTACCCACTGGCATCTCGAACCTGCATTGCGCGATGCTGATTTTGTCATGACTTTGCGGTTACAAAAAGAACGCATGACTGCACATTTATTACCCAGTTTGCGCGAATACCATCAATTATTTGGGATAACGCGATCGCAACTCAGTTTATGCAAACCAAGCGTTAAAGTGTTGCATCCGGGTCCCGTTAACCGGGGTGTCGAAATTAGTTCTGACTTAATGGACGACCCGGAATTTAGCTTGATTCAAGCTCAAGTTACCAGTGGTGTAGCTGTTCGCATGGCATTGCTGTATTTGATTGGTAGCGGTAAAGCTGCCGTGTAGCGTAGAACTTCAGTTTTGTAGGTTGGGTTGCGCGGAGCGCGACCCAACCTACGTTAATTATAAGTTTTTAACCGTACATGATATTACTTGTGAATCGTGCAAAAATCTCGATCCGAATTACAAGCAGTTAATTACTCTCATAGGTAGATTTACTCTGACTAAATTTTTTCCAGTTAATTTTATATCCTCAAAAAAATTAAGATTGGTCGCTTCCACTACAGAATTTGCTTAAAATGACCAAAAATACTCTGTCTGTGGTTCAGTAAAAAACTACTACGGAGGCATGAGGGAAATTTTTCTGGAATCGGTGACAATGAATGAGTAGCAATAAAGTAAGAGGTTGGGATTAAACAAGTCTTAATTCAATTCGAGTTTGTTTAACTATTACTGGAGTATACATCATGTCTATTTCTACCAGCCCGATTGTAAAAAGTCATTATAAAGTGTGTGGGGAGAAAAACATGAAAACTAAATTATTCGCAGCCTTTGCTTTACTTAGTACAATGATTGTGGCAGCACCTGTTTCTGCTTCAACTGAGACTTCTAGTCAAGCAGGAGTATCTGCAAACGTTCGACGTTTGGTTGAGACTGGAGAATGTAGTAATTGTAATTTGAAAGGCGCAAATCTTCAAGGTCAGCACTTGATTGGTGCGGATTTACGAAATGCTAATTTGCAAGGTGCAAATTTGAAAAATGTCAATTTAGAAGGTGCGGACTTAACTGGCGCGAATTTACAGTCTGCAAACCTAACATCAGCATTCATCAACAGCGTTACTCTCGAAAACGCTAATATGACCAATGCGAATTTAACCGATGCTCATTTATATAGCGCCGATTTAGATGGTGCAACCTTGATTGGTGTAAATTTTGCTGGCACAGACTTATTTAACGTTAATGTTGGTATCGGTGGAGAATATAAATAAGTTAGGAGTTAGGAGTTGGCAGTTAGATATGTAGGTTGTGTTAGCGATCGCGTAACGCACCATTATCAAGGGTCGCAACATTATCAAAGATTAGGTACGTTAGGATAAAATCCATAACGCACCCTAAAATACCTCCTAACTACTAACTCCTAACCCTCTCCCGTAACAGAAAGTCCCTCAACCCAAATTCGCGGACAAACACCACCTGGGGTAAGTTCGGGTTCTTTCTCAACATAAATAATGGATTTTAGAACCGATAAAAAGTCACCTGCTACGGTTGCAGACTCAATGCTGGTTTTTACACCTTTATTGATAATCCAACCATCAAATGGTAGCGAAAATGAACCTTGCAAAGCTTTTACACCCGCGTGAAGTGCCTGCAAGTCATCAATTAAAATCACATTTTCAGCGGTTTCTAAGCTTAATTCTTTTTCTGCCGCAGCACCTGCGTAAACGTGATAAAAATTAGGACTGACGCTAACTTTCGCGCCAATATTTGCATTTCCCGTAGGTTTAGCATTCATGCGTTTAGCAGTACCCGCACTGTGCAAGAAGTTGCTTAAAACACCATTTTCAATCAAATTAATTCGACGTGTCGGAGTGCCTTCGCCATCGAAAGAGTCCGCACCAACATTGGCTGGATGTAACCCATCATCGCTTACACAAAGTAAAGGTGAAGCAATTTCTTTACCAATATCATCAGGGGTAGAAAGACTTTGGTTGTCGAGAATACTTTGAGCATTATAAAGATTGGAAAATGCACCTAGTAAACTTAAAAAAGCATCAGGTGAGAAGACAACGGTGTATTTCCCTGTGTTCACTTTTTCATAATTTAAATGGCTGATAGTTTTATCGGCAGTTTCCTTGATGCAGCCATTGACATCTAAATTCTTTACACCATGACTAATTCTAAAAGCACCTCCGCTGCGGGGCTTTTTGCCTTCTTCTTCAGTTTTGCTGTAAAGATATACTGATGCTAAAGAGTGCGATTCGGCTCTTAATGCACCATCGCTATTCAAATAAAATCTATCGGCATCACGCTGCGCCAAATTATTGTAAGGTACACCTTTGATAGCGGGATGCGCTGCCATTAATTCCTTTTCCGCTGTCACCAAAGTATCAATAAGTTGAGTAACAGGTACTTGTTCGGCTTTTTCAGTCGATTTTATATCTAGAGGTGCAGTCGCTTCCGGGCTGAAGTCGGGAACATTCTCTTTGACACCAAAAAAACTCGCTTCGTATGCAGTTTTTAGAGCTAATTCTAAGCCTTTAGGGTCAACATCGGTAGTACTTGTGACACCCATCGTATTTTCTTCATTCCAGACGCGAACTGTCACGCCCGATAAATTAGAAGCTTTAACTTGTCTGGGTTCGCCTTTGTCTACTTGAACGCTAGTGGAATCAACGCTAGAACCATAAATATCGAACTTTTTGATACCAAGCTTGCTGGCGCTTTCCTTGGCAGAGTTTGCGATCGCACTAATATTTGCCATACCGATTTTCTATTTTCTATCTCTATTCTTGATTTCAATTTTCGTTTATTGTAGAGACGTTACATGCAACTTCTCTACAATTGCTAGTAGCGTCTAATACTATTTCTAGCGACCGCCGATGGTAATTGAATCGACTTTGATGTGTGGCTGACCAACCGTAGTATAAATACTGCCGGAAACCGAACCGCAAAAACCCGGAGCTAAAGATAAATCTTGCGAACACATGGAAATCTTATTCATGATTTCTTTGGCTTCACCAATTAAAGTTGCACCTTTAAGCGGCTTGGTTACTTTGCCATTTTCGATTAAATAGGCTTCATCAACACCAAAGTTGAATTGTCCGGTCGCACCAACGCTACCACCGCCCATTTTCTTACAGTAAATACCCTTGTCAACCGATGCAAATACATCCTCAAGGCTGTAATCACCAGTAGCAATGTAAGTATTTCGCATCCGACTAGCTGCTGCAAACGTGAAGTTTTGGCGACGACCGCTACCCGTGCGGGGGTGTCCGGTACGCATCGAACCAGCCCTATCTGCCAAGAAATTCTTCAAAACGCCCTTTTCAATTAACAAAGTCCGCTGTGCTGGCATTCCTTCGTCGTCCATATCAATGGTTCCAAAGGCATTTTCAGCGCGTCCTTCATCCCATGCAGTCAAGCTTTCATGGGCAATTTTTTCACCTTTTTTCTCAGAGAAAGGTGTAGTATTGCGCTCGATTTGTGTAGTTTCGAGCAAATGTCCGCAAGCTTCGTGGAAAATTACCCCACCGAAATGGTTCGCCATAATAATCGGGTATGTACCGGACTCGACATAATCGGCGTAAAGCATTTTTCCGGCAGACTCGGAAATGTGTTCCGAAGATTCTTGGTAATCCCAAGTACGCAAGAAATTGGGGTCGCTAGTATTACCAGCACGTTCGGCAATCGAAGTCCGATTTGCACCATCGGCACAAAGCAAGTTAAAACCTACCGATTGAGTCAAGCGAATATCGCGGGCAAATGTGCCATCGCTAGCAGCAACTAATACTTCTTGCCAGTCGCGGAAATATGTAGCGCGACGCGATTGGATATGGCTAGCAGTTTTTTGCAGCGTGCTAGTTCCATCGAGAAGAACTTCACCCATTTCGCGTATAGAACTGCACAGTGGCAACCAGCCGTCTTTACCGCGTTTGGTAGCATAATCGCGCAAAAGTTCGAGATTGATTTCCGGGATAAAAGCATTGGGTGTGGGTAATTGTAGACCCATGATACCAACTGCTTTTTCCAAGGCTGCTTTCAAACCAGTAAAGGAAAGGTCATTAGTAGTAACGTAGCAATCAGCTTTACCGCGAAAGACGCGCACACCTGCACCTGTAGACAAGCGAGGTGTGATGCTAGTGATGGTATCGTCTTCTGCTAGACAACTAATATAGTTGACACGTTCGAGAAAAAATTCAATGAAATCAGCGCCAGCAGCGCGTCCCAGCCCTAACAAGGTTGCTAAAGGAGCTTCCCAGGTTTCGTCAAATCGTTCCTGCGTTGAGGAATATTGGAGAGTAGGGAGTTGTTTGGAAAGAAGTAAGGTATCTGTGAACATTAGTTGCCTCGCACAGGTGCGTATTTCCGAGATTTAACCGAAAAAGCCTAGTTGCCTTAAGTTTAACAAATCCGTGAAAGCCGCAGTTGAAAGCGAAGGGTAGGGGTTTCCGAAGATAAACAAGAGGGGGGAGACAAGGGAGACAAGGGAGAGGGGGAGATAAGAAGACGTTTCTTTCTTGTCCTCCTTGTCCTCCTTGTCCCCCTTGTCCCCCTTGTCCCCTTCCTCCCTCACAATTCATCGGGGTTGATATCCAAATCTCGGAGTTTTGCTGCCATTTTCTCGGCGCGATCGCGTTCTTGTTCTGCTCGTTGTGTTTCTTGTTCGGTAGGTGTCAAAACCCAGTCGCCATAGGCATCATACCACCGCAACCACAATCTATTTATACCTTGATATGTACCTTCCCACAGTCCCAAACCTAGTTCGAGTGTGGGCATCCAAATACGGGTTTCTTCGAGGTTTAATTCGGTGTAGCAGTCGGCTTTAAGTATAAAAGCACGTAATATATCTGTGTAACGGTCAAAGACGATGTAGTAAGGAACACGTAAAACCCGTTCGTAAACCTGCCATTTTGCCGGAGGTTGTTCTGTGGTTGGTAAAGTTTCTCCCAAATCTTCGATTTCGGTGCCTGGGGAAAGTAACTCAACGACAACAAAGGGGTTGACACCTTCTTGCCATACCACGTAACTTAATCGCAGCTCGTTATTTGCGTAAAACCTGGAAGTCCCAACTGCTGCAAACCAATCTGGAATTTTGTACCTTTCGGGGTGACGCGGGTCGTAGTAAAGGTTTAAATTACTAGCTACGAATATCTGTTCGGATGGATGGTTGGGAGGATTAAAAGTTTCCCGCAAAAGTTGGGGTTGGATTATATGAAATTCGTCAGGCAAACCAGATTCCTCCGGGTTTTCACTTTCGAGATTATACATCGTGGGGAGAACTTCTTTTGGTGGACGCGGTGGGTCGGTTTGAAGCATATTTCCGATTTTTATCTAGATCCCTTACTAATTACTGGTGTATCGCGGACGCTATTGCCCTTGACAATTGTTACATACCATAAGATAAATGCGAATTATTAATTCATCGCCCTAAACCACTAACAGCTGACAATTAACTAATTAATTTCGATATTCATCCCCGCAATCGCCAACAATTCGATCTAAATCTGGCTATTTTTGAGATATTGCATCAGTTAGAGCGCAAACCCTAACTATATTTGCTGCATGTGACATGCTCCCTTTATCTAATAAGACAAGGGGGTTTTTATTCTATCAATATATATATATACATATAAATAATGCCCTTACTCCTTGCTCTCTTACTTCCAGTTGTTTTCGGCTTGTTGTAAAACGTAGGTCGCAACTTCTTGAATTTCTGGTGCTGTTAATCGGTCTTTGTAAGCGGACATGTTACTTTTACCGTTAGTGACAATGTTGGTAATTGCTTCGATTGAGTCCATGCCATTTTTTTTGAGTGCATTCATTTTCAGGTTTTTACCGCGTCGAATGATGTTACTACCGTTAATATGGCATCCTGCACAATTAGTTTCAAATATTTTGGCTGCGTTATTACTGTCTGCAATAGCGGGGAAAGTGAATGTAATTGCGAGCAGTACAGATAGTAATAGTATGGATAGTAGTTTTTTCAATGGGGTTCTCCTGGGAGTTGTTTTAGTTTAAGTGGTAAGCATAGTATTTGATATTATCACGCATCGCAGAGGCGCAGAGAAGAAACGGAAGAGGATTGAGAATTAGGAGAGTTTATTTTCTTGTTTTTATTCTCAGCAATTTTCGCTCGTATGTCGTGAGTAATATATATAAAGAGATAAATTGCTTAGTGTGAATAAAATTTCTATCTAAGGGATGCGATCGCTCGCGTCGATGGTGCGTCAATATATGGATAAGAGGTTTTTATTCAAGTACGCTAAGGCGAGATGTATTTTATATGGCTAATAATATCAAAGACACCATTAAAGCCGAAATTCAATTAGTCAAGGAAACCGGACAGCAGCGAATTGAGCGGATTCGAGAAATTGTTAGAAGTGCTGTGTCACAGGTTGGTTCGGAGTTTAAATCTGGTTCGAGTGACTTTCGTACAATAGTGCGTGATGCTGTGACTGCGGTCGCAGAAAACTTGCAAGAAAAAGGTGGAGAATTGAAGGAAGAAGTAACTGCTTCGATTGAGGGTGCGCTGGAAGCTGTGAATAGCAAGCGTCATGAGACGATTGTAAAAACACAGGCAGAAGTCAAGCAGTTGCAGGCAAAAATCGATGAAGAAGAAGATAAAATCCAGGAAGAAGTTCAAGGAATTTTAGCTGAGATTAAAGAAACGGGTACGGAAAAAAGTACTCAGGTAACAACTGCGATCGCAGCAGCAATTGAAACTATTAGAAACAGCGATGAGTTTGAATTGTTAAAGAAGCGCTACGCGCAGCTACAAGCACAACTTGCTATTGTCCAAGCAAATTTGGCGGCACAATATGGCGGACGCGATAAACAGGTAAAAGATTATCTTGATGATGCTCAAAAATGGGTTGTTCAAGCTCGTCCCCGTGCTGAAGTTACTGCCGAAAATGTCAAAGAAAAACACTCGCAACTCGATAGCAAATTGGGTGAAGCGGGTAGCGCGATCGCTCGCAAGGAACAACAGATTAAACAGGTTTTAAAAGAACTTCTCGCTACTGCAACTAATCTGTTGAAAGATAAGGATCATACTGACAATAGTAAGGAAACTATTCGTAAGTAAATGAAAATGGTAGAAATTGAGATATCACTTCTCTAGACCATATTCAATAACTTTTGGGAACGTAGAATAGGTATCTTGCCTGTCCTACGTTATTTCTTTATAGCGTTTCTCAGTTGAGTGAGGTATAGATTAAAATGGTACAAATCTTGAGCAGGCATCCCTGCCTGCCCTTATGTACTTCACCAAACGCTTCACAAAAATATAAATGTTAAAATCAACATAATGGTGTCAAAATGCGAAAAACAACACACCTAATAGGAGAAAAATGCCAGCCATTGTTAAATTACAACTCTCCTTGGAAACTTTAGCACAAGCAATATCTTCCCTTGATTTAGAAGAAAAACGTCAACTTCAAGAGATAATTGAGCAACAAATTTTTGAAGCTGAAGAAGCACTGTACGAAGACGATCTAGAAACACAGGCAGAAATTGAAGCAGTTCGCACTGAGTATGCAGTTGGTGAGTCCATGACTATGGATGAATATCTTGCTAAACGCTCAAATCAAGTATCATGAGCTACACTATCGTTATTTCAAACTCAGTACAAAAGCAGATTGATAACTTGCCAGATGATGTTATGGAGCGTGTTATTGATAAAATCCAAAATCTTGCTTCGGAACCACGTCCCAATGGAGTTGTCAAATTAAAAGGTTTTGATAACGAGTATCGTATCCGGGTTGGTGATTATAGAGTTCGTTACGAGATTAATGATGAAAGTCAACTCGTACAAATTTTGCAGTGCAAGCATCGGAAGGATGTTTATCAAAAAGGTTAGCTTAGACATCATTTATTAAAATTGAAATAAAATATTGCAAAAAAATAAAAGGGATGAAGTATACTTCACCCCTTAGTTCCTAAAAAACCACTTATGATTACTACAAATCCAAGTCGATTCCTTTTAATATGTTCTGCGAGGGTCGATACTTTCTTCGTACTTAGAAATTGCCCAAACTGCATGAATACTACCAGGTAGCCAACCTAAAAGAGTTAATAAGATGCTAATGAAGAAGGTTTGACCAATTCCATAGGTTAGGAAAATACCTAAAGGAGGTACTAAAAGACCGAGAAGATAACGAAGTGCTTTCATGATGTGTCTGGTAATTACTTAAGGTTTACTTTTTAATTGATACTTACTAATCGCTAAAATTAATTAGCTCGAAGGAAGTTGAGCTTTGTTTGCAGCATCACTACCCTTGAGTGCGAGGCTTTTTTCCGCAAAGTAGTTATTGATGAAGGTGTTACCCAAGGATAAAACTACGGGTGCGAGGAGAAAAGACACCAGTCCATGTACGCCAAAACCAGGAACTAATACTGATGCTAACCAAAAACAAAAACCGTTAACAATTAGCGAGAATCCGCCGAAACTGACAAAATTCAGGGGTAAAGATAAAGTAGATAAAACTGGTTTAATTGAACTATTCACTAAACCAATTACTGCACCTGCAATCAATGCAGCAGGAAAATTTGCAATATCTACGCCGCGAAATAAGATATCTACGATTAACAAACTTAATGCAGTTGCTAATACATTTAAAAAGGTGGGTATCATTACTTTTACCTGCTATCGAAATTGGATTCTTTTAAACTCTTACTACTATGTTTGACGATGCAACAGTTTTTTGCCTCTTTAGTAAGGATGATTAACTCTATATCGTCAGGTATATTCGTTAAAACCAAAATCAAGATCCCCGACTTCTACGAGAAGTCGGGGATCTAACCCCCACGACAAATTTGTAACAAACAAAATCTTTTACTTCTAGTAGGATAGTAGGGCATGACCCCTCAACATAGACTAAAAGATGGTTATTGCTTAACAGCTTTCATCGATAAACCAATGCGCTTAAGTTTTTCGTTTATCTCCATAACGCGCACTTTCACAACTTGCCCGACCTTGACAATTTTGTTCGGGTCATCGACGAATCGGTCTGCAAGTTGGGAAATATGTACTAACCCGTCTTGGTGAACTCCAATATCAACGAATGCACCAAAGTTGGCAACGTTGGTAATAACACCTTCGAGTTCCATTCCTACCGTTAGGTCGGAAATCTCCTTGATTCCCTCTTTAAATGTGGCATATTTAAACTCCGCACGGGGGTCGCGTCCGGGTTTTTCAAGTTCGCTGAGAATGTCACGTAATGTCGGTTCCCCAATTGTATCGGTAACGTATTTTTTCAAACCGATTTTTTTTAGGTTTTCAGCAATTAGCGTCACCCGATCTAATGAAACCTTCAAGTCGGATGCGATCGCTTCTACTAGTTTATAACTTTCTGGGTGAACGGCGGTATTGTCCAGTGGGTTCTCTCCTCCGCGTATCCGTAAGAATCCTGCTGCTTGTTCAAACGCTTTTGGTCCCAACTTCGGCACTTTCAATAGTTGACGGCGATTTTTAAATGCACCGTTAGTATCACGGTATGCAACTATATTGTTAGCAACTGCTGACGTAATTCCCGACACAAAAGTTAATAGTTGTTTAGATGCAGTATTCAAGTCTACACCAACGTAGTTTACACAGCTTTCGACGGTTTCATCGAGCTTTTTCTTTAGTAATTTTTGGTCTACGTCGTGTTGATATTGCCCTACACCGATCGATTTCGGGTCAATTTTTACAAGTTCCGCAAGTGGGTCTTGGAGACGACGACCAATACTAATTGCACCACGCACGGTAACATCTAAATCCGGAAATTCTTCACCTGCAAGTTTACTAGCCGAATATATCGATGCACCCGATTCGTTGACGATTACTTTTATCGGTTTGCGTTCGATATTTTGTAAAACTTCTCCAACAAATTCATCAGTCTCGCGGGATGCTGTACCGTTACCAATAGCAATCAATTCAATTTTATACTTCTCAATGAATTTTTTCAATGTTTGTGCTGCTAATGGTCGTTGTTGTGCGCCAGTATGGGGAAAAATTGCTTGGTATTCCAAAAATTTCGCCGTTTGGTCGAGTATAGCAACTTTGCAACCAGTTCTAAAACCTGGGTCAATTGCCATTGTTGGTTTCATCCCTCCTGGTGCTGATAGTAGTAACTCGCGCAAGTTAGTTTCAAATGTCTTGATAGACTCGATATCCGCCTCAAGTTTCTTCTGAGCGATCGCCTCATTTAACAGTGAAGTTTTCATCAAACGATTAAATGCATCTTTAATCATTTCCTGATAAAAAGCCCGAATTGGACGATGCTTGACGCGAATTTCTTGGGCTTCTAAATACGAGAGTATTGCCTCTTCATCATAAGCAATTTCAAAACTTAAAATTCCTTCATTTTCACCGCGACACAAAGCAAGTAAATTATGCGGTGCAATATTCCTCACCTTAGCTTGAAAATTACGGTACATTTCAAACTTCGTTGTTCCGGACGGGTATTCGTCTTTGATATGCGAGACAAACACTCCTTCATCAAGAAAAAATTCGCGCAAATACGCCCGCAACCCTGCCTTATCGGCGACTTCCTCTGCTAAAATATCGGCGGCACCATCAAGTGCATCTTCAGCACTTTTAACTCCTTTCTCCTCGGAAACGTACTTTGCAGCTTCTGCTTCCAAAGGAACCAACGCACCATTTTTAATATTTAACGACCGAATGAACTCCGCTAACGGTTCGAGTCCTTTCTCGCGTGCTATGGTTGCACGAGTACGACGTTTCGGACGGTAGGGTAAATACAAATCTTCTAACTCGTTTTTTTGTAAACAAGCTGTGATTTTCAGTTTCAAGTCGTCAGTGAGTTTACCTTGTTCGGCGATTGCATTCAAAATCGCCGCTTTTCTTGCCTCCAATTCCGTTAAGTAATTATACTTATCCTGTAAGTCGCGTAACTGGATTTCGTTCATTTCACCAGTACGTTCTTTTCGGTAACGCGCAACAAAAGGAATCGTTGCACCCTCGGCAAAAAGTTCTAATGCATTTTGCACCTGAAAGGGTTTAAGATTTAATTCAGTTGCCAGATGTTGAGGGATATTTAGCATCGCATTTATCAGTCGAAAGCGCTAACTTATAAGTAAATTTAGCCAAATCGATTTTAAAGTCAATTTTAAGTGTTACGCTAATATACCAGACGGATTTGGAAACTAGATCCCCATCCTTGTAGTAACTAATAGCGTGATGCGACAAAAAGCTAGCGAATTTGTAAATTTTGCTACATAGCTTATTAAGTAGTAGTAAGATAAATAAACTATACACTTCCGTTTGTGGACTTAGAGGTAACGAGAAATGGCTTTTGCATTTTTAATACCACTTTTCATCGGCTTAACAGGTGGTTATATCTTTCAAAGAAGCACCGACGAAACAGGATATCTTGTAGGTGCTTTTGCGGTAGTTAGTTTTCTTATTAGCATAGTATTAGCACCTTGGGAAATTCAGCTTTTACTACTGGTATCTGTTCTGCTGATTGCTAATAAACTTTTACAACAGAACGACCGGAAAATAAAATTTCAAGATAGTCATGGGAAGGGAGTAGGGAATAAGGAGTAGGGAGTAGGGAGATGGGGGAGATGGGGAGTGTAAAAATAGTTTTCTCCTCTCTTACTCCTTATATCCCATACTCTCTACTCCCTTCCCTTTTATGTAATTAACTACTAAAGGAGTTAATTGCTTTTCAACTTGAGTGACAACATCGCGGTCAGATGCAGACCAAATACGCGGATGACCGAAAATACATGGCTGCAAAATGCCCCATAATTGATTGTCTTGACATAGGTGCGCGTGAATTAATGCACGATGTCCAAATGAAGAATGTTCAAACTCGCGGTTGACAACATCCGGACTCGCGGTTTCGACATCTTCGACATAAACTGAAGGTTGCGTCTTCAGTGCTGCTGCAAATAAAGGTTCCTCCGTAGCTAGCGATGCAGGTTCCTGTTTCCATTTGCGGTCGGTAATATCTGGAATATCAGAACTGCGTCGCCAACACGCTTGCACTTTGCCGCTTTTTGTGTTTGGATTTCGCACATACAGAAAAATGCGATCGCACTTCAAAATTTCACCAAGTTCCGGCAGCAAAGCTGTAAAAACAGTCTCCGGTTCGGTAGATTCATCAAAAACGCTTTGAATCGATGAAGGTAACGTAGAATTGGTCATTGCAAAACGGTAGATTTTTGGACTATTTTCACACAGCACAACAAGCAAATGCAAACTCAACCACATCACGCGCTGAAAAGGGCTTATTGAGTCCTAAAGCATAAGGTAATCGTGCATCTTATAGTTAATACATTCTCATACACGTAATAGCTCATTTCTGCTCGTACATCTGCCGATGCCTAGTTAAAAGCTGAAGATACTTATCATTCATTTTTGCCAACATCCATTTTTCTTTAAAAATTGCCGCCGATTCAGCTTTAATTGCGTCTACCTCATAGGGTAAAATATCTTGTCGAGCTTGAGATTGTGCTTCTATTGATGTTTCCTTCTGTGGATTAGTTCTATATTTCCTACCACTTTTGTGATTAGCATAACGACGCGCACGAGTATATCCCATTTGTATAAATTTTCTCGCCATATCAGCACCGACAAAATCATCTTGTTCTAAATAGGTAAGAAAGATTTCATATATTTTTTCACTCGACTCGCGTGCAATTTCAGGATTTTTAAATCGCCAATATGGTAAAATTTCCGATTTATATGGCTCAACCAACAGCACACCCTGTTCGCCTTTGCCAACGCGATATAATTCCGGATGTTCGCGGAAATTGATATTTTTAAAATCTAAGGAATAATCGAATGTCATACCAACCCAAGTTGCTAATTATAAGTTTAGGACAACTGCCAACCCCCTTGTCTATAACTACGATTTTTAACGCCGACATACTTACTATGACTTTTATCGCTGCCAAGTGGACGATTGACGAGTATCACCGCATGATTACTGTGTAAATTATATGCGATACTCCAGGGAAGTCGCTTTGCGATCGCAAAGTAGAATTACTCAAGGGAGAAATTGTCGAAATGTCACCTGAAAAAGTAAACCCACCCCATCAACCAACCCCAAGCAACAAGTACTCGTAAGGGCGGGTTCACCGAAAGCATACAGTAAAATCAGACATATCACTAAACCCGCCCCACCCCCACCAAC
>CAXTCQ010000120.1:14810-23533 GCA_964242965.1 uncultured Calothrix sp. | reverse complement strand
AGCGTAAGATTCAGAATCGTCATAGGAAGCAGAAATGGCATATTTATTATCGCTGGTGATTGCGACTGCATTAACCCAGCTACCATGAGCGTTCAAGGTACGCAGTTGTTCTC
The DNA here is from genome assembly GCA_964242965.1 of uncultured Calothrix sp. Classification (GTDB taxonomy): domain Bacteria; phylum Cyanobacteriota; class Cyanobacteriia; order Cyanobacteriales; family Nostocaceae; genus JANNFJ01. Next base: position 23,420 of record CAXTCQ010000120.1, on the reverse strand, counting down.
CTGTTTGCAAGTCCCAGACTATTAGGGTAGTATCGCTTCCTGAAGCAGAAACTGCATATTTATTATCGTTGGCGATCGCTACTGCTGTAACCTCGTAACTATGACCAGTGACAGTTGCACTACTCCAGCTACTACGACCAAGCAGGATAAGCAGTTGTTCTCCTGTTTGCAAGTCCCAGACTATTAGGCTATGGGTATGGTCATAGGAAGCAGAAATAGCATATTTATTATCGCTGCTGATGGCTACTGCACTAACCAGCCCATTATGAGTCAGGGTATCCACATATCCCCCTGTTTGCCAGTTCCAGACTTTCAGGTTATGGGTACCCATTTCATATTTCCGTGTATAATAGTCCCAGACTTCCAGGTTATGTTCATATGAATTAATAACATATTTATTATCGCTGCTGATGGCTAGTACTTGACGACAGCTTTTATGACCAGTGAGAGTACGCAGTTGTTTTCCTGTTTGCAAGTCCCAGACTATTACGGTACTATCCTCTGAAGCAGAAATGACATATTTATTATCGCTGCTGATGGCTACTGCATTAACCTTGCCACTATGACCAGTGAGGGTACCTACTAAAGCCCCGCCTGAAGGAGCTAGGCTTAGTGTTTGGGGAACCAAGCAAAAATTTTTGCTATGCTGTGCTTGTTGCAGTAGCTTTTGAATTTTTTCTAAGTTCTTAAAAGACAGCAAACGCCCTAACAATTGCTCTGCTAATTGCGTTTTATCTTTATTTAAAATATGCGCTGACAGTTGCAACGCTCCTTGAATTAATTTCAAAACTTCCGCTTGTTCGCTGGAGAACGAATTTTCGGAATTCAAAGCTAAGTTGTAATCTTCTATTAACGCTTGGATGGGAATTTCAGGATGAAAAACTTTAGCTTCTATAAAATCGAAATCAGTTAGCCATTGATAAGTTTGCTCTAACCGATTAGCCTTAACCATGTGAGCAGGTAAGTACTTTAAAGCATATTCTCTAGATTCAGATAAGAGATTATTTAAATGTTTTCTAATATTTTTAACTACACCTCCGCTCAACTTATCGACAATCGTAGATTTAATTTTATTAAGAAAAGTCATCGCCATATGCTTGTACTATATCTTTACGGTATAAAAAATCAGAGAAGCTCTGATGATAAATACTGTAGCGTTTTTCAGTATTCACAAGTGTTTCGCGTAAAAACTCCTTCCACTCATTAAGTACCTTTTGCACATCCACTGATTTTTCAGCAGATAACTCAGCAAGCAAGCGACGGGAAACTGGTTCACGCAGTTCGGCTAAAAAATACACAATTGCCACTTTGTGCATAGGTAAGGGTTTATCGAGCATCCCCATGCGCCGCCAATGGTCTTCATTAATATGCCATAAGACCTTGCGGTAAACTATCGATGCTCAAATCGCCGAATCTCCCCTTCTCAATATCCGCTAGTGCATACCGCAGATACATAAAATTATTTTCACTTTTGTTCCCTAACTGAGTGACAAAATCCTCCACCGTAACCCCTTGCTCATTAATCCATTTTCGTAGCTGCGGTGACTCCCGAATACGGGTGCGAATGTAATTATGGATGTCTTGCAAGCTTTCGGCTTGGTACTGCATCAAGTCGAATCGATGGGGAGGGGAGTTAAGATTTAAAGGTAGAGTTATTGGTCTTTGGGTGAGGACAAAGTAAACTCCTCCTGGTAAAGTCATGGGTAGATAAAGAATATTACTGCCTTTATGGTCAGTTTGGTCAACTTCGTCGAGTGCGTCAACGGCAATAACCAGCTTTTCTCCCGATTTTAGTTTGGCACTAGCTTCTTCGAGTAATTTACCCAAAAACTTCCCGTCTCGCGTTGCCTGCGGTGGTAACTCTAACGGATAAGGTAAGTTGTAGCGCGAGATAATTTGACTTGTGACACTCTGCAAAAATTGCTCGGCGCGGTTAATGCCTTGAGAACGAATATTAAAATAAAACACACAGCGTGCGCGTTTTACATACTCAGCCAGGATAGCGCTTTTACCCACTCCGGGGTCTGCCTCAATAATAAAGTATCCCTCTGTCTGACTGCTGAAAAAGTCCTGTATCGCTTTAAAGACAAAATCGCGCCCGGTAAAGCCCTCAGTTTTTTCCTGAATCAGTGCTTGAAACTCACCACGTACCCCCACTGGTAACGATTTTTGCAACTGTTCTTTTAACTGCTTTACTTGTTGGGCAGCTTTTTTAGCTTCGACAACATCTAATAACCGCTCAATAGTATCTAGCGAGCGGAAACTGTAATCGTAATCAAATACATCATTATTGTGGCTGGTCTCATTGCGAATAGTAAGTAATTCCTGTACCCAGTTGCGTTCTTTATTATCAAGCTTGTAGGGTTCGTGAAAAGCTTGCTTCCACTGTGTTAGCAATAACTTAATTACTGCTGCGGGGTCATTCCATTTTAAACCAGAGCCATCAAAATAGTAATGTTCTAAACTCCCTTTAGCATTTTGCAACCAGTTGGAACCGTACTTTTCCTCCATTTTACGGCTGATAAAGGGTTTAAGCGCTGGAGGGAAAATCTCTTCGAGCGCTCTATCGACCAACTGTTTATTGAACTTGCGATCGCTCTGACTCATTGGTCTACACCTCCTGGGAACTCAAAGCTGGTATCTTCACCTATTATGAGCATTTTTTTTACCTTCAGTTCCCCACATTTAAATTTTTATACTTAATTACACATTTATTTTTAAGTGTATATGCGCGAGACAAATCAGCGATCGCTAATCCGCCAATATCGTAGAATCGGCTCTAGCATCTAAAAAAATAACGTATCGCTCAAGGTAAAATCGGCAAATGCGACCTGCTGTTACCATGCCCGACTCTACCCAACAAGAAGCCCGCCAAATCCTCGACACTCTTGCCTTCATTCCCTTCGAGCAATGCCATCCTCTGAGCCGTGAGTTTACCAGCATCCCTGCCAGAGTAAGCTTATACGCATTTCGACACTTATCCGAAGGGTTACTTTACATTGGAAAAGCCAAAAACCTACGCGACAGGCTACGCGGTGGACACAAAGCCTTTCTCTGAGGCTGGCTTGACCGCTACGAGCCAGACCATGTGCGAATTGCTTTCGTCACTATTAACCAGTGGCAAAAACCAGGGTTACTATATGAATTAGAGACTCTTATCCTCCAAGCTAGCAATCCCCCCTATAACGTCAAAATCCCCAGAGAATTATGACTCAAGCTCTCACCACCCAGCACCTTTCTCCAGAAGCGATCGCTCTGCTTGTCAACGACTTGCCGGATTATATAAAAGCTGCACTCTCGAAAAAGTCCGCTGAACTTGAATGTTCGCTCGAAGCTACAATCGAAATGGCAATATCCAGCTTTCTCGACTCTGAAGCGTTTAGCTTTGAGGATTGTCTACTTGCTCAACGTTTGAAAGTTGGGGATGTTTGATTGAGGAATATAACTAAAAACGGAAGTCATAGTAATAACTCATGGTTTGCCCATTTTTCCTGAAGTGCAAGATATATGTCTCGCTTGTGCAGTGTATGAAGGACAGGCAAGGGTAATATTAGGATAGGACAGGCAGGATGCCTATCCTACGGGATAACAATACCGCATTTGTTTCAAACAGGTGTACTATAAAAAATCAAGGTACTATCATGCATCTTCAGGTCAGGTGTTATGCCGAAACGCCTTTTAGTTGTCGAATCCCCCGGTAAAGTCAAAAAGCTCAGTCAAATCCTGGGCAATGACTGGATTGTTCGTGCTAGCTGCGGTCATATTCGAGAACTCAGCAACGAAGGTGAGGATTCTCTCGGCTTTACTATGGATGGCAACAGTGTAGAATGTCGCTATATACCCCGCGACCAACGGGCAAAGGAAACGATTCAACAGCTAAAAAATGCAGTCAAACAAGTTAATGAAGTTGTCCTAGCAACTGACCCTGACCGAGAAGGGGAAACTATTGCTTGGCATCTCAAAGAAGCTTTAGGATTGAAGCAACCATTACGGGTAGTTTATACAGAAATTACCGAATCTGCGGTACGGAACGCTCTAGCAAATCCCCGGCAACTCGACGCAAACTTAATCGGAGCCGGATTATGTCGAGATTGTCTTGATAAGTTGGTAGGCTATAAGGGCAGCCCATTAGTTTGGGCTTTGAATAATGGAGCCAAGAGCGTTGGACGTGTCCAAAGTGCCACCCTACATCTAATTTGCCAGCGCGAACGCGAAATTTTGAATTTTGTCCCCCAAGACTATTGGAGTGTCTGGGTAGACTACGCAGAAGGGTTTCGTGCTTTCTATAAGGGGATGGTTAATGCTCCCTCGGGAACACCCCAGGAAACTGATACGATCGACGATGCAGCAACTAACAGCACCGAAAAACCCGAATCCACCCGCGTCCTTTCGGAAGCTGAAGCAACAAGGTTAGTTGAGGAAGCAAAACAGCATCCGCATCAAGTTGTTCAATACGAAGGCAAAATCAACTACCGTCAACCACCTCCACCCTTTATTACTTCGTCTTTACAGCAAGCTGCTGGGTCGAGGTTAAAGTTTGCTCCTGAGAAAACCATGCAGGTAGCGCAGAGGTTGTACGAAGCAGGTTTAATTACATACATGCGGACTGACTCGGTAATGTTGAGTCCGGAGTTTGTAGATAGTGCCCGCAAATGGTTAGAGCAAAACGACCCGGCAAACGTACCCCAGAAAACCACAAGGCATCGCAGTAATAAAACTGCTCAAGAAGCACACGAAGCGATTCGACCGACGGATGTATTCAAACCTTCTGCACAGTTGCGTCTGGAATTGCTTCCAGATGAGTTTAGTTTGTACGTGATGATTTGGAAACGTGCTGTAGCATCGCAATGTCGTCCCGCACAACTTCGCAAAACAGTTGTAATTACTCAGTCGGGTCAAATCCTTTGGCAAGCAAGGGGGCAAATTGTCGAGTTTTTAGGGTATGCTCGCTACTGGTCGAATTTGAGTAAAGATACGATATTGCCGAATTTGCAGCAAGGTCAAATCTTGACTTTGGCTGATGCGGGTCACGAGAAGAAACAAACCCAACCACCACCACGTTACAGCGAACCAAAATTAGTCCAGTTGATGGAGCGAAAAGGAATTGGTCGTCCGAGTACCTATTCTCCCACGATTGCCACCCTCAAAAAACGCGATTACGTGCAGTTAGCGAAAGAAAGTTTGCAACCGACTGCTTTGGGAATGGAAGTAGATGCTTTTTTGATGAAAGCATTACCCGACTTGTTAGAGACAGAATTTACTGCCAAGATGGAAAATGCCTTGGATGCGATCGCGCAAGGTAAGGAACCTTGGCAGCACTATCTCACAAATTGGCATCAAAGTTACTTTGCTCAAGCCTTAGCCAAGGCAAAAACTGTTCCCATTGCTGCGTCAAGCTTAACAGGGGATGGTAAAAAAGCCTATGGTGGGAACGAGCGTAAATATGAAAATTCTCGGACTCGCTGTCCTGAGTGTAATAATCATTTAGCCAAGATTCCTAGCACCAAAGTTAAGAAGAAGTACTTTCTCAAATGCGTCAGCGGATGCACGAATGTTGTCATGTTTTGGAACGATTATAGCAAATCTTGGGCTGCCCCTCGGACTCAATCAGTGAAAGAAGAAATTCCTAAAATATCAACTTCGCAAAAAACACCAACGGATGTAACGCAAAAAACACCAACGGATGTAAAAAAGAGTTCTCGAAAATCACCAACGGATGTAAAAAAGAGTTCTCAAAAATCACACCAGAAAGGTACATATACCTGTCCGGTATGCAAGCAAGCTTTAGAAGAATACAGTTATACCAAAGATGGACAAAGTAAGGTAATGTTACGCTGTTCCAATCCTCAAGCACGCAGTGACCCAAAACATAAAGAAGTAGCTTATTTTAATACTCAAAAAGGCTGGTGGAGTCCCAAATTCGGGGATTTGAAGAGTTAGGTTAGTATAATTTAGTATTGTTGTAGTAGTCGTAGGTTGGGTGGAATGTAAGCGCAAAGCGCAGGCTACGCCAACGCGCTTCGCGTTCCCGAAGGGTAGTGTAACCCAACAAATATGTTGGGTTTCGCTATTCGCTACAAAAATCTGTAAGTAATTGTTCTTGTGAATTGTTTGATAAATTAGTTTTGCGTTTGGGGGTGACGAACAATATAGCTGATTTTAATCCCTTAAGCATTCTTCTTGCTGTGGAAAGTATTCGTTCCCAAGTACTATTCTTGGATTGCTGATGTTTCATCGCACTTCGCACATTGTTGACATTACGGATGCTATCAATGAGATTAACCAAAGCATCAAAAACTGATTCGACAACTGATTTCGCTGTTGCTTGCTTGGGAATATCAATACTTGGTGCAGTTTGAATAAGTTTAATCAATTGCAATTGCATTTTTGGTTGCGAAATTTTCTCACTTCTATACTTAATCACAATTGATGCAGCTTCTCGATTTATACGGACATCGGTAATGCTATTAAACTCCATCACTGCCTTAAGTTTATCAGCGTACCAAACATCTGTAGCTATCCGAGGAACGCGAAAACGAATGCGTCCGGGAATCGCATGGGCAACACTATATAATATCTCTTGAGGTGCTGCGTTAGCTTGAGATGTTAAAGTGCCTTTTTCACGCTGTTCGTGAGTGATAATATTCTTTTGATAATCAAACAATTTTTTAAAAGTCATAGCACAAATTGAATTTAAAAATTATTATTTTAATATATAATGATCGAGACTCCTTAGTAAAAAGCATCCATAAATTTTTACGATAAATAATCTATCTGCCGAAATAATCCTTGATAAGTAAGCAGGTAGAAACTTTATATTTATATTTCGATTAAACTTGTAACCTATATAAAATGCTTATATATAGATAAACCTGACTTAGCTTTTGTAAGGACGAGGAAGCATAGGGTATAAATTTATCTCGCGCAAAGTCGCAAAGTCGCAAAGTTGCAAAGAGTAAGAGTTTCGATATATTGCATTTTTGATTTCATATTTTAATTCAGCAACGCCCAAAGTAATAATTATGCGTAGGATAAGCATATCGCTTGTCCTACTATTTGTATTTAAGGTGTATCTATGAATTCTTTGAGTGAAGAAGTATCTACCAAACTTCAATTAATCTGTCAAACCCTTAGTGAAACTGACGCAAAGGGTGTTTACTTACGCGGTACAGACTGGTTTGCTTGGGTAACTGCTGGCGGTTCTAACACTGTACTGCTAACTGCTGAAACCGGAATCGCTGAAGTCTTAGTAACAGCCGATGACGCTTGGATTCTCACAGACGAAATCGAAGCCCAACGCTTGAAAGATGAGGAGTTACCAGCTAATTTCCAACTCTACATCAACCCTTGGGCAGATACGGTAGCACGCGAACACTTTATCCGCGAAGCGACTGGTGGGGGAAAAATTTTATGCGATACCATTGAAGATGGAAGCCGAACCAATTCCATTGCCCAACCATTACCCTCCTCTCTCTTACAGCATAAAAGAGCAATAATATCAAGCGAGTTAGAGCGATACCGAGAAGTCGGACGCAAAGCTAGTATTGCCATGACATCCGTACTCGAAGCAGCCAAACCAACTTGGACAGAATACCAGCTAGCGGGTGCCGGTGCCGAGGCATTATGGTCGCAGGGTTTGCATCCCGCATTAACTTTAGTCGCTGGAGAAAGACGTTTACCTTTATATCGTCATGCGACAGCGACAGCAGAACCGATTGGACGACAAGCGATGATGGTATTTTGCGCGAGAGGATATGGTTTATACGCGAATTTGACAAGATTTGTGTCTTTCGGCGCGGTTTCATCGGAAAATGCGGAATTACATCGTCATGTTCGGGAAATTGAAACTGTAGCGCTAAAGTATTGCAAACCGGGAGTAGCTTTGCACGAAGTTTATCAAGCGTTAGCTGATGCTTACCAAGAGCATGGTTTTCCTAACGCTATTAAAGAACATCACCAAGGAGGGACGACAGGATATCTATCACGAGAAATTATCGCAAATCCCACAACGAATGATACTTTGGCTCAAAACATGGCTGTAGCTTGGAATCCTAGTTTGCCAGGTGCAAAAATTGAAGATACTTTTATAATTCTTGATGGCAAGTTAGAAAATCTCACTTTTGATGCCAATTTTCCCAGCGTGGAAGTAGAAGGAAGATTGCGTCCCGTGCCGTTGGAGAATTAAATGGTTACTTTATTAAATTCAAAACGTGTCATGAGTAGCGAACGAAGCATCTAGGTCTAAGCTTATAACCCTAGATTCTTAACTTGACAAAGGTTACGTTGATAACAAATTATATAACGTGTCATGAGTAGCGAACGAAGCATCTAGGTCTAGGCTTATAACCCTAGATTCTTGACTTGACAAAGGTTACACTGATAACAAATTATATAACGTGTCATGAGTAGCGAACGAAGCATCTAGGTCTAAGCTTATAACCCTAGATTCTTGACTGATAAAGGTTAATTGACTACGAAACAAACCTCAGATTCTTCCTTCGTCAGAATGACATTTTTGTAACATTTTCGACTTTTTAATTGACTACGAAACCAACCTCAGATTCTTCCTTCGTCAGAATGACATTTTTGTAACATTTTCGACTTTTTAAT
>CAXTCQ010000120.1:0-14710 GCA_964242965.1 uncultured Calothrix sp. | reverse complement strand
CGTCAGAATGACATTTTTGTAACATTTTCGACTTTTTAATTGACTACGAAACCAATCTCAGATTCTTCCTTCGTCAGAATGACATTTTTGTAACATTTTCGACTTTTTAATTGACTACGAAACCAACCTCAGATTCTTCCTTCGTCAGAATGACATTTTTGTAACATTTTCGACTTTTTAATTGACTACGAAACCAATCTCAGATTCTTCCTTCGTCAGAATGACATTTTTGTAACATTTTCGACTTTTTAATTGACTACGAAACCAATCTCAGATTCTTCCTTCGTCAGAATGACCACTGATAACTGATAACTGATAACTGACCACTGACAACTGATAACTGATAACTGACAAATGACTAATAACAATTTTGCTTTTGGTAATGCTAAAGAAGAAGCTGGAAAAGATGAGGGATGGTTTATGGGTCACTTTATTACACCTAAAGATGACCCGCGCTCAACGGAAGAATTAGAGGTAAAATGGGGTGTTCATCAAGCAGGCGACAGTAGAAGTGAATGGGCAGTAAATAACCAAGCTGCGACTCTTGCGATTCTCATTCACGGAGAATTTAGGCTGCAATTTGAGGATAGAGAAATTGTACTATCGCGTGAGGGCGATTACGTTCTTTGGAGTGCGGGTGTTGCTCATACTTGGATTGCTGAGACTGATTGCACTATTTTGACTGTACGATATCCTTCAAAGCCGGGTGATAGTGTTGCAGTATCAGATTGAACGAAGGCAGGAGGCAGAAGTAAGAAGGTAGAAGTAATAAAGCCGAAAATATCAGCTTTTTGATGTTTTGAAATAGTAGGTTTATTTTCGCACTCGCTGTACTAGGCTTTGTTGATTATTTTTTTACCACAATTCATCATGAAAACTGCTTCTCAAATAGTCAATGAGTAACAAACGTAAGTGGTCAAGTTGTTCAACATATTTTTGAATCTGGGGATATATTTCTAAATTATGAAAATACCACTGTGCAAAGTAGTTAATATTGAAGGCATTTAGTTCTTGAAGATGATTTATACTGTTGCTGTCGAGTAATATATTAGAGGTATTCAACAGTATCTGTTCAGCGTATCCTTGAATTTTAGTTGAGAATAACTCGATTGCATAATACTGGTCGTAAAGCGCATCACCTAACAACAATAAACCCCGTTCCTCAGCCGAAAACAAAAATACCAACCGCATCATCACCGTTAACGCAGCGCGATAAAGTTCGATTTCCGAGATACCTTTGAGTAAAACGCGATCGCGGTCTTGGTCAATTTTATCTAAAGCCTGTACCAACACTTCCACAGCCATTTACCTACAATCTTATTAGTAGTCTGTTTCATAAATTTTGCCCAGTCATGAGATTTCAATCCCCGACGTGCCGAATAACCGTAGGGGCACGATACATCGTGCCCCGACAATACCGTGGCATCACGAATAAATCATCATGCTAGGTGTAATACCTTCCCACACATCGAATAACCGTAGGGGCACGATACATCGTGCCCCGACAATACCGTGGCATCACGAAAAATCATTATGTGTGGGGTAATATTTTCCGACGTGCCGAATATCCCTGGGGCACGATGTATCGTGCCCCTACATTTGGTCGGATAGCGAAAAATCATTATTGCTAGGGTAATACCTTTCGATGTGCCGAATATCCTGTAGGGGCACGATATATCGTGCCCCTTTACCTAAGTTTGGGTAAAATGGAGTCAAGCCTAAAATTTACTCTAAAATTTGTAATGAAATGGACGCTTGAAGAAGCTCAAAACCAGCTATATCGAATAATCGATGCGACTACCCAAGAACCTCAATTCATATATACTCAAGAAGAATTAGTCGCCGCAATTGTAGATCCAAAAGTGTTTCAAGAATTTTTAAATTCGTTGCAACAGGTTGCAAAACCATCTCTAACTCAAGCCTTTAGCGAACTTCAACAACTGTGTACGGAAGAAAATTATAGCTTAGATATACCTTTACGAGGCGATCGCGTATTATCAATTCCTGCGCGACCAACCCCGCTTCAATAGTTTTACCCAAACCAACATCATCGGCAATCAGTAAATTTACGCGAGGCATTTGTATCGCTCGCACCACCGGTTCAAGCTGGTAATCCTCAATATCGATACCGCTGCGAAAAGGCGATCGCACTGTCCGCACATCGGCAATTGAAGCCGCACCCCACCGCACGGCATCGAGAAAGGCATCTAATTTTGCAGGTTCATCAAAACCCGTCGGTTGTGGTAACTCAATTTTCTCATACACATATGCCCCGACTTCCAATTCCCAAATTACTTGCAGGTCTTCACCCAAACCCTCATCATCCACCGAAGATAAACTCACCAAATTTTGAGTCCCAACTGGATTTAATATCAAGTTTGTAGGTGTTGCATTACGTACATCCGTAACTACAAATTGCCGAGAACGGACGTTGACAAGTTGACCTTGTTCGGGAATAGTGCGGACGATAGCCATTGGTTACGAGAATCAATTATTACACTTTTATATTGTTACTGTTATAGCGTACAAGTTAAGTTATCCCCTGCAATCCTTTCTCTCGTAATTTCTGCTCAATCTGCTGCATTTCTTCGATTGACTCTCCGGTAACAATTCCGTAAATTTCTGTATAAATTTTTCCGTATTTGACCTTTTCCAAAGCCGACAGAATCATCAAGTCTTTGCGTTCGAGTTCCGGTTTGAGATTGACAAGAATCGATTCTAATGTTCCATGCATCCGGTAGTCACTGGAGAATTTAGCTACCTCCTTCCCTAAATTGAGTAGGGTATGACGCTGCAAGCAGAGTGGAGTCGAACCATTAACTCGGAAATTGGCATCAATTACATAAAATCCCTCTTGATTTTCTAGCACGTCGAAGCCAATTACACCGAAATAACCTGAGGAATGAGCATACTCACCAATGGCAGCAATCATGTCGAAAAACTTGCTTGTATCGTAACGGTAGTTAATTAGTCCTCCTAAATAATTACCTTCAGAGGTAACGAGTTGCCTTGTAGTGCCGATGAGTGTTATTTTTCCGGTCTTGCTGACATAGAATTGTACGCAGTAGTTCTCTACGACATTCTCGATGAACTCGGAGACAATAATTGTCGAAAGCTGCTTAATATCGAGATATTTTCTCAGTTCTTCCAAGCAGTAATTTAGGTCGCTGGCATTTTTGATAATATAAGTGCCTTCTCCTGAAAGTCCGTGCGAGGTTTTGATTAAGTATGGAAATTGTGGTAACTCAATGTCTTCGAGATTTAAAGTGTGGAGATTATAGCTTTCATATTTCGGACATTGCACTCCCAATTCGGTCAGCGTTGTTTTACTGAGTAAGTGGTAATGGGTATCGGGAACAACGGCATGTTTTTCTGGTTGTAGATTATCAAAAGGAAAAAGAGTGATGAGTTTGTTAATGCGATCGCTTTGGTTTAATGTATCCAAATAAGCCGATTGTGGCAGCATTTCGATGTTGGTATAGCTACCAAAATGCTCCTGCCAGTAGTCAAGCAGTAATTTTGGCGGTGCATTAGTGACAATCCCTAAAATAGAATTACCTAGCACAGCTAAATTTTTCCAAGGTTCTTTTTGATAAATCTTATCGTAAGAGGTTTTGGTAGCTTCACTGCTGCCGTCTTGAATCAAGTATTTTTTTGTGTTGGGGTAAGTGACCCAACTTGCAGTTGCAGGGTAATTGAGGATAAACCCATAATCTGTATCTGTGATGTCTTGAGCATATAGCTCAGAAAAAGAATTTCCTTGGAAGTAATCAAAGTTGCCTGTTGAATTCATAAAAAATTTTGCCAGAATCTGCAAAGAGCGTTAATTAAGATATTTCAAAGCCTACGGCACGCTCCGCGAACGCTTCGTACCCCTCCGGGGAGGCAAGCCACAGAATGACATTTTATACCTTATTAGACTTCTAAAACCTTTTCTGAATTTTCTGGAATCCATTCTAAAAACTCTCTAATCTTTATTGACTTAAATAACGCTTGAGTCATCAGTTATCTCCCGGTCGAGCCAGAGTTTCATAAGGTTTTAAGATAAATTGAGTTTGATTTATATTTTATCAGTTTCAATCCCGTTGCCGGGTTTCGTAAGGTTTCAAGCGGGAAGTACTATCGTGATTTCACAAGCTTCTTTTTCACGCTTGGAAATAGTTCGTAAGGATGTTCAATAAAATACTTAAATCTAATCCAATTATAATTTTGATTTAATTTGCGTCGCAATATTACTAGCCAACGTTGAAATAATGGTAATTGCTGCAAATGATATTCCATTAACGAATTAATCCGAAGCATATTTTGACCATTGTCGATGTCATCTACAGTCTTGGTTCCTTGAAACTTACGATAATTGCCCCAAGTTTTATTTACGTATTTTACATTTACGACTTTCATCGCTTTGAATAAAAAATCTACATCCATTGCGTAATGCTCATCTACTTTATACAAACCTATCTTCTCGTGTAAAGAAGTGTGGTAAAAATACGCTGAGGGATTCATTGGGAATGGATTAATATGAGGACCTATTAATAAATCATTTAGTTTCAAGCGTTTAGGTTTATTGATATCAATTAACTTTCCCTCTTCACCCCAAATATTGCAGTTACCAACTACAAAACTTGGTTCTGGTAATATTTTAAATATTGTCAAAACGTCATTGAGGACATTTGGTTCGTAATAATCATCAACATTAAGAACAGCTAGAATATCTCCTTTTGCCATTTTTATTCCCTTATTCATCGCATCAGATTGCCCTCTATCTCGTTCTGAAATCCAACTAATATGGGGATATTTACTAGCATAATTTTTGATGATTTCTACAGTGCGATCGCTTGAACCCCCATCAACAATAATATGCTCTACATTCGAGCATTTTTGTTCGATTACGACATCTATACAAGCGGTAATGTATTTTTCTCCGTTATAAACTGGTGTAATTATACTTATCATTATTTGATTTATACAAATTAATTAACTACGATTAAATCGAGCTTTCAGCCATTATATTTTCGATATTTAGATACCGTAAATTAATTTTTTAGCTAATAACTCTCCGCGTTTTTCTGCTTGATAAAAGCGTTTTTGTTGAGAGTTCATTTTCCAGTAGTTATAATATTCATATAGTTTACCTCGCCATGATGAAGCTGGGTGTTTTGGTTTTTCTTCTCGAAATGAATGCAAAATAATATGTGAATAAGCCATACCTTCTATTAACCTTAGTAAATAATCTTCATTTAAACGACTTGATGGAATTAAATGGATGACATTCAGGGATGTAAAAATACCAATTCCAAAACCGATATCGCAAGCAGTAAAGGCTAAATCGGAATCACCCGCACTCATTAATAACTGACCTTTTCTATCTAAACCTAAGCGCTTAGAGTCTTGGGAAACTAATTCAACGTATTTTTGAGCTACCTGTTTGCGGACACAGATTCCAGCACCACAGGGAGTTGTTTCATACTGATTGACTAAATTTGACCATTTATCTCGGTCAAAATCCCGAATAGCTAAACTTCGCCAATAAGGTTTTGTCCACTCTGGAGGTGTGATTTCAAATTCACCCTTAATTCGTCCACCCCAAGCACCGATAAATGGGAAATCTTGACTAATTTGTAAGGCGATTTCCAGATAGTTGGAATCGAGGACATTATCATCATCAACGAAAATTAATAACTCAGTTTGAGCTGACTGTATTCCACGCGATCGCGCTGAAGTCAAACCTAGTTGATTTTCTCGAATATGACGAGCTTGAGGATGCCAACTAAGGTCAATTTCTGAGGAGAGTGATTGCTCGCTTGCATTATCAATTAATAATAGTTCCCAACGCTCAAGCATCAATGTTTGAGATTTGAGTGCTGCTAATACTTTTTCAAGATAATCAGGTCTCGGATTGTGAGCGCAAATAATAACACTTATAACTAATACCATAATAAAATTCCTGAATATTCCTTTAAAGAAAAACTTCTATATTCTATCCAAAAACTTTAAAAAAAAACCCGATTTACTTTACCAAAACATTTTTAATTAGTTGCAACTTTTTATCTGAAATTAATCCCCAGCGAGGATGAAAAAGCCTTGTACTAATATCGCTATTTATTTCTTTCGCTACTGTTAGTATGTCTGGATGCCTTCCATGAAGTATCTTAACTATTCCAGAAATACAAACGGGAAAGATAAATCGACAGTTATATTCAGGAGTCAAAACGACTTCTCTGAGATTACTATTATGAAGGGTTATTTGAAAAGCAGGTTGGTCGCCATAAACTATTCCTTTTTCTTGCATTTGTTTTTCAGCCAAAGTTAACCAGTCAGAAAAAAATTGGTCTAGTTGAGGAGACTTTCTATATATAATTACTCCAGAGTTATACATTGGAAAAATAAATCTGTCATTAACGTCTTTAATCTCTTGGTAATTATAGGTTTCCCCAAGTAAATTTTTACCTGCTCTCAGTTCGGCTGACGCTGCACCAATATCATATTTATCAAGTAGCGTAAATAATTCCGAAAAATCTTCACATATATGGGTATCAGTATCTAGAAAAATAGTCTGCTCGTATGGGGAATTTGACATACAAAGTATCTTATCAAGATACCCATTTTGAGAATCTTTTACTAATACAACTTTATCAAAAGGTTGATTTTGCACATTCTCGTTTGAAAAAAGCGTAATATGAATATTCGGGATGTTATCTTTTAAACTGGATGCTGACTTACATGCTTCTTCAAGATACTTTTGACCAATTGCAACATAAACGATTCCCCTAGACATTAATTACCTCCTGGCATCAAAGAATTATTTATCCTTATAAATTTGCCGATTGCATCCTACCTACCTTTAATCGCATCTTAGAAAGTAAGATTTTTATAGCTAACTTTAGTGAGGAACTAACTACCCCCAGTGATGAGGAACACTGTAAAGCTTCTCTCACTTGGTTTTTAGCTGCATAACTATCACCAGAATTAAGAAATTCATTTGCAGTATTTAGTGCATAATATGCGTAGTTCTTAAGTGCAGTTTTTGAAAGTCGGTCTGCACATTCATTAGGCAAGTATTCCTTGATAATACTAACAGCTCGGCGTAAATCTTGGATATTTTCACCCGACCGCGTCCGATACCCAGTACTCGAATTTGAGTGAATGCGGTATAATGCTAGCGGTTCAACTTCATACCAAATTAGGCATTTTGCAGCGATTCGTACCCACATTTCCCAGTCTTCAGTCCAAGATAAACGACTGTCAAACATCCCAAAGTTTTCGTATACATCGCGTCGTACTACAATCGAGGGTGTTTGAATGCGCTGCTGAACAGCAATTGTCTCTAACCAATTATTTAAAATTCCACTTTCAGTCTGCTCCAACCAAGAAATATTTTGCCAATGACCGCGTTCATCCATGTAAATATGGCGGCAAAAAGCAGCACTAATCTCAGGATTTTCTATAAATGCTCGTTGCAACTTTGAATAAAAGCCATCCCGCACGCAATCGTCACCGTGGAGCAGGTGAACTAACTTCCCCCTCGACCGTTCTAAGCAAAATTGAAAATTTCTTGTGTGACCTACATTCTCTGGGTGTCGAAAAAAGCCAACACGACCGCGTCCTAGTTCTGCAACAACTGAGAAAGGATCGTCTTTGGTCGAGCAATCGTCAACTACCTCAATCTGCATTATCTCTGCTCCTGGGTCTTGAGCTAATACACTCGCTAGTGTTTCCTTGAGATACTTTGCACAATTATAAGTAGGAATCATTACAGACCAAAGCGGACGTGATTCTCCGTCTGGAACTGATGGAATAATTGCTCTGTAAGGGTGTTGTTTCATTGTTTACTCCTCATCGCTATCGCCAACATTAATTTCTTTTTATCTAACTAGCTCAGTCATTTGCTTCATTTCAAAATCACATGTTACAAGACCATCAGCGTTCGGTCTAGTACCGAGACCTTTAGGTTTAATATTAATTATTTCTATTTCAAATATTGATTCAGAATAATCATAAACAATCCCGATTAAAGGGTCGGCAAGCCATAACCCAATTCCGTAAATACCGGGATTAAGATATAGTTTTTCAATCTTGATTTGGACTACATTTTTTCCCTTTTTAAGGGGAACAATTTCACCAAGCGAGAGAGAATCAGCATTAACTAATCGGTTCCCGGACTTGTCATATACAGCAACAGCGATACTGCCAATTTGTCTAATTGAATCGGACTCAATAGCTAATAAAAATTCAAGCGGTCCATTTGAATAAGGTTGGAATGCAGCGGCTTCGTTAAGACTACTATATTTAACTGCTACAAACTGAGCCTCTCGCGTTCCCATCTGCCGACTGACTTGCGATACATCAATCCACGTATTAGGTGAGGCTTCGATAAAATTATTAGACATATAGTTAACGAGAATTCTTTCTGTGTCACCTTGGGCAATTATTCGACCGCGTTCGAGCATTACACATTGAGAACATAATCGTTGGATAGCATCCATGTTATGACTAACAAATATAACAGTTCGTCCTTCGTTCGTAGATACATCCTGCATCTTACCTAAACACTTTTTCTGAAATTGGGCATCACCTACAGCTAAAACTTCATCTACAATCAAAATCTCTGGTTCCAAATGTGCCGCTACCGCGAACGCTAACCGCACGTACATACCTGACGAATAGCGCTTAACGGGAGTATCTAAAAACTTTTCAACTTCTGCAAAAGCAACAATCTCATCAAATTTGCGTTGAATTTCGGTTTTAGCCATCCCTAAAATTGCACCGTTGAGAAAGATATTTTCTCGTCCTGTTAATTCGGGGTGAAATCCAGTCCCGACTTCGAGCAAACTAGCAACACGTCCTTTGATGCGGATACTTCCGTTTGTTGGTTCGGTGATACGACTGAGGACTTTGAGCAAAGTTGATTTTCCCGCACCATTTCGCCCGATAATACCTATGCGATCGCCTTGCTTAATCTCAAATGATACATCCTTTAGTGCCCAAAATTCCTCAGTTGTTGATACAAATTCTTTTTTTGAGTTTGGTTTCAGTTTGTTTGCAAGGGATTTCGTTACGTCGGTAATTGCTCCGCGAAATGTTTTGTAATTATTTACATTTTGTGCTTGATGGGTGATGGCATATTTCTTACTTAAGTTTTCGACTTTAATTACTGTTTCAGCCATTTATTTAATTCCTTTTTAAAAATATAAACAGTAGCAGATTTAATACTAAGTTACAACTATAAGTATCGCTTAGATTAGGCTTCTCATCTAACGGGGATATTATTATTTTTAATTGGTGAAACCACCTAATTAAATCACATCTGCAAATGTGCGTTCCATTTTGCGAAAATACCAAATCCCGCTCCATAATAATAAAAGTACAAATGTTAATGATATCGCAAACCCCGGTAGATATATTTGTGATTCTCCTCCTAATATTGCCCAACGAAATCCGTCAATTACTCCCACAATTGGATTGAGTGAATATAATAACCGCCATTGCTGGGGAACAACTTGACTGCTGAAACCAACGGGCGATATGTATAAGCCAAATTGGACTAAAAATGTAACGATATATCTAAAATCTCGATACTCGACTGTTAATGCTGCTAGCCACAGTCCCGCGCCGATTGATGCGGCAAATGCGATTAAAATAAATAGCGGTAATGTGAGAATGCGCCAAGTTGGTAAGAAGTTGTACCAAGCCATTAATCCGAGTAGAATCATGCCGGATATCATAAAGTCAACAAAGCTAACAATGACGGCGCTTGTTGGTACTATCAAACGGGGAAAGTAAACTTTAGCAAGTAGGTTTGAGTTGTTAACTAAGCTGGTGCTACATTCGCTTAAGGCACTGGCGAAAAACTGCCAGGGTAATAATGCGGCGAATACCATGATCGGATAAGGTGCGTTACCTTCGGTGGGGAGTTTGGCGAAGTTACCAAAGACTACTGTGAAGACTATCATTGTTAGAAATGGTCGAATTAATGCCCATGCCATTCCTATTGCTGTTTGTTTGTAGCGAACTAATATATCGCGCCATGCTAAAAAGTAAAATAGTTCGCGGTATTTCCATATGTCTTTCCAATATTGTTTTTCGGTGCGCCCTGATTCGATGATTATTTCTTTTGTATTCATTGGTGGGTTGAGTTTTTCAAGCAAAGTTTTTTTCAATCAGAGGTGTAGCTGATTTTATTTGATTAAATTAGGTGCAGAGAAGATAAATAAAAATAGATTAGATTTGATCGAGTTACTAAATTTCATAAATGATTAACGAACCTATTTTATTTAATTTTGAATAATGGTTTTGTAGGAATCTTTTTTTTGCAGCCAGTTTAATGGCCTAATTCCGGTTTTGGGGTTGAGTCGTTCGATGCCGACTTTGGCGAGCGGTAAAGGTAATAAACCTACCCAAATAAACCAAAGGCTGAGAACGATTTTCTTGGAAATATTGAAGTCAGTGTAGAAGAACATTGAGCGAATCCCATATAAACTTAAAATTAAAGATTTGTCAGTTGGGATAGGATGTTCTTGCGGGTTTAGACGTAATGATGCTAGTCGCGGACGTAAATGGGTGTAGTCTTGAAAGCCTAATTCTGAGGGTACTTGATATTCTAATTCTTTGGCTTTGTTGGTAATAAGTTGATATTTTTGCAGGTCATGTAGTACCGAACGTTTTAATGATTCGATTTCAATTTGATTGGTTGACCAAAAGTTTTTGCCGTGAATTCGATATGCTCCAAGTGGATGATTAAGTGAAATAATTTCACCGTAAAATGGAACTAAATTTACTAAATAAGCATCCGCGCAAATACGGAATTCTGATTCTGGCATAGGTAAAATTTGTTGGAGTACGTCGCGGCTAAAAGCGTTTCCGCTAGTGACTGGGGTAGTATATCTTCCTTTAGTTAATAAAACTGGTAAAACGTCGCCGTTTTCCATTTCTGAATCGAGTCCTGGGTAAAATCCAATCGGCTTTTTGTGTACGTCCACGGTTTGGAGGCGAAATTGAAGCTTGCTGATACCCGGTTTCCACGCTGTTATGACTTGTTCGATGGCTTCGGGAAATAGGTAATCGTCGGAGTCCAGGAAAACAATTATTTCACCGTTGCTTTTGCTAAAACTGGCGTTGAAGGCTGATGCTTGTCCGCCATTTTCCTTGAGTATGGGAATAATTTTGTTGCCGTAGCTTTTGATTATTTGGCGCGATTCGTCGGTTGAACCGTCGTCAATGACGATGATTTCAATGTGAGGATAAGTTTGATTTAATACGCTATCGATAGCTTCAGCGAGAAAGCGACCGTAATTGTAGTTGTTAACTAAAATACTAACTAATGGTTTCATGGGTAAATAATATTGGCTACTAAATAGCCAGATTGAGAATACGTTGTTTGATATTGCGGGTGAGGTTTCGCACCCTGTCGTAACCTTGGGAACCGAAGAGGTGTAACATTGCGATCGCAAAACTTAATCGCATATATCTTTCGCTAAACCATACCTGGGGATGATGCAAGTATGCTTGTTTGCGGTATTTTTCGGCTTGTTTGATGTCGCCGTCATCGATGGCTAGCCATGCAAAACCCAGGAATAAGCTGGCATAGGCGCTATTACGCTGGTGTAACACTTCGATTGGCACGGTTGCAAAGGCTTTTTCAAATACCATTCGCAGTCCATGCAGCATTTTCTCGCGGTTTTTCGTGGTGTTGTCAGGGTGCTGTCGGTACATTGTTAAGGGTTCTTTGATGACACCAATTTTATATTGTCTCGCTATCCGCAGCCACAGTTCTAGGTCTTCAGCATGGGCTAGTTCGGTATCAAATCCGCCAACGCTATCTAAGCAGCACCGCCGTACCATCGCCGAACTACCTGTCGAAATTACGTCGTTTTCAAGCAATTCCTGCCAAATCATACCTTCGGCGTGTGATGCAAACAGTCTACCAGTGGCGCGATCGCATTCATCGATAAGTTGCGTCCAAGTGTATACTACCCCAATTGCCGGGTGGTTGTCTAAGTAATTAACTTGCTTTTCTAAATGCGTAGATTTCCATAAATCATCGGCATCTAAGAAGGCGATATATTCACCCTCGCTTACTCCAATACCTGTGTTTCGTGCGGCTGATACTCCTTGATTCGATTGGGTAATTAATTGCACTCTTGTGTCCGTGATTTTTGACCCCCATTCAATAATTGCGTCGGAACTGCCATCGTTAATAATTAGAACTTCAAAATCGCTAAATGTTTGCTGCAATACACTATCTAAGGTTTTTGGTAAATAGCGCATCGCATTGTAAGCAGGAATGATTACAGAAACTTTGGGCATAACTAGGGAGTTAAGAGTTAGGAGTTCTTGTGTTAGGAGTAGGGAGTAGGGAGTAGGGAGTAGGGAGTAGGGCGTTAGGAGTTCTTGTGTTAGGAGTAGGGAGTTAGGAGTTCTTGTGTTATCAATCCGTACTTCTCCCCGAATTGCCGAATCCCTACTCCCTACTCCCTACTTCCTACTCCCATATTTTGATAATGCGCGATCGCACGCTGCGAATATGCTTCCCAACTCAGTGTTTGCGGTGGAAATGCGAGTGCTGCTTGTTGTTTTTGCTTTAATAAATCTGGGTTGGATGCAAGTTCGGTTAGTAGTGAAGCTATTATTTCGCTATCGCCGGGTGGAATAATATATCCTGCGGGGTATTCGTCAATCTTGTTATTCACTCTTTGGGGGGATGCACTATTCATTTGCAGCACATCTGTACCTCCTGTGTTTGTCGTACAAATTAGCGGTAATCCGCAGGCTAAAGCTTGGGAAATCACGTAAGCAAAGCCATCTTCTAAACTGGGCATGACAAATACACTACTGTTGCGGTAATAGTCGGCTAATTTGGGTTCGGGAATGTGCCCAATACATTTAACTCGTTCATCGCTTCGGGCTAGTAACTGCGGTGTTTCGGGTGTTGCCCCACCAATTAAACATAATTCACTGTTCGGTATATTTGCCTGCATGAAGGCTTTAACGAGGTAATGAATACCTTTACGAACGCTGAGAGTACCCGCGTAAACCACGCGAAAAACGTTATCTTGCTTGATTCCCGGTGAAAACGTTTTGATATTTGTACCAAAAGGATTGTAAATGAGGCGTTGTTGCGGAAAATCTTGTTCGAGAAAGCTGTGTTTGACAAAGTAACTTGGTACGGCAACTTTGTCTGTTAATTCGTATTCGCGCAATTCTTGTTCGACAATTTCAGACAGAATTTCTGGAGATTCATTGCTATTCAATCCGAGCTTTTCGTATTCTGCATGTAACAATTGCGACTGAGATTTAATATGAGCGGAACTGCGTTCTAATAAGAATGGAATATTATTTTGCTTTGCCCAGTGAATCCCCGGCAGCGAGCAACTTGACCAACCGTGAACCAGGGTACTGCCATCGAGGTGACGAACTGCGGCTTTGCTAAACAGGCGATGTAACAAAGGCAAAGATTTGCGGGTTAACTTGTCACCGCCAATTTTTTGTATGGCTTTATTTAACACTAATGACAGCGGTAAACTGACGACCTTCTCATCGGGTACACCCCAATAACGAGTTTTGAACTTGGGGTAATTGGTAATCAGTTTGTGTAAATAACCTGCTTTATGGAGTTCCCGCGCCAGTTCGATTGCGTGCCATCGTCCGCCGACTACTATCGATATTTTCATAGTTTCAAATTTTGTTAGTAGTAACTTTATCGCGTTTGTATAGGGGTTGGTAATGTCGTTAATTGCGTTTCTACAGATGATTCTATTTTTGTTGATAGTTTAGTAAGTACGCGCCGACGCAGTGTGAAAGCCAAGTCGAGGAAACGCCTGTAACCGTTAGACCCGAAGTAATGCATGAGTGCGATCGCCAGACTTAATCGCCAAAATTCATGCGACAACATCACCTGCGGATAGTATGAAATCGCTTTAGCACGGAAACTTGCAGCTAAGTTCCAATCTTGAGCTTGACTTTGTATTGCTTTCCACGCCAAAATTATGTTCGCATTTCCATAACTATGATTCTTCAAATATTTAAGTTTAGATGGAACTGATTGGAATGTTTTTTCAATGACAAATTTATAACCATCTTGCATCGATTGCCATTTTTTAGAAGTGTTATTCGGATGTTGTCGGTAATAAACTAATGGCTCTTTGATAACTGCAAATTGATATTGCGATGCGATACGAATCCACATTTCCCAATCTTCGTTAAATCGCAAACTATCGATAAACAAACCGACTTTATCAAAACAACAGCGCCTTACCAAAACCGAAGGACAAACAACGATGTTTCGTACTAATATTTTTTTCCATACATCGCCTTCATGGGCTGGTGTCATTAATCTACCTGTTGGTTTCCCTTCAGCATCAGTAATTGCCGTCCAACTATAAACCAAACCAACATCGGGATTTTTATCTAAATAAGAAACATGAGTTTCTAACTTTGTTGGCATCCATATATCGTCAGCATCAAGGAAAGCTATATATTCGCCACGCGCTGCTTTAATACCTGTATTGCGTGCCGCCGATGCTCCTTGATTAACTTGTGCAATCAATTTTAATCTAGCGTCATCAATTTGCGAAACCCATTCTTTGATATTATCCGAACTGCCATCATCAACAATTAAAACTTCAAAATCGCTAAAAGTCTGTTGCCACACAGAGGCTAAAGTTTCTGGTAGAAACTTCATTGAATTATAGGCGGGAATAATGATAGATAC
>CAXTCQ010000119.1:0-24269 GCA_964242965.1 uncultured Calothrix sp. | reverse complement strand
AAAACAACTGCGTACCCTCACTGGTCATAGTGACCGGGTTAGTGCAGTAGTCATCAACAGCGATAATAAACATGCCATTTCTGCTTCTAGTGACAATACGCTGAAAGTCTGGGACTGGCAAACAGGAGAACAACTGCGTACCCTCACTGGTCATACTAGTTCGGTTAATGCAGTAGCTATGAGCAGCGATAATAAACATGCTATTTCTGCTTCTGAGGACAAAACCCTGAAAGTCTGGAACTGGCGAACAGGAGAAGAAATTGCCAGCTTTACAGGTGAAAGTGAAATGTTATGCTGTGCTGTTGTAAGCGATGGGGTAAGAATTATTGCAGGGGAACGTTCAGGGCAGATACATTTTTTGCAGTTGAAGGGGGTTGAAACAAGCCAAAAGTTAAAAACTCATGACCAAAACAAACTCCAAAAATACCAAGATGTTGGAGATGGTTATGAGATAGCAGCTACTTATCACCAGCTAGGTAAGACAGCACACTTAGAAAAACGCTTTGAAGATGCACAAGTTTGTTACCAACAAGCGCTCCAGATTTATGAGACTGCTTGCGATTACGAAAGTGCAGCAGATAATTATTACAACTTAGGCTTAATAGCAAAGCAGCAAGAACGCTTTGAGGAGGCAATTTTTTCTTTTGTCAAAGCCTTGAATATTTTTGAAGATGTATACGATACCGAAAAACACGGAAGTACAGTTAGACAATTAGGAAAAATCTACAAAATCTTGGGAGAATACCTGTTTCTTGTGGCATATCATGAGGTAATGGGTGAAAAATGTCCAAAACAGTTATTTTCTGCAATTCAGGCATTAAGCCAAGCAAATTAGAAGTATTATTTCCTGTTTTTTGTTTAGATAAATTATTATTGCTGGGGCGGTCTATCGGGCAAACGACGGGTCTTTCCTATACGTAATTATCCTCTAAGGATGTTATTAGCGAATAAGGGGCATCACCCCTATCGAAGGATTTCTCGTTATCCCACGGTATTGTAGGGGCACGATATATCGTGCCCCTACGGGATATTTCGGCACAACTGAGGAGACTCTTAGCGAATCAGGGGCATCATCCCTATCGAAGAATTTTTCGTTATCCCACGGTATTGTAGGGGCACGATATATCGTGCCCCTACCGGATATTTCGGCACAATTAAGGAGACTCCCCCTACCCGCACGTTATTATCCTCTGAGGACAAAGGGTAAAGCTTCCTAACCCCCTCAATATTGCCGTATGGACTTATCCTCACAAATTACTTGGTAAATTATCAGGGTCGATACCAAGGGAACGTAAATACTCAACTAACTTATCTGCACGCTGTTTCTCTTGGTCTGCCCGCTCCATTTCCTGGTCTGCACGCTCTCGTTGTACCTGTGCAATTTCTTCTGCTGTCAAATAGCGATCGCATTGCTCATCATACCAAGTTAATAGCTCTTGTTGAATACCTCCAACTACTCCTTGATATCGTCCAATCCCTAACCCTACCTCTGGCATCCAATAAGGTTCACCAATTTGTAATTGATAATTTGTACCTACCAACTTATAGACTTCAAATGGTTGATGTTGGTCGCGTCGCCAATACAGGGGATTGTAAATTACGTAATACAGTACACCCAGTTTCGCATAGATTGCCATCTTCTCATCATATTCATCCCCTGGAGTGTGAGAAACTATTTCTAAGGTCAGTATGGGGACGACTTCGTTTTCTTCCCAAACAGCATAACTTCGACGCGATTTTCCACCTTTTTTGCGTTCGACTCCCAAACTTAAAAACCCATCAGGTACAACAGGTACTTTTGTGCTAATTCCTGTTGTATGGTAAACTGCCATATCGATTCCAAAGAACCAATCCATCCGTGAAGCCCATATCGAGCAGAGCAAAAACAGTAAAACGTTGGGTAAAAAGTTTTGATCTTCGTTATCCACGGGCGTATCATCAGAACAAGGTAGTTCTTCGGTAGTTGGTAACGCAATTTTGAGATGGGATGGCAGCATAGCGCGTTATTTCCCTAGCGTTGGTTTATCTAATTGTACCGCGATTGTTTTCGGTGCTTTACGCGCTTGAGAATTCGCACCCTACAGCATTTTATATTTAGTTTTGTTTCACTTTATTTCAATTTATTACTATGACTTCCACTTTTGGTTATATTCGTCAATCAGTGCCACCGCTTCCTCCTCACTTAACCCTGCCAACAATGTATGATTTACCAAGTGAGAACCCAGAAGAACCCGGTTTGCCAGACGAATTCCATTTTTTACAGCCTTTACTTTTATATTTAACTTTTGAGCCGACTAACTGGAATCCTGACCTAGTTTATAGCGCTTCTGACCTCAATCTTTACTACGATATTAACCATCCCTTGTGGTACAAACGTCCAGATTGGTTTGGTGTGGTTGGTGTTGGTAAATTATATCAAGGACGAGATTTAAGGTTAAGTTATGTAACTTGGCAGGAACGAGTCAATCCTTTTGTTGTGGTTGAGTTATTGTCTCCAGGTACAGAAGGAGAAGATTTAGGAGAAACCCAACAAAAAGAAAATAAACCACCTACGAAGTGGGATGTATATGAAAAGATTTTGCGAGTTCCTTACTATGTAGTATTTAGTCGCTATACTGATGAAATTAAGCCATATCATCTCGTTGGCTGTCATTATGAAGCAATGGATTTTAGTAGCAACGGACTCCTGTCAATGCCAGGATTAGGTTTAAGTTTGGGGTTATGGCAAGGAGTATTTCGGGGTATTGACAGGTTATGGTTACGGTGGTTCACTCTCGAAGGAGAATTGATTCGTCTTCCAGAAGAAGAAGCAAACGTAGCTAAACAAGAAACTATCGAAGCCAAACAAGAAGCAAACGTAGCTAAACAAGAAACTATCGAAGCTAGACAAGAAGCAAACGTAGCGAAAATAAAAGCGGAAAAACTTGCGGAAAAATTGCGTCAGTTAGGAATAAATCCTGATGAAATCGAATAATTTCCTGTAATCCAAATCTAAAACCCAATATTGCTTTTAATTGGGTGAAAAACAATTAATGTAGGTTGGGTGGAACGTACACGCAGTGTTCCTGGAACGTAGTATAACCCAGATACATTGTTGGGTTACGCTATTCGCTACACCCAACCTACGTTCCCACATTATTCCTAACCCATCTGATAGTACCTCGGCAAGAGAATTACAAACTCGGTTCCTTCTCCCGGTACGGAAAAACATTGCAATTGCCCTCCGTGCCGTTCTGTAATAATTTGATAGCTAATTGATAGCCCCATCCCAGTACCTTTACCTACAGGTTTAGTCGTGAAAAAAGGGTCAAATAATCTCTGACATATCGATTCCGGTATACCTTCAGCGTTATCTTTGATACTAATTTTGACTTGATTTTCTAAAAATAACTCAGTGCGAATATATATAGCGCTAGGGTTTTCTTGATTTTCTGCAAATGTGCGTTTATCATCCCTTTCATCCAATGCATCAATCGCATTTACTAAAATATTCATCAATACTTGATTCAACTGCCCAGCATAGCACTCAACCAAGGGTAAATTACCATATTCTTTAATTACTTCAATCACTGGTCGATTTTCCTTAGCTTTGAGACGATGCTGTAATATTAGTAACGTGCTATCGATTCCTTCATGGATATTAGCATCTTTGAATTCGGCTTCATCCAACCGTGAAAAAGTCCGCAGACTCAATACTATTTCTCGAATGTGTTGCGTACCCACTTTCATTGATTCGAGTAATTTCGGTAAATCCTCTATGACAAAATCAAGGTCGATTGCTTCAATTTCGGCTTGAATTTCGCTCTGAGGTTCGGGATAGTATTGTTGATATAATTCGATGAGATTGAGTAAATCTTGAATATAATCACGAGCAGGTGTAAGATTTCCATGAATGAAGTTAACGGGGTTATTAATTTCATGTGCGACACCTGCAACTAGTTGACCCAAAGATGACATTTTTTCGCTTTGAATAAGTTGAGATTGAGTACGTTGTAATTCTTGTAAAGTTTGTTCTAGTTCTTGTGTTTTTGTACGACTTTGATTATAGAGTTGAGCTTGAGTTAAAGCTACAGCTAACTGTTGAACAATTACATATAATAAATCGACTTCATCTTGACTCCAAGGACGAATATCTCGATGACAACAAACAATTGTTCCCATCACCTGATCGCTAATTTGCATGGGAATAAGTAGTATGGATTTTATAGCTAAAGAATGTAAAAAACCTTGAAATATAGGGTTACTTAACGTCTCGGTATTGTCTATCCGCAAATCTTCCCCTTTCTGCAAGTCTTCTAGCAAAAAGCCTACGTTGGAAATTGGGTAGCGTCCAATTAAATCAGGTATTTCTGGATGATGAGATTCTTTGATTACTTCCCAATATGGTTCTTCATTTTCTTTGTTGTACACATTATACAAACAGCGGTCTATTTGCAAGAAATTTTGTATTTCTTGTACAGCGGTGGTGAGAATAATATCAAAATCTAGGGAACTGCGAATTTGACTGGCAAGTTGATTAAGTAGTTTTTCACGTTGAGCTTGTTTTCTTAATAATGCTTCCGATTTATACAGATTTTCTTCAACTAATTTTCTTTCTGTGATGTCTCTTGTCACTCCTTGAAAACCAATTATTATACCATCTTTATCTTTAATCGGAGAAGTATTAGTAGTCACCCAAATTATATTACTATCTTTTTTATAACAACGAAATTCAACTACACTTTTGCTTTCTCCGGTTGCAACCATTTTTTGTGAAGCTTCTAAACAAATTGGTACATCTTCAGGATGGACTAGTGATATAAATGATTTACCAAGAAATTCCGAAATTTCATAACCAAACATTTCAGTAAAATTTGGCGAGATATATGTAAATTTTCCATCTAATGATGTGGAGAAAATATTATCATTTATTCCTTCGACTAATAAACGAAATTTTGCTTCACTTTTAGCTAAAGCAACTTTGGCTAATTTACGTTCAGTAATGCTAATTCCGGTTCCCCTAAAGCCAATAATTTCACCTTGCGAATTAATCAAGGGAATCCCGCTAACTTCTTCCCAAAATATTGTCCCTGAAGCTGTAACGTCACGATGTTCGAGTTTAAAATTACTTTTGTTAGAAATCGCATTATCTAAAACTGCTTGCACATGCTGAATATCCTCTTCAAGCATAAATTCAAACGGTGAATGTCCCAATAATTGCGATGCTTCGTAACCTTTTACTAACTTACATTTGTCCGTAATAAAAGTATAAATCCCATTTGCGTCTATTTCCCACACATACTCTCCAGCAGCTTCAGATACATCTCTAAAACGCTGCTCGCTAATTTTCAATTGTGCTTCAATTTGTTTGCGTTCGTGAAGTGCAGCTTGCTGTTGGCTAATATCTCGAACTACTGATAATCCATGCAGTTGATTATTATAAATTATCGGGTTACCTTTAACTTCGATATCAACAGAAGTTCCGTCTTTTTTTATAATTACTGCTTGACAGTTAAATTCTAAACCTACTTGCACTGTTTCAGCAAATTCTGTAAAAAGATGATATGAGTCGGGATGAATTAATTTTGCAGGATGTAAACCAATTAACTCATTGTATTCATAACCATGTATACGACAAAAAGCATGATTAAGCTCTACTAATTTTCCCGTATCCAAATCAAATATTGCTATCCCGTCGCTGACAGTTTCAAAAATGCTGCGATATTGTTCTTGTTTTTGACGCAAAGCTTCCTCTGCTGCTCGACGTTGACTTATATCTAATATTACCCCATCCAACCAATTCAAATTTCCGTTACTATCAAATATACCTTGCCCTTTCTCATATAACCATTTTACGGTTCCGTCTACTGTTAAAATTCGATATTCGATAATATATGCTTGTTTTTTATCAAGTGCTGCTTGGACAGTTATAGCAACTTTTTCTAAGTCTTGCGGATGGATAATATTTGCAAAAGGACGAACTTGATTATTAATAAAGTCAGTTGCAGGGTATCCTGTCAGGTCAAAAACTGACTCGCTAATAAAGTGCATCGTCCAATCTTCATCATTTTTACAGCGATAAAAGACTCCGGGAATACTCGATACTAAACTTCTAAATATTTCTTCACTATTTAGCAATGCTTCTTCAGTTGCTTTACGTTTTGTGATATCAACTATGGTAACAACAATTTTAGGAATTTTTAATTGATTATTTGTTAGTGTCGCAGTTAATTGCAACCAAATTTCTTGATTATTAACCTGAGTGTATTCTTCAAAGGTAACTGAATTACCTGTTTTCAGACATTCTCGATAATATTGGCAATATTGTTTTGCCGCATTTAATGGTAACGTTTCTTTAACAGTTTTCCCCAGCATATACTCGACTGGTATTGCCGTATCTCTGACAATTATCGGATTAAAAGCAACAAACCGAAAATCTTCTCCATTATCCAACACATCCAATACATAAATACCGTAATCTACAACATTCCAAATACTGTCTAAAAATTGTGTTTGTTCTTCAATTACATCAAAAGTTTTAACTTTGACCATTCGCACTATAGCTTGAAATATCGATTTACCTTTAATTTCTCCTGCTGTTAGTAAGATTTCTGAGCGTATTTGTGTCCCATCTAGGTTTTGATACAACCATTCAAACCGACAATTACCTGTTTGCAAAGCTGTTTGCATGTATTTTTCGGCTACAATCGCAGATAGTTCGCCATCAGGTTGAAATTCGGGTGAAAAATCTAAAAGTGTTTTGCCGCATAACTCCGTTTTATTCGCACAACCGAAAAATTTTAAAGCAGATACATTGCACTCAACAACAATTTGTCCGTCAATCAGTACAGTTGCATCACTCGTTAATTCAAAAAAGCTACTAAGTATTTCCGATGCGACCAAGCTGTTTGGTGCAATCGGTGGGTTGGCAATGGACGTATTTTCTGCTTGAGTATTTTGCATATGCATAGAAATAAAATTATTAACTGTAAAGTACAGTTACCTATAATATGCTTCCCATTCATCAGCCAATTATTTATATAGCAAGCAATGATTATTATCGTTATGGGTGTATCGGGTTCAGGTAAAACCACCATTGCACAGATGTTGGCAGATTCTTTGCATTTTCGATTTCAAGATGCAGACGATTTTCATTCCCGCGAAAATATTGAGAAAATGCAGCATGGTATCCCATTGGATGATGCAGATAGAAAACCTTGGTTGCAAGCTTTGCACCAGGCGATCGCACTCTGGCTGCACGATAATGATAATGTAGTGCTAGCTTGTTCCGCACTCAAAGCCAGTTATCGGCAAATACTTGTTTTCGATACTCGCATTAAACAAGTTTATCTCAAAGGTTCGTTTGAATTGATTCAAAAACGCCTGCAACAGCGTCAAAATCACTTTATGAGCGCAAAACTTCTCAAAAGTCAGTTTGATAGTCTTCAAGAACCATGCGATGCCGTGATTGTTGATGTTTCCAAGTCACCGCAAGCAATTGTAAATGAGATTAGAGAAGGTTTGGCAATTTAATTGTAACAACAATCAGTTGCTACGTAGGGCAGTAGTCTGTATCAAAAATTCTGTAGTAAGATTCCGCAGGGTGGGACTCAAAGAATCCGGGTTTCTTGGAGAAACCCGGATTCTAGTCCTTTCGATAAGGTCAAAAGTTGCATTTGCTAAGTGTCCCGTACACAGCAAAATTGATTACTTACCTATTTTATTCATATTTAAGTCAAAAATACTACTATGAAAATACTTAAACAGCGTTAAGTTTTAGTAAAGTTGCTCGAACTCCCCATATCGACGGGGTGTATAAACCCAGGTAGTACCGAGTCTTTCGATTTTCCGGGTTTTGCTCGAACCAACAATGATTACTGTCCGCATGTCGGCAACTTCGGGTACTAACTCTGCAAGTGTAATAACTTTCACCGTTTCCCCGGTTCTACCCAAATTCCTCGCTAACACAACTGGTGTGTCGGGAGAACGATATTTTAATAAGATATTTCGTGCTTCAGTTAATTGCCAGGTGCGTTCCTTGGAAACAGGATTATAGAATGCTAGAGCAAAATCACCTTCACCTGCTTTAGATATCCTTTGTTCAATAATCGACCAAGGTTTAAGAATATCCGAAAGCGAAATTGCACAGAAATCATGTCCCAAAGGTGCCCCAATTGCCGCAGCAGCAGCTTGCATTGCCGAAATACCCGGTGCAACCGAAATCTCGATATTATCCCATTCGGGTTTGTTGTAACGTTCGAGAACCTCAAACATAGCCGCTGCCATTGCGTAAATTCCAGGGTCGCCTGAAGATACAACTGCTACATATTTACCCTCTGCGGCTAAGTCAAGCGCTTGGATAGCACGTCCTGCTTCTTCGCGATTATCGGACTCATGACGCTGTTTACCATCGACAAACGAACCAATTAAATCAAGGTAAGTTTTATAACCTACTAAGTCAGTTGCCGATTTGAGAATGCTTTGAACTTGGGGAGACATCCACTGTAAACCTCCCGGTCCCGTACCAATAATTGCTAATTTACCGCGTGATTGTTCGACGGTTTCGGGATGGTAAACCAAGCATTTAGAACTGGGTGTTCCTAATTCTGTCACCTGAATTACTAATTCGGCTGATTCGGTAATTGGCAATTGACTGTTGGTTAACCAAGGTGCATTTCCTTCAATTCGGACTTTTGCACCTGCGAGTAAATCGGAAATAAATGTCTTCGCATCATCGGGATTTACTAACCGATAACCGGGAGGAGGAGATAATAATGCCGTGCGAAAGCGAATATCTCCCGTTGTGGTAATGGCAGGTTGAACGTTTAATGCAGTGGCAATTTGTCGTGCCATCTCGTTAACCCCACTAAGTCCACCCAATAGAGGTACTACCGCACTTCCATCTTCTGCAACTGCGATGACTGGGGGTTCCTGTGATTTATTGGAAAGCAGGGGTGCAAGGGTTCTAATTAAAATTCCGGCAGCACAAATACCAATAATTGGTGTACCGTCGGCAAATAATTCCCGCAGCGTATCGCCAAAATCGGTAAAGCTGACATCCACATCAACATTGGATGTGCGATTGGCTAAACCGTAAAGTTTTGCACCGGGAAAAAGGTTAGTGATTTGTCGCGCTATCGGTATGCTATTTTGACCGAGTGCGATCGCGCAAGCGGACTGTAGGTTTATCGCAGCTGGTGGATTTTTGATCACGGGGAATGGAAGTAGGAAATAGGAACCAACAATTAATGTATATTAAGAACGAATGAACTAATTACTGTTATTTAGAAATCTTGTGGTCAAACCAGCAGATACAGGTAGCAAGCGACTGATTAGTTTAGCTCCAGATGCTTGGGTGCAATGGGTAACACAACTTCCGGAAGTTGTGTCTAAGCAAATTATCGATTCGGAATTCCAATGGATTAGCCGCGATACAGATGTTTTAGTTAAAGCATATAGTGCTACTCACGGGGATTTTTTGGTACTCAACGAGTTACAGCTACGTTATAAGCCAAATATGCCATCACGCATGAGAGCTTATACAGCTTTAGCAACAGAGAAATATCAACTACCGACTTTTCCAGTCCTGATAAATATCTTACCGCCTGCTGCGAATGTAATTGTAGCTAGCAGTTATGAAGAGGAATTTTTGGGTTTGAGGGCAATTCAAGATTATCGGGTCATTAATTTGTGGGAAGTCGATGCGGAGATTGTTTTTCAGCAACCGCTACCGTCGTTATTACCATTTGTACCGATATTGCGGGGTGGAGGTGAAGCAGCAGTTGTCCAACGAGCATTACAATCGCTACGAGCAGATACAGAATTGAATCAATTAGAACCATTGCTGGCATTTTTTGCTAGCTTTGTGTTAGACGTGCCAATTGTGCAGCAAATTATGAGGTGGGATATGGTAGTGTTGCGAGAATCACCCTGGTATCAAGAAATTCTTACAGAAGGTGAGAAATCAGGTGAAATATTGGGTGCTAGACGGCAGTTAGTACGAGTGTTACAGCGACGCTTTGGTGAAATTCCCCAAGATGTGCAGATAAGGTTTGAGGGAAAAAGTGTAGAACAGCTTGAAAGTTTTATGGATGCAGCAATTACTGTTGCTTCTTTAGAAGAATTTCTCGAAATTATGCCTGTTTGATAGATATTCAAGCATCATCAATACGGAGGCTTCCATCGGGCATAATGGTATTACAAAAGATAACTCTCTCTATCCATGCACCCTCCATCTCAGCTCTAGTCAAATCAGCTCCAGTCAAGTTGGTTCCAATCATGTCGATACCAGAAAGATAAGCATCAACCAGTTTGGCATTAGTCAAATCGGCTTCATTCAAGCTGGCATGACCCAAGCTGACTCCACTCAAATCGGCATCTCTAAGGTTTGCGCCATCAAGACAGGATTGCCCCAAGCTGGCATTGCGGAGGTTTGCTTCACTCAGATTAATCCACTCCAAGTATTTCTCACCTAAATCGGCGTTACTCAGGTCAACACCACTCAAGTCAACCTTCGCTAATTCACTACCAACCAGATGAATCCTAGCGAAGTTCCTCTCCCCAGCAGCATACCGCTGCAACAACTCCTCAACAGTTACCCTCATCTATACACCTCCGCACTAATCAACACATATTAAAGATATGTTAACAAAATATAGTAGACGAGATGGCTACAACTTTTGAGCAACCCCAAGCTGACGAATTTCCAATTAGATACAGTTTAGGACAGAATATTCAAGAATGGTTAACTAGTCATTTTACACCCACTACCTACAATTGAAACTTACTCGGCACCAAAATCATCGAAAAATACGGTACATTATCTGCTTGGACTTCATCAAGCTGGATAATTTGCTGCTTTTCCATTGTTGCCCGTTCGATATATTTTGCCCGTGAAGCTAACCCCACTTGATGCAAAACTTCCCGAACTTTAGCAAAATGCCTTCTCAATTTAATAATTGCTACTGCATCAGCATTTAATAACTGTGCTGCTAAAGTTGACGCTGGCAATGTCGCAGGTAATACACTAAAAATATCATTACGATAGCTCAAAGGTACTCCCAAAGCCGAAGCACTACCCATTGGAGAAGAAACTCCCGGTACTACTTCGGTGTCAAAATGCTCTGACAATCGTGTAAATAAATACATGAACGAACCGTAAAATAACGGGTCTCCTTCACACAATACGACTACATCTCGTCCTGCTTCTAGATGTGCTGCAATTGGTTCTACAATCTTGTTGTAAATCGGTTGTGCTTCTTGGGGGTCGCTAGCACGGGGCAAATGATAAAGGACTTCGATTTGCTTGCCTGTGAGATATTGAGCGACAATACTCCTGGCTACACTTTCTTTATCATCGGCAGATTGATAGGCAACCACAGGACAAGACTGTAATAACCGAAATGCCTTCAAAGTCAATAATTCCGGGTCACCGGGACCCACACCAACACCATAGAGACGACCTTTGCTCATTCTACCTCCGATGCGATCGCGTTGATTGCCGCCGCTGCGATCGCACTACCGCCGCGCCGTCCATGTAATGTCAAAAAAGGCACTCCCCGACTATTCGCAGCCAGAGCTACTTTCGATTCCACAGCACCCACAAACCCCACTGGTAAGCCGAATATAGCTGCTGGCTTGGGAACTCCTTCATCTAACATTTCGAGTAACTTAAATAACGCCGTAGGTGCATTCCCAATCGCCACTACTGACCCTTCAAGCTGTCCCCTCCATAATTCTAAAGCTGCGGCAGAACGGGTATTTTGAATTTTTTCCGCAATTGCTGGCACATCAGGATGGTTGAGGGTGCAAATAACTTGGTTGTTAGCAGGTAATCGACTGCGGGTAATTCCTTCAGCTACCATTCGAGCATCGCACAATATAGACGCACCTGATAATAATGCGGCAATTGCGGATGCGATCGCATTCTCGGAATAAGCGAGGTCATCGACTATATCCGTCATTCCACAGGCATGAATCATGCGAACTGCTACTTTAGCTACATCTGGTGGAAGTGCGTCTAAGTTAGCTTCAGAGCGGATGATAGCGAAAGAGTTGCGGTAAATTTCTTGGGGATTTTGTATATAGTTTGTCATTTTAAGAGGGAGTAGGGAGTTAAGAATTAAGAATTAAGAGTTAGGAGTTGGGAGTTAGGAGTTGGGAGTTAGGAGTCAAGAATTAGGAGTTGGAGTTAGGAGTTGGGAATCGAGATTTAGAAGTTAAATATTCGTCTTTCCTCAAACCCTACTCCCTACTCCCTATTGCCAACTCCCTCATACCGATTTACAAATTCTCGAAATGTTTCTTGGGGATTTTTGCGTTTGTGTTGATATGTTCGCAACATTGCTTCAATCAGGGAGGGAATTTGAGAAAAAGGCACATTTTCGGAAATTTTTCGACCAAATTTTTCCTCTCCATCACCCACATAAACGTGATATGCTTCGGAACTGACACCGAGTAAAGTGATATCGCTGCGATGATGTTGAGCGCAAGATTTTTCGCAACCCGTAAAGTGGATATTAATCGGTTGTTCGAGTGTGAGATAAGTTTCGAGATGTTTGGCAAGCACATTTGCATGAGCTTTAGTATCTGTAGCTGAAGACGCACAACCAACAATACCCGAACATGCAACTAAAGCGCTGTTGACATTGCTAGGTGAGTAATCTAATCCCAATCGGGTAATTTCGGATTTAACTTCCCCAAGCTTTGAATTAGGAATATCTGGAATCAGCAAATTTTGCCAAGGGGTAAGTCTGAGGGAATTGCTACCGTAAATCTCTGCTAAATTAGCCAATCCTCTCAGTTGAGAAGTTTCCAACCGACCAAGAGGGATAACTAGACCTATATAGGATAGATTACTTTGACGTTGCGGATGAATCCCCACATGATTGTATTGAGCATATAAAACATGAGTTTCATACTCTTTCTTAGACACACGCAGCATTGTAAACGGTAAACGTCGCTTAACCTCTCCCAGAAAAACCTCAATCCCCAAATTACCAATAACCTCACGCAAACGCTGCTTCTTATCCTTTGCGACTTTGCGACTTTGCGCGAGACTAATCTTATCCAAATAAATATTCGTTAAAGCAACCAACACAGATAAACATTGTTCCGGTCGCAATAAAATTCCCACGTCTTCCGGTGGTTGTCCCTTCTCAACACAGAGATGAAGTTGGAAACAAACATCACCAGTAACATTTACAGCAAACAACCCGACATCATTAATGCGATCGCATACCCCAACTCCCCCACCACCATCAAAGCAAACGCTAAATTTTGCCGACAATCCCGACAAACCAGGATTTCCAACTATGTAATTATCCCACTCATTTACCAAACCACGAGTATCAAACAACTCTTGATAATCGATACCAGCAGTTGGACTAGTCATAATATTACGGATGTGGTCTACAATCGGATTGCGACCAAGACCGATATTTTGCAGCCTTTTTAAAACTTCTGCACTGATGTTAGTACTAATTTCGCGGATTTGGATATTTGCCCGATTGGTAACATCAACATAACCACCACCATATACATCGGCAATATCGGAAATGACCTGACATTGTTCGCTATTAATAATGCCACCAGGTATTCTAATCCGAGATAATATCCCGTCTTCAGCATTCGTTCGATAAAATAAACCAGGACAACTAGATGTAGGTATAGATAAAGATAATTCTGACAGCAATCAATTTACTCCTTCCCCGTGCAACGCAGGGAATAAATGAGAAATATCTGTTTTAGAAAGCAATGAAATTGGCATTCTGACTCACAAAGCTAAAAAATCGTTCGTTATATCAAACTAACAAAGCGACTTTCCTGCTCGATTACAGTTGCGGCACAGTACCGGAATCGCACCGGACTTTCCCAAATCCAAGCTTTTGTAATTTAGCACAATTAGGTATGTCAGCAATTTTAAATTCACCCCCACCGTTACCTATTACCAAGACTGACAGGTAGGTAAAAGTATAATTTAAAACTTATATTCGAGATAAAAAGGCGATAAAAAGTGATGATTATACTGAATTTGATGGTAGCAAGGTATAAACTATCATGATTTTGAACCAATGAATTCCTTGATATTGTAAAATTTAACGGTGTTCTGATGAATGCAAAATATAAACTATTGGGTATTTTGCTTTCCTTAAATATGACAAACAA
Organism: uncultured Calothrix sp.; assembly: GCA_964242965.1. Taxonomy (GTDB): domain Bacteria; phylum Cyanobacteriota; class Cyanobacteriia; order Cyanobacteriales; family Nostocaceae; genus JANNFJ01. Next base: position 10,124 of record CAXTCQ010000119.1, on the reverse strand, counting down.
ATGGGTATCTGTTGTTGGGATTGGTGAAGATGGATTATCGGGGTTAAATGCAGCTGCACTTTCGCTGATAAATAATGCGGCTGTTATTTTCGGAGGAAATCGTCATTTGGCAATGCTTCCAAAGACAGATTGCTGTGAAAAATTTATTTGGAAGTCACCCATCACAACTTCGATTGCAGAAATTCTTACTAAACGAGGACAACAGGTTTGCGTGTTAGCGAGTGGAGACCCGATGTGTTTCGGGATTGGTGTAACGCTGACAAAACAAATTCCTCTAGAAGAAATGATAATTATCCCCGCACCATCAGCATTTAGTCTTGCTTGCAGTCGGTTGGGATGGTCTTTAACGGAAGTGGAAATATTGAGTTTGTGCAGTCGTCCTCCTGCTTTACTCGAATCTTACATATATCCAGGAGCAAAGTTATTAATTTTGAGTGAAGGGAAAAATACACCTGCTGTTGTCGCAGATATTTTAAGGAAACGCGGTTTTGGTAAAAGTAAAATTACCGTTTTGGAACGGATGGGTGGAGATTACGAACGCATCATTGAATTTAATGCCAATATAAATGATGAATTTGCGGATTTAAACGTCGTTGCCGTTAATTGTATTGCCGAAGCGGGAATTATCGCTTTACCGAGATTACCGGGATTGCCAGATATAGCTTACCATCACGACGGACAATTAACGAAGCGTGAAGTTCGAGCCGTAACCTTAACAGCACTTGCACCAATTCCCGGACAATTGCTTTGGGATATTGGTGCTGGTTGCGGTTCCATATCGATCGAGTGGATGCGATCGCATTCTCGATGTCGTGCTATTGCCATCGAACAAAATCCTTCTCGGTTACAATATATTGCTGAGAATGCTCTGACATTGGGTACACCAAATCTTCAAATTATCGAGGGAAAAGCAGCATCGGTTTTAAACGACTTACCCCAACCCGATGCAATTTTTATTGGTGGAGGAGTGACAGCAACAGGGTTATTCGATATTTGCTGGCAAGCTTTGAAATCCGGAGGACGTTTGGTTGCCAATGTTGTCACAATTGAAGGTGAACAAAAATTATTTCAATGGCATGAGTTAGTGGGTGGAGAGTTGACCCGGATTGCAATTCAACGTGCGGAACCGATTGGTAAATTTCTCGGATGGAAAGCAATGGCACCTGTAACGCAATGGGTAGTAGTGAAACCTTAAACATACTAGATTGCTATCCTCAGAATTAGTGTAAAATTCTTCTTGGAGTGGCGATCGGGAATTTGAAAAGTGGTAGTGGGATAGGTATGGCTGTCAGTAATATTGTTGGTCTTGGTATTTCTTATGCCTACGCTATAACATTACTGTTAGTTGGCGAAGCGCTGCAACGAATCGGTGGTATCCAACCCGATTTGACACGAAAATTTTTACATATCGGTGCTGGAATGTGGATTTTTGGTATTTTGGCACTATTTGATACCTGGCAAGTTGGAATAATTCCCTTCGCTTCGTTTATTTTTATAAATTTCCTATTGTATCGTTACCGAGTTATTCGTGCGCTGGATTCTTCTAACTCATCACCCGGTACTGTCTACTTTGCAATTTCGATAACGCTATTATTTGCGGTATTTTGGCGTCCGTTATTTAGAGACCAAGTGCCAATTGCCGTTGCAGGTATAATGGCAATGACTTGGGGTGATGCTGGTGCCGCGTTAATTGGTAAATCATACGGTCAGCATAAATATCGATGCGGACAGAGTATTAAGTCTTGGGAAGGTTCAGGGGTAATGTTTGTAGTTAGTGCAGCAGTAGTTTTCCTAGTACTAAAGCTGTTACCAGGTTCATCTTTAAGTCCATATTCGCTACCGTGGGAAATGTGGCAGATAGTTATTGCTTCATTCGTAAGTGCAGGTGCCGCAACATTTGTTGAAGCAGTATCGCCCTATGGTACAGACAATTTGACTGTACCGTTGGTAGCAGCAGGAGTTGTAGGAATAATTAGCAAAGTATTAAATTATATGTAGACTTAGCTTATTGAGTAGATGTCAAGTACGGATTATACTATCAATCCGCCATGTCAAGCTATTGCAAAAAAACTTTACATCGAGTTATATTCTGTTACATAGCAAAAAAAAGGAAAAAAAGATGACAGGTAAAGGCTTTGCAATGAACGAAAGAGGTCAGCTAAATAAGGTTGCAATTCAACCCAAGGTTTATATTGACAGCACTCCTAGATTTGGCTTTACCCCCTATGCAGAGAAATTGAATGGACGTTTGGCAATGATTGGGTTTGTTGCTCTCGTTGTGGTGGAAGTCCTGACTGAAAAGGGTTTGCTGGGTTGGTTGAACCTGTAAATAAAGGATGAATGGTTATTTAACGAATAGAATATTTTAGAGACATACTATGAAAACTGATTTTAACTTTTGAAATATTTGAGCTAATCTTGATTGTTAAAGTCAAGATTTTTTAGTTTCATACCTACGTCAAAAGCACAAGATGCAAATATATGTTTTCGATTCCTAGATAACTTATACAAATAACTTATATAAACTTTAATTTAAATAAAATGCCAATAAAATCGCGTCTTCCCAACCCCGCATAATCTACAATCCAGTATTCGGGGATGCCCATTTCTTCGTAGTCCCCAAATTTGTCGTGGTAATCGTCTCGCCAATTGGTACTAACCACCTCAATTACTAAAGGAACCGAAGCTGCTTGAGTAACGGTCGAATACTTTTTCCACAAGGGTTCCGAAACGATATTGTCATGATTTAATAACAAAATATCGGGAGAATAAGTAGATTCGGGAGTTTTGACTAGTGCTGTTTTGGGAATACGGTACGGAAGTCCCATTTGCAAGAGTTGAAAGCCTATTTGTACTGCCAAAAATCCAATAACATTTTCATGGTAGCCGACTGGTTGAGCCATTTTTACAATTACTCCTTTGTGTAGTTCATAACGTGCCCCGTCGTTTGGGTAGGACTCGGCAAATTCCTCAAAGGTAACTAATTTGGATGCAATTGATGCTTTCATAAGGTTTTTCAATAATTATCTAACTTTTTAAGTAACCAAATTAATGCTTCGTCAGCATTGCTTACCTTCTCTCCTGGTGGTGTCGGGGGACGATTGACCATAACTACGGGAATTCCAAACTCTCGTGCAGCAATAATTTTGGCTATTGTCGCATCACCACCACTGTTTTTACTAACGATGGTATCGATATTGTATTTAAGGAGAATTTCTCGTTCGTTGTCGAGTGAAAAGGGACCGCGATCGCATAGGAATATCCCCTGTGGTACGGCAGTACTAGGAAGAGGTAGTTCAATTAATCGCATTATAAACCAGATGTCGGAAAGCTTGGCAAAAGCTGGAAGTTGCTGTTTACCTACCGTTAAAAACACTTTTTTAGCATGATTTTGTAATGTAGCTGCTGCGGATTCAACGCTATCAACTTCAATCCATATGTCACCTGGTTGTTTTTTCCAAGTTGGACGAATCAACATTAAGCGGGGGATATTTGTATCGGTTGCTGCGATCGCAGCGTTGAATGATATTTGTGCGGCAAAGGGATGAGTTGCATCGATTAATATATCAATGTTCATCTGTTTTATATAGTCAGTTAATCCAGTTTGACCACCAAAACCACCGATGCGGACATTTCCTGCTGGGGATATCGGATTGGTGGTGCGTCCAGCAAGGGAGGAGATTATTTCAACGGGGATAGTTGCAGCTTTTGCTGCTAGTTGTGTTGCATCTCCCGTACCACCGAGAATTAATACTCGTTTCATCAGAAATTAAGAAAATGAACCACAAAGCACGCAAAGGTCGCAAAGGAAAGAAATTTAAAGAATTTTGTAGGGTGCGTTAGCTGTAAGCGTAACGCACCATCTTAATAATTAAATATTTCACTAAAGTTTTTCCGCAATATGAAAGCTAGCAAGACACGGTACTTGAAAGCTTTTTCCCCAGTTTATTTCTAATTCTTGTTTCAAACTTGTAAATAAGGAATCTCGCTGGTGTGATTCTAAGGTAATCCAAGGTGAGGAAGTACCTAAAAGTGCTAGATAATCATCAATAGTGTACGTGAGTTCGTAGGAAAAATGTTCGGATGTTAAATTGTGGTACAAACCGGAATCGAGTATAGCTTGTCCAAACTTGGCAAGTTCAGATAAATGAGTTTCTCTATCGTAATACAGTTTTGAAGGTAAAGATGGAGTTTCTCGCTGATAGACTTCATGCAGTATTTGGTAAACTTCATCTTGGGGTTTGAATGCAATATTCCACAGTAAAATGAGAGAACCATTTGGTTTTAATGCATTCTCCGTTTTAATATATCTAATTTCGGGTGAAATCCAATGAAAAGAGGTTGCAGCAAGAACAGCATCATATGTAGATGTCAATTCCCATTCTTCAAAGGTGGTATTGATAATCTCGACATTTGGATATTGGATGCAGTTTTGTCGGGCAATTTCGCAAGCTTCTGAACTTGGTTCGAGACAGGTCATGGAAAATCCGAGTTTAGCAAACGATGTCGTTGCTGTACCGGGACCGCATCCTAATTCGAGAATATTAGTATTGGGGGATAATTGAGTTAATTCGATAACACGAGAAATTACTTCTTGGGGATAGCGCGGTCTAGTTTTATTATAAGCATCTGCTGCATTGCTATACCATGATTTTCTTTGTTCTAAGGTATATTCACTCATGTATTGGTTGATTAGTTGTTGCCAATTTTGCATAAGTTAGAGATTAATGGATGTAACTATATAGTATTTGAGATGCAAAAGGTTTTTTAAAAATACCACAGAGTCACAGAGTATACAGAGGAAGAGGGGGAGAGATTTAAACAACTGGTTTGCCAACTGTGATACTCTTGGCAACCATCATCGGAAAGCGGAGCCTCTCCGAAGGAGAATGGTATCGTATTTATTAATATCCGACATTTTTCTAACTTTTATTCTCTCTTCCCTCTTCCTCCGTGTACTCTGCGTCTCTGCGGTCATTCCCTCTGATATTATATTCACGTTTGTCCTTCAATAACTCCTTCAGCTTCATTAACCAAACAGCGTAATTTATCTAAAGTTACTTCCTCTACATTTTCCCATAACCCCCGTTGATTTGCTTCTAATAATCTTTCTGCCATATCTCTTAACACCCAAGGATTCTTTTCTTGAATAAATTCCTGTACTTTCGCATCAAATAAATAAGCATCGGCAATCCCCTGATACATAAAATTTTCTACGCAGTTTGCTGTCGCATCAAAAGCAAATAGATAATCTAAAGTAGCTGACATTTCAAAAGCACCCTTGTAACCGTGACGCATTGCACCAGCTATCCATTTGGGATTTACAACTCTGGAACGGTAAACACGGGTAATTTCTTCATTCAACTTGCGAATTTTTGGATTTTGAGTTTGGGAATTATCACCAAAGTAAGTTTCCGGGACTTTCTTAGATATAGACTTCACCGCAGCAGTCAAACCACCTTGAAACTGATAGTAGTCGTCGGAATCTAAAATATCGTGTTCTCGATTATCTTGGTTTTGCAAAACAATCTGCATACTACCCAATCGCTGACTAAAAGCTTCAGGTGCAGATGTACCAGATGAAGAACTACTATAAGCGTAAGCACTCCAATTAATATAAGCACGAGCTAAATCTTCTTGGTTTTCCCAATTTTGCGATTCAATCAAACCTTGTAAACCAGCACCATAAGCACTTGGTTTGGAACCAAAAACTCGATACGAAGCACGTCGAGTTGCTTCTTCCCCCGTTAAACCTTGACTTTGCCAAATTTCGCTTTCACTTTTCACCTTCGCAGCTAGAGGATTTTGTTCTTCGGTTTCATTCAAATTAGCGATCGCATTTACAGCACTATCAAATAAATCAATCAAATTCGGAAAAGCATCGCGGAAAAAACCCGATATTCGCAAAGTTACATCAACACGGGGACGACCCAAAATTGAAACGGGTAAAATTTCAAAATCAATAACTCTTCTGGAAACACCATCCCAAACAGGTTTAACACCAAGTAAAGCTAACGCTTCGGCAATATCATCTCCACCCGTTCGCATCGTCGAAGTACCCCAAACCGATAAACCCAGAGTTTGCGGATATTCCCCATGTTCCTGACTGTATGTTTCGATTAAAGCGGACGCAGCTTTACTACCGACATCCCAAGCAGTTTCTGTAGGAATCGCACGAATATCAACCGAGTAAAAATTTCTACCCGTAGGCAATACCTCCGGTTTTCCCCTAGTTGGAGCACCCGACGCACCACTTGCCACATACTTCGCATCTAATCCCCTTAATAAATTGATAATTTCTTGGTCAGTTTGCCTCAACTTGGGAAGTAGAATATCTCGAATCCAGATTAATTCCTTACTTGTGGCATCACCAACCTGCGGAATCTCAACATTATCAATAATTAAACCCACTAAATCCGCAGCATAACCCTCAATCACCTCCACCACATCCCCAACAATCCGACAATTCCTAAACTCCTTTCTAACCCCCTCTTCTCTCTTCTCTTCCCTCTCTTCCCTTTGTGTACTTCGTGTCCTTTGTGGTTCAATCACTCCATATTCAAACTCTTGACCAAAATCCGTAACCAAAGGGTCAAAATCCAACATCCAATCGAAAGCTACAGCACGAGTCAAACCGACCCTACCCATACTCGGATTTCTTGCAATTGCCACAATCAAATCTCGTAACTGATTTCCCTGCGGACAAATACCAAAAACATGCAACCCATCTCGAATTTGTGCTTCCTTCAACTCGCACAAATAACCATCCGCAGTATTCAAAAACGTAGCAAGTGCAGATTCATCCAAACGAGATGCATCAATCCCCAAATCCTGATGTAGATTTTCCTGTACGATTAACTCAGTAATGCGATCGCTTATTGCTTTTAACCTGGAAGGGTCTAAACTTTCCGCTTCGTAATACTCATCAATCAACCCCTCCAACTTATGTAAACCCCCATACAACTCAGCACGAGTCATTGGAGGAGTCAAATGGTCAATAATTACCGCTTGTGTACGTCTCTTTGCTTGCGAACCTTCCCCAGGGTCATTAACAATGAAAGGATATAAATGAGGAATAGCACCTAATACCGCTTCCGGATAACAATTTTCCGATAAAGCAACACTTTTACCTGGCAACCATTCCAAATTTCCATGCTTCCCGACATGAACGATTGCATCTGCACCAAAGTACTTTGTCACCCATCGATAAAAAGCTAAATAACTGTGAGGTGGTTCCAAATCGGGTGCATGATAATTCAACGAAGGGTCTTGATCGTAACCTCGTGCAGGTTGTATACCTACAAATACATTGCCAAACTGCACACCCGAAATCGGAAATGATTCGATTCCTTCAGCTAAACCCCAACGATTATTAATTCCAGCTTGAACCGATGCAGGCAAACTATCAAATTCAACTTTATATGCATCCAAATCGAGAGATTGTTTTACCTCCCGCAAACCATACCCTTCAATATCATTAGTTACCCCAGCAGTTAGTAACTTAATTAATTCATCCCCAGTTTCCGGAATATCCTTGACATCATACCCAGCCAAACTTAAAGCTTTCAAAATTTCAATACAACTAGCAGGAGTATCCAACCCCACCCCATTCGCAATCCTGCCATCACGATTTGGGTAATTAGCCAAAATCAAAGCGATTTTACGATTTTTTGGTACAGTATGACGCAACTTAACCCAACTAGCAGCCAAATCAGCAACAAAATTAATCCTGTTTTCCACAGGTTCATAATTCACCACATCAGTTTGCAGCAAAGAATTTTGAGATTTCAAAGCTTTAAAAGAAACTGCCCTAGTAATAATCCTGCCATCAACTTCAGGCAAAGCAACATTCATCGCAATATCTCTAGGAGTCAACCCAGCAAACCCCGACTCCCACAGTTCCTTACCACTACCACTCAAAATCACTTGAAAAACTGGAACATCAAGCTTTTCCCAAAGTTCCACCTGCGGAGTTTCAGCATCCAAATTAGCCAAAGAAAAACTCGTAGTATTCAATATTAAATCAACCCCATCACCGCAATACTTCAATAATTCCCTTTGTACATCCGGTTCCCGCAGCGAAGAAACAAAAACCGGAATTGCAGTAATATTTCTCTCCACCAAAGCTTGACAAATTTCATCAATTACCCTTGTATTCCCAGCCAAATAATGAGCGCGATAAAAAATAATTCCAACCCGAAAAACCCCCTCTCTCCCCTCTCTCCCCTCTTTCTCTGCGTCCTCTGCGTCCTCTGTGGTTTTTTTCTCCAAATTATATACTCCCACACGAGGAACCGACTGAGGAACATTAAAACCATAACCTCCATCAAGAAAACTTGTGGCAACAAACTTTAAACAATTAAGATAATTCTCAACCCCACCCTCATTAAAATACCGCCAAATACAATCAACATCAACCAAAGAAAGATTCGAGTGACTAATCAAATTCGGGTCAGGACGTTCATCCCCAGGTAAAACAATCAACTTAATCCCATTCGCAATAACCGTCTCCTCAACAACCTCCAAACCATAACTCCAATAAGCACTACCACCAATTAATCTGAGAATAATAACTTCTGCTTTACTTAACACATCTTCCGCATAGCTATCAATCGTCAATTGTTGTTGAAGTTGTAATAGATTCACCACCCGTAACTGAGGAAAACCAACAGGTAATTTACTCGCAGCAGCAGCTAAAGTTTGAATATCAGTATCAGCGGCAGTAATAATAATAATTGGAGCAGGTTCTTGTTCGACAAATATCAGCCCTTCTGCTGATGGATTCCAGCCTCCTGGTGTTGTAGCTAGACGATGCATATAAGGTACAAAATAAATTTATGAATTTTATAATTATACTGTTTGGTGGTTATGGAAAAAGATTTTTCTCGCGCAGAGACGCAAAGGCGCAAAGAAGGGGGTATAATTATTAACTCTTCTTTTTTACATTTAGATTAATATGGCAATTGTTATAGCAGGGGAACGTAGCGGTACGGGGAAAACTACTGTCACTTTGGCATTATTAGCAGCTTTGAAACAGCGCAGTCATCGAGTGCAATCGTTTAAGGTTGGTCCCGATTACATCGACCCGATGTTTCATCACTACGTTACGGGTCGTCCCTGTCGCAATCTTGACCCGGTTCTCACTTCTGAATCCTACGTACAGCAATGTTTTAGCATTCATAGCAGCGTTGCTGAATATTCGCTAGTTGAAGGAGTGATGGGATTGTTTGATGGTGCTGGGGGTACATCCGATTATGCAAGTACCGCACATATAGCACGACTTTTAGATTTACCTGTTGTGCTGGTGTTAGATTGCAGTCGCTTGTCGCGTTCGATTGCTGCGATCGCACACGGTTACAAAACTTTTGACCCTAGAATTAATATTGCTGGTGTTGTCCTGAATCGGGTGGGAAGCGATCGCCATTTGGAATTATTAAGTTCTGCATTAGAACCTTTACAATTACCTATTTTAGGTGTATTGCGTCGTCAAGATGATATTACGATTCCCGACAGACACCTGGGTTTAATTCCCACTGCTGAATTGGAAAATCTCAATGCAGTTATTGACCAACTAGCGGAACTGGCAAAAACCAGCTTTGATTGGGAACAATTATTGCCGTTGTTGGAAAATAAATGTATTGATGCAATCCCCATCCGAGCAGAAAAAATAGAATCGAAAATTAGGATTGCGATCGCACGAGATTCGGCTTTTAATTTTTACTATCCCGACAATTTAGATATACTCGAAAATCTTGGTGCAGAATTAGTCGATTGGAGTCCTCTACAGGATACAGTACCCGCAAATATCCAAGGATTGTACTTTGGTGGTGGTTTTCCAGAAGTATTTGCCGAAGAATTAGCTAGCAATCACCAAGCGTTGTTTGCTGTCAGGGAGGCAATTCAAGCTGGAATGCCAACTTATGCGGAATGTGGAGGTTTAATGTATCTATGCGAGCAAATAGTCGATTTTTCAGAAAAGTCTTATCAAATGGTTGGTACTATAGCATCAACTGCAACAATGGGTAAGCGTCTAACATTAGGTTATCGACAAGCAACAGCAACGCAAGATAGTCCGATGATGAAGAGTAATTCGCAAGTTTGGGGACATGAATTTCATCGTTCAT
>CAXTCQ010000118.1:0-24297 GCA_964242965.1 uncultured Calothrix sp. | reverse complement strand
CCTCTTCCCCTCTTTCCCTATTCCCTACTCCCTAATTAAAGTAATAATCGTCACTTCGGGCGGACAAAATAGCCTTCCTGGGGGATAAGTACCTAAACCGCGATTAACATAAAGTTGATTTGTGCCGACTTTATGAAAACCTTGTGACCATTCCCAATGACGCACCACTTTTGCACAACCACCCCTCAAAAATGGGATGTATTTACGGATTTTGCGGGGTATTTTGCGAATTAGTTTGTTGTAATAAATTACTGCCGGACCAATGCCGGGTATAATGATTTGCGAACCGTGGGTATGACCTGACAGTTGCAAATCGACGCGCCATTTTTCCAAAAATTCGGCTGTATCAGGGTTATGCGATAAAACGATACGAGGAAGCGCAGGGTCGAGTTGGTCTAGTACTGTCCCAGGGGTAAATTCTCCCGACCAATAATCAGCGAGTCCGACTATTGGTAGTTCTTTGCCTAATGGGTAGGCAATTTTGTTCCATAATACTTGAATGCCGATACTAGTAAAAGCGTCGGTAACTTCGGATTGCGATCGCTTGTAGTAAATATCATGATTGCCTAGTGATGCACAAATTCCAGCACGCGATCGCAAATGTTTGAGTCGCATTACTAGCTCGTGGACTGGGGATGGGTCATCGGTAACGTAGTCACCAGTCAGTAAAATTAAATCGGGTTCGGCTTCGTTACTAATTGCGATCGCTTGTTCTAACATTCGTTCGGATAATCGCAATCCATCGTAATGCAGATCGGACAGTTGCACCAACGTTGTACCATCTAACGGTTTTGGCAAATTTGCAATCTTAACCGTTATTCTCTCTACACTCAACGGTCCAGACAACAACCAGTGCATAAGGCTGACATTCTCCTCATACCAGCGCTTTCAGCTTAACAAATCATAGTCATAGTTTACGTATAAACCGAAATAATTTCTGAAAATCTTTATGTAATTCAAACTTTATAAGTATTAATACTTGGCTAAATGGTACTTTTTGTGCTGATATATTGTATTGCAAGCCAATCGGAAATTAATTAAAGTTTTTGAGAAATATTCTTTAAATTTTATGAACATAGATTCTTATCTATATGTTCGCCTATTTAGCCATATATTTATTTGAATAAGAGTTTAAGCAATTTCCGGATTACTTGTTCGCTAGATAGCAATAGAGAATTATTGTCAATTGCTTGCTTTTATAATTGACTTAAGCTAGAGTCGGATGATAATTAAAGTTCGCATATTTATTTATATTCACGGGAGGCTGATGGCAACAGTGTAAATAGAGCCTAAATCACGAAACCTGTCAAATGGTTAAGAAATTACAGTTAAAAGTGTAGACGACGTAGATTTACTAGAAGTAAGTAAACACAAAGGCCTTTCTAGCTACTTTTCTGTACTGAGTATTAAACGTTGAATTATTTCTCGACCTAGCTAGGAAAAGCTTTAAATACTTAGGAAATACCAAGAAATAAATTACCCAATATTTGTCGGGTATATAAAAGCGTATTACGCACCATTTCTGCCATAAGTAGGTAGAAGTGGCTACCCGTAAATAGCTAGCACATTTGTTATACATATAACGAGTGATGTCATGCATATAGCTACAATAAAATTGGATATTTTTGATTGGAAATCCTTAGAGTTTGAGCTTAATTCTAAATACATAATCGACAAGATTGCTTTTTAATTGAACTATTAATTCATAAAAGCCAATGTTATCGATAGACAGTTTTGAATCTATGTTATTTAATCTTCAAATCTTCAACGAGTGAATTTACGTGAAAACTTTGACTATTAATGTATTGTATTTAAAAATATACTGAGATTTTTGAGTATTATGTAACCTTAGATAGATTTCTAGCAGTAAAAAAATATTCAAAAATGGTTAGTAAGGGGGATTGTCTATTGCAGTCGTAGTCCAGAATCCATTTTCGTCGGTGTTACCGATTTACTAAAAGCGGACATCGTATTTTTACAGATAAAAAAAATGAATAAAAATTATTGCGCTTATTGCTGAGGAGATTACTAAAAAATTGTTTAAAGAATTGTAATTTTTATTTTATCAAGATAAATTTGCAGTAGACGATATAAATGATTTGGAATCCTGGGTTTTTTCAAGTTGACGATGAAGGCATATCGGTTTGATGCAGGGGGTAATTTGATACCACCATTAGAAAGTAAAATCCTTTTTTGTCCAAAGTTTAATCATTCAGTACAAGATAATGACTAATTTCTTTTGTTCCGATAATTCACGAAATGTAGGAGAAGATGTAATTGGCAGCGCTGCCAATCATCAAACCTATATATTAGTTGAATGTCCTCCACCTTGGATGTCGGATGCTTTTAACTCTAAATGGGTTCCGAATAACTTAAAACAGTTGGTAGAAGAAGTCAAACGAGCAAAATTACCAATTAAGTTTCTTTTAATTGCGAATAACTTGTCGCATAAAGTTAACCGCACGACACTTCTAATTTATCAGCGAAAAGAAGGTTTGGGAAGCGGTTACTGCAAGCAAGAATTTAGTTTGCCGAATATCGAACAGGCTGCACCAATTATTAGAAAATGGTTATGGGCTAGTCTTCCTAATTATGAAGTGGATACAAGTATAACTAGGGATATATTAGTTTGTACGCACGGCAGTCACGACAAGTGCTGTTCGCGGTATGGTAATCCTTTTTACTTCCATGCAGCGGACACAATCGATAATTTGGGTTTGAATAATGTGCGAATTTGGAAAACGACGCATTTCGGGGGACATCGGTTTGCACCGACTGCTATTGATTTACCCGAAGGTAGATATTATGGTGCGTTAGAACAAGATTCGTTTAAAGCGATTTTGACTCGTTCGGGAAATCTTGAATGTTTGAATAAAGTTTATCGAGGTTGGGGACTTTTGCCACCTGAAATCCAAGTTTTGGAACGAGATTTAATTTATCGTTATGGGTGGGATTGGTTTAATTACAAAGTTGCAGGTAGAATTATTGAGCAAAATTTAGATGCAACTAATATCTTGGCAGAATTAACGTTTGAAAAACCCGACGGTTCGGTATATTGTCATCAAGCGCAGTTAGTTAAAGATAATGCCAGAACTGTTGAACTTAAAGGTTCGTGCGGTGCAGCACATGAATCAGTATTTGCCAAGTATGCTGTTACTAGTTTGTGGTTAGCTTCCCAGAAAGTTTGTAGTTGTACAACTTGATAGTATTTATTGTGCGTCTATCTACTTTTCTTCTGCGAGTAAGGTTTGGAATGAAGGATATTCTCGAATCGCATCAAAATCGGAGTCAGTTTTTACCTGTTTTTGGTATTGCGAGTCAAAATTAATTGCTTTTTGTAAACTTTGGATGGCACGTTCTGGGTTATTTTGCCGTGCGTAGCAACAAGCCAGATTGTACCAAGTTTCTGCATTAGGTTGAATTGCGATCGCTTGGTCATAAGCAACGATTGCATCTGCATGTTTCTGCAATAATGTCAACGCTAAACCTTTTTGAAACCAGGTATCAGCATCTTCTGTGCGTTTAAGTATTCTTTCACAATTTGTTATAGCTTGATTGAATGAAGTTTTAGCTTCATTATTACGTTCGAGTTGCTGTAAAATCAAACCCCGACGATTCCAGATTTTGGGGTCTTCAGGTTGCGTCCTTAGTTTTTGGTCGTACAGTGCGATGATAGTTTCGTACTCGGATGTTTTTTCGAGTAGAGTTGCTAAGTTTGACCAAACTTCAGAACGTGGTTGTAGTTGTAATACTCGCTGATATGCTGCAATAGCTTCTTGATTGTAATTTAATTGTTCTAATGTATAGGCTTTCCATTGCCAAGCTTCGGTATAATCGGTATTTAACTCGGTAGAAGAGTTAAAATCAGCTAGCGCTTGTTCGTAATTTTCCTGTTGATAAAATATCTGTCCTCGGTCGGTCAATGCTTCTGAGTATTTGGGGTTGATTTCTAATGCTTTGTTATAGCAATCAAATGCTGCGTCTATTTTATCAATATCTTTGAAAATAATACCTTTATAGTACCAAACATCAGCAGAATCGGGTTTTAATTCGAGCGCTTTATCGTAAGAAGTTAGTGCATCATCGAAACGTTCCAAACAATAAAGCGCATAACCTCGCATCAACCAAGCACGGTAATAATTTGGTTCTTTCTCGATAGCTTTATCAAAAGTTTTAACTGCATCTTCGTATTTGCGTTGCGAAATCAGTTGAGTTCCGCGACGATAAACATCTTTACTTTTATCGCGGAATAACCACAGAATCAAAATTAGTCCCAAAACTAAATATCGCGCATACGAACCGAATAATACACCACCAGTATCGACAAGCGAATTAGGAATTTGCAGGAATGCGATCGCATTATCAGCCAAAGAGCGTAAAAATAGATTAAACGGACGATAAAACCATAATAAGGCAATTAAAATCCAGATACCGTATTGACCGACCTTACTCAATTTTTTATCGATAGCTTGCGGTAACCAAGGTTGAATAATTCCATATCCATCAATCCCTGGAATTGGTAGTAAATTAATTACGACAATATATAAGTTTAGGAAGATTAAATAAGCAATACTAGTAATTAAACTTGCCAAAAACCAATTTTCATCCTTTATAGATTCTGGTTTCCAAATTAAATGAAATATTCCAGCTAATCCGAAAACAAATAAAATATTACTAACTGAACCCGCTGCTGAAACCGCACTATTCCACCAGCGATTTCGTAATTTACTCGTATCAATATAAACTGCCCCACCAGGTAAGGCAAAACCACCCAAAAGTAGGAATAATAAAGGCATGAATAAGCTTAAACCTGGGTCGGTATACTTGAAAGGGTTTAAAGTGAGATATCCCTTATCTTTAACGGAAGTATCACCACCCCAATAAGCTGTAATTGCATGACCAAATTCATGTAAACATAAAGATAATACCCAACCGAGACAGACAAAAACTGCAACTAACCACATGTTATTTTAAATTAATTTTAGATAATATAATCGCATAACTAACTCCTCACTACATCCTTATCTATATTTTGATTTACAGCTAGATTCTGCTGCGAGTTATAAAGCTGTTCCAAGGTTGCTTGGTAATGTGGGTGATTTAATGGTAACGCTTCTAATTCATTAATTGCTACTTTTTGTACTGTTCCTCTACCCAGGAGTCTTAACCATAACGTCTCTGTAGTAGTTGGAAGCTGATGAATAGCGACGATAGCTGTCCTTAAATACTCTGCCATCAAATAATACTATCGGCAACCATTCGACCCCTTGAGTTGCTCCTTTCCCCAGATAATGGGCAAATTTTCCTAACAATCCAAGATTTGATCGACCAGAATGCTCATCATTAGGAGTAAACAAAACATCAATTTCCCTTACCTAGTCACGCAACACGCAGGGGTGCTTGCACTTCACCATAAGATTTAAGTAATGCTTCTAAATAATCTTTAGCAAACTGGTCATGAATAAAGCGTGTCATTTTATTTGATATTTTATAATAAATTTTTTAACCTGCTTCGAGTAATTCTCCAGAATTCTGTAAATTTGCGATCGCTTTATTTGCAACTTCCTTTACATACGTACTTTCATCCTCCATAGCTTGTTTCCAAACTTGATATAACCGAGTCCGATTAAGTTTTAAAAGCGAGTCTGCTGCAAAAATACGCACATAAACATCTTCGTCTTCTAGTAATAGATAACTTAAGGTATCAACTGACCTTTCTTCATCGTACTTTTGAAGTTGTTGTGCAACTATTTGTCGAGGTCTGCGTGATTTCTTGTCTTGATAAACTTCATCAATTAAACAGGCTAATATTTCCGGATCTTCATAATTCTCTAAAGCCGATAAAGCTTCGCTACGCACCTTTTCTTCAGGGTCTTTTCGAGCTAAATCAATTAGATATAGTATACTTCGACTATCATTAATCTCCCCTAAATTGCAAGCTCCTGTACCGCGTACTTCGGGGTTAATATCAGCTAGAAAAGGAAATATAATTTCAAAAGCATTATCAGGTTTGAGAGTACCTATTTTATCTAGTGCTAACTCTCGAATATCAGGATTTTGGTTATGTAGTTCTTTTAAAGCTGTTTGTAGTTCATCCATATTAGATATCTTAGCGGTTTTACTTTACCCAGACTATAAGATTACCCGGAATTTGTCCTTCAATAAGAATTTCTCCATTTTTTTCCATTGCAGTTTTAATATTATTCGCTTCCCTATTAATTTTTTTCTTAGGATTTTGTCTAATTATTTCCGCAGCTTGTTCGGAACTGTATATTCTGATTTTACCTTCCGCTTCTAATTCCTGAAGTGCTTCTGTAGAAACTTTAAATATTTTATTATTTTTGGTAAATTTTTTAGCTCCACCACTACCCTTAACAGAGATAGCATTGGAAAAAGATATATACCTACTCGTTTGTCCAGATTCTTTATTAAAAACATGATCCATCGGATTTTGAATATCCGCTTCTATAACTTCTTCGCTATCTAGTTCAAATCCGATTGAATCACCGTTTTTATAGTTATCATCAGCACGGTAAAGGTAACTTGGTTCTGAAAAACTCGCTTTTTCAACGTCATCAATACTCACAACTTTACCTTTGAACCGCTCGATATCAGGTCTAATTAAGTACGACCAAGGGTTTATCGTGCGATCGCTCGCACTAATTCTGATTCTACAGGTTTGGCAAGGTGCAATTGAAACCCAACTTCTATTACCTGCTGCTCGTTAGTAGTTAAGCCGACGTAGATTGTTTATCGACTTCAACAGAAGGCTCTTCTACTTTCGCCTCCAACCCTGTGTTAGACAGCTGCTCACAAGATAAAGTGACAAAATGCCTGCCACTTTGCGCCTGCTTTTTTCGCCAATCTTCACAGATCGCCTTTAAGTCATAATTAAAAGACTTCGCGTGTTCCTCACGAATTCGATGGATTTCGTCTAAGATTTCATCTTCCCACATAGCTTATCCCACTAGTTCATAAGGTGTAGACCAACTACTAACTCTTAACTTAATAAGAGACGCGAAATTACCCTGCGGGAACGCTTTCAGCGAACGCGTCTCTACATGGACTAACTCCCCAACATTTGCAAATTGTGCAACGTCGCATAAAGTCCTCCCTGAAGCACCAACTCATCATGGCTACCCTGTTCGATTAATTCACCACGCTTGAGGACAAAAATTCGGTCTACATCGCGGATAGTCGAAAGACGGTGCGCGATAATAATTGCAGTCCGTTCGATTAAAAGCTCGTTTAAAGCAGATTGAACTAAAGCTTCCGTTCCTACATCTAAACTAGCAGTCGCTTCATCTAATACTAATACTTGCGGGTCGCGGATAGCTGCACGGGCAAATGCTAAAAGCTGTTTTTGACCGGAAGAAAGATTCGTACCGCGTTCGCGCAATTGGGTATGGTAGCCTTGGGGAAGTTGTTCGATGAACTGAGAAACATTCGTCCTTTCGGCAGCTTTTTGGACTTCTTCAAAAGTGTAACCGTCACCCAAGGTGATATTACCTTTGACATCCCCTGCAAAAATAAACCCGTCTTGTAAGATTACTGCCATATAGCGACGCAATTCAGCTTGAGGTAAATTGCGAATATCGATTCCATCGACGAGAATGCGTCCTTTACTAGGTTCGTAAAGACGACATAGCAACCTAATAATCGAACTTTTTCCCGCACCAGTTGGACCGACTAAAGCAATCTTTTCGCCGGGATGAATGATAAAATCTAGGTCTTTAATAACGTAATCATCGTCTTTGTAAGCAAACCAAACATGCTCAAATCTAATTTCACCGCGTTTAGTGTCTGTAGCTTTGGAGTCGAGAGTTTCGATAATTTCGTCAATGTAGCCAAATTCATTATTAGATTGTTGACGTAAGTTAGGTTGTCTCCGTGAATCCTGGGGAATATCGCGGATTTCGATCGGTTCGTCTAAAATATCGTTAACCCGTTCAATCGCAGTAAAACCCGCTTGGATGACGGTAAATTTTTCCGCAAATTGCTGTAATGGTTCAAACAATCGTTGTGCGTAAAACACAAACGACGATAATATCCCAAACGTTAATTGTTTTTCTAACAGCAACCAACCACCTACCCATAACACCCCCGCAACCGCAATCAAGGCAATCCATTCTAAAGTTGCCGAAACCGACGAATCAAAAAAGATAGTTCGGTCAACTTCGCTAACATATCCTGCATTCGTTTTCCGAAATAACTGACTATTAAATTTTTCCCTGCGGAACAACTGCACAACATTGATACCAGTAATGTTTTCTTGCAGTTGCGAATTCAATACTGAAAGTTCTTCCCTCGCTTTATAGTTAGCTTTGCGGTACTGTTGCTGAAAGTAAATAATTAGTGCAGCAACTGGTACAACCATCAAAATTAATAATATTGCGAGTTGCCACTGAATCGAAAACATGAACGCTGCAATCACCAGCATCGAAAATAAATCGGCAACAATACCAATTGCCCCGGTAGAAAAGACATCACCCAATACTTCGACATCGCTCGTTAACCGAGTGATTAGTTTACCTACGGGAGTCCGGTCAAAAAACCTGACAGCTAGCGATGTAACGTGCTGAAACAAATCTTGACGAATTGCCGCAGTAATTTTTTGTCCGACCTTTTGTACGAGATATCCCTGAAAACCTTGAAGTAAAAGCTGTATTAATACGGTTATCAGCAACAAAATTTCAATGATTTGCAATCCTTGAAGCAATGTATCCCGCTTGAAGAATGCATAAGTACTCGGTTCGTTGCGAATTAGCGAAATAGCTTGTCCAATTAGTAATGGTTGTAAAGCATTTGCGATCGCCAAGGGCACAAGCAGCAACATCGATCCAGCTAGCAACCGTTTGTGACGCTTTGCATAAGGCACTAATCGTAAAAATAACCGCCAATCGTTTTCACGACGACGTTCGACTGTAGCGGATTTGAGAGGGGGTTGGGAGATGCTCATGGTCAAGGGTCAGCGGGAGCGCGATCGGTGTCAATCAGTGGTGAATAAAACTTTTGATGGACTAAGTACTAGTGTACTCGACAACCCGCTCTAAGATATGCCGAAATTTCGGATAATTTCACCCATGTAGATTCTAATACAAAAAGAAGGGTGCAGCTTTACTGTACCGTTCTTAATATATTTAGATAAATCCGATCGTAAATTTAGATTTTTTTTAATTGGAAGTCTCTTGCTCAATAGGGGTACTTGAATCTTGAGGTTGTTCGGTTGGTTCCGGTTCTGGGGCAAGCAATTCTCGCCAAGCGCGAATTTGCTCGCGTGCGGAACTGTAAGCTGAAGTATAACGCGGAACAAGTCGCGCAGTTTCGATCGCCCGTTCGATATCTGATTCACTTTGCGATCGCGCAATATCGAGTATCTGCTGACTCCATTGGTCAACTGCGGGGTTAACATCATTACGTAAAGGGCTACTTTCCGGAACGCGAGAAGCCAAGCGAATTGCTTCAGAAAGCGAACTGGAAGTGCCTCTGAGGGCAATTTCTCGCGCTTTGTTCCAGTTTTCACGGGCATTAACTTGCAGAGTCCAATCACCAATTGCAGCTTCGGCTTCACCCGAAAGCGATCGATTACCCGTAATTTGCCGCGCAGTTTGAATCGCTGCGGGTAAATCGCCACTGCGTGCTAATTCCCTTGCCCGATCCAAATAAGGCTGGTCTTGAATGCGCTCAATTGTTGCCGTCCAAGCCACAATTTTCTTGCGTGCTTCCGGATATAATGCCCGTCCGCGTCGAATTAGACTCGCTTCGGTGATTGCTGCTTGCAGCGAACTCACATCTTCAATCAACGCATACTGGTCGGCACGGTCCATAAATGGACGGTCTTCGATTGTTTGTACCTGCCCTACCCAACGCCCAATTTCCCGTCTTGCTTCTCTCGAACGCGGGTTGTTAACTGGTACTAATTGTGCTTCCGCTATTGCTGCTGTTAAATCGGTTACTGTTCCCTGACTTGCCAGCGTCCGTGCTTTCTCCAAACGCGCCACATCCTGGATTTCTAGCTGCCAGCGAGCAATAAGCTGTTGTGCTTTTTGGTACACCGGACGCTCGGTTTGGATTTGCTGTGCTTGGGCGATCGCGGCTTCTAATCCCGATACTGTACCTACCCAAGCATTACGCTGTGCCTCGGCAATGGCAATAAAGTCTTCGGTTTCGAGTTGCATCCCGGCACTGACAGGGATTTGCTGGGCAATCGAAATCGCCTCATCGGCATCTCGATTATCAAGTTTTTTCTGAGCTATATCGAATATCTGGCGACCAAATAGCGGAATTGCCGACTGCGCTTTTTGGTAGAGGTAGCTATCTGCACCAATTGATTCGGCGATTTTAATGGCTTTGAGTAAATTGTCTACCGAACCGCCTTTCGCTAAATCTTCAGCTTTTATTAATTTGTCGCCGTCTTCACGCGATTTTGTAATTAAGTTATTTAACTGCTGGTACTTAGTTGTTTCCCAGAATTGATTATCTATACGTAATAGCCGCGAGGCAGTCATAAATGCTTGCTGCCAGCGTTCGTTACGCATTGAATCTTCGGCTTCTTTATAAATACCTTCGCCCTTTGACCATATCGACTGCCATTTGTCAATTCTTTCGTTCACTAATTTATATGCAGCCATGTCATCGGGAATGCGTTTCGCAGTTGCGATCGCCTCATCAAGTTGACCCGCTTGAAAACTTTGGTCGGCAAGCGTGAGTATATCCTGCGACCATTCCTCTAAAAAGCGCTCAACCTCAGCCCGCAAAGGATGATTTTCCGGAAGTTGTTTGACGAGTGCGATCGCCTGCAACAAGTCATTGACTGTTTGCTTAGAAGCAGCTAACTGAGCGCAATGCAACCGTACTGAAGCACTCGCAAGCGGCCAAAAAATCGCCGGACAATTGGGTGCTGAAGGCGACTTCAGGAGCATTAGAGTAGCCACAATGGCGATCGCACTGGGCACAATCGCCAGCATTGATGCCCATAGCAGCCAACTTTTTGTCCAACGCGGCAATCCGGAGCCTTGTGCCGATTCCGCAGCTTGCGACTGACGTTCCAAATCCACTTTCTCCGATTTACTTCCTTTTTGCTGTTTCACAGTCTTAGAGGTCGAACCGGAACTTGGGACACGAGCGTTCGCTTCCTGCAAATCTTTACGGGATAATCTTGTCACTGGAACTGACTTTTTTCCTGTGGCTTTTGACCAACTTTTTGGAATATCCCCTTCTGTCATCTCTCACACCAAATTAGTTTTATAGCGACCGTTTGAGATCGAAATTCACTTTGTTGCCAATAGTAACTTTCTCCTCAATAAAAAGCTAGCTCCTGCACCATCATATCTCCACTGATACCATTAATCGGCACAAATAAAAGTTCAAATTTATACCTTAACCCGAGGCTGAATCCATTTGTAGATCGACAATCAATTGGGCTAAATCGTCTTGAGTTGCTTGGTAAACGTTACCGCAGAACTCGCAAGTAGCCTCAGCACCATTATCCTTAACAATCATATCCTGTAACTCATCTTGCCCTAAAATTTTCAGTGCCCCTAACACGCGGTCGAAGGAGCAACCACAATGAAAGCGTAGCATCTGAGTTTCCGGAAAGATCGAAAGTCCCATATCGCCCATCAAATCTTGAAAAATTTCTGGCAGAGTCTTACCCGCTTGCATCAATCGAGTAAAATCTGACAGTGCAGCCATTCTAGATTCGAGCGTTTCCACAAGAGCTTCATCACGAGCAGCTTTTGGCAAAACTTGCACTAACAATCCACCAGCAGACGTGACACCACTTGATTCTACAAACACACCCACAATCAACCCCGAGGGAGTTTGTTCGGAACTGACTAAATAATGAGCAACATCATCGCCGATTTCGCCAGAAACAAGTTCAACGGTACTCGAATAAGGGTAGCCATAGCCGATATCGCGCACTACATACAAAAACCCTTTGCCAACAACACCCCCAACATCTAACTTACCTTTGGCATTTGGAGGCAATTCCGCAGATGGGTTGCCGACATAGCCGCGCACGGTTCCATCTAAACCGGCATCGACCAATATACCATCCAAAGGTCCATCGCCTTTGACTCGGACATTGACACGCGACCCAGGTCGTTTCATACTCGAAGCCATCAACAATCCCGAAGTCATCGTCCGACCTAAAGCTGCCGTTGCTTCGGGCGACAATTTATGACGATTTCGTGCTTCTTCGGTCAACCTTGTAGTAATAGCACCTACTGCCCGAATTCCACCATCAGCTGCCGTAGCGCGAATTAACTGATCCGCCATGAAAAATCCTTACATTTCTTAACAGACACACAATTTATATTGTAAGGTCTTTGTCTTCGGTCGTTAGGTAGTGGTTACTGGTTAGTATTTAGTAGTAGTTAGTAAATCGCAAAGAGCGATAAACAAACGCTGCCGCGTCATACTAGAAGATAAATATTTCTAAATTTTAAAAATGTTTGGTAAATTTCAACAAAGTCAGATACGTATCGAACTCGAAGCATCCGCACAAGCTATCCGCGATAGCTTACTACGACCAATACAACTCGAAAAATGGATGCCTACAGGTCGCTTCAACACCGGAATGCCCGAAGAATTGCATCCAGGATTCCAATTTACCAGTCAGATTGGACTAGTTGCAGTTCAGCATCAAGTCGATGTCGCAAATCCCAACAGTTTGCGCTTATTACTGAGTCAAGGAATCGACGGTTTTCACGAATGGTACTGGGGTGAAGGTTGGGTACAGTCGCGCATAGAAGGAGTAACGATTTTGCCCCTGTCTTTAGGGCAAACGTTGAGTTTATTAAGTTTGCGACAGTATTTGGGAAGAAGGGAGTAGGGAGTAGGGAGTAGGGGGAGTGGGGGAAGATTAACTCTTAACTCAATAATAGACATGAGTAATTTCGTGTCTGTACTCCTAATTTCTAACTCCTCCACTCCTAACTCCTCACTCCTAACTACTAACTCCCTACTACCTATTCCCTACTCCCTCATAGATTATGTGGACTGAAATTGATACCCAAATAAGCCTTACAACAGGCTATAAATTTCAGAGTCAGCAACGCCGTCCGGTTAGTGGCGGGTGTATTAACCAGGGCTACGCAGTCTCTAACGGTCAACATTCCTTTTTTGTCAAAATCAACCATGCATCGCAAATTGCCATGTTTGAAGCTGAAGCAATGGGCTTGCAGCAAATGTTTGACACCGCTACTATCCGCGTTCCGAAACCTGTATGTTGGGGAGTCGCGGGTAATTCATGCTTCCTCGTATTGGAATGGCTGGAAATGGCTAGCGGTAACACCAAATCTTGGGAAGAAATGGGACGCAAGCTAGCAGCAATGCACCGTTTTCACGCTAGTAAGTTCGGCTGGGATGTAAATAATACTATCGGTTCAACCCCACAAATTAATACTTGGACTAATAATTGGGTTGAATTTTATCAAAAACACCGTTTAGGATATCAATTTCAACTTGCACGGCAACGAGGTGGAAATTTTCCCCAAGCTTCGGAATTACTTGCAGCAATTCCCCAACTATTAGCTGGGTATGAACCCAAACCCTCATTAGTTCACGGTGATTTATGGGGTGGAAATGCTGGATGTACGGTAACTGGGCAACCTGTGATTTTTGACCCCGCTACTTATTTTGGAGATAGAGAAGTTGATATTGCGATGACCGAACTTTTCGGTGGTTTCCCAGCAGCTTTTTATCGCGGTTACGACGAATTTCCTTTAGACGAAGGATATACAAAACGCAAAACGCTGTATAACTTGTATCACATTGTCAATCACTTCAATTTATTTGGCAGTAGCTACGAGTCGCAAGCAAATCGAATGATTTCGCAAATTTTGAAATGAGGGAGTAGAGAGTAGGGAGGACTCCCTTGCTTTCAAGAGCTATATTGCGTCAAAATAAAGTTAAAAGCTGTAATCTAACTTAACAATGGCGCAAGTAATGCGATCGCAATCTCAAATTTCCCAGATAACAGCACAACTACCTACCCACGACTATGACTTGGTTATTGTCGGTGGTGGAATTGCTGGTTTAACCCTGGCAAGTGCTTTAAAAAACTCTGGGTTAAGTATTTTGCTGGTTGAAGCAAAACTGGAATCAGCAGCGGTGATGAAAGGACAAGCTTATGCAATACATATGCTGTCAGCGAAAATTTTCCAAGGAATTGGAGTTTGGAAGCAGATTTTGCCCAATATCGAGGCTTATCGACGGGTAAATTTGTCGGATGCAGATTATCCGAGTGTTGTAGAATTTAATACTGGGGATATCGGTAGCGATGATTTGGGATATGTCGCAGAACATCAAGCGCTATTGTATCCATTGCAGGAATTTGTCAAAAACTGTGCCAACGTGACCGTGTTGTGTCCCGCATCCGTTACCGAAATCGACTACCAAGCCGATGTTGCTCTCACTATAATTGATATTGCAGGCGAAATTAAGACGATTCGCAGTAAATTAATCGTAGCTGCCGATGGAGCGCGATCGCCTATCCGTCAAGCCGCTAAAATCGCTACTCGCGGTTGGAAATATTGGCAAACATGTATTGTCGCATTTGTCAAGCCGGAAAAATCGCACAATCAAACCGCTTACGAAAAGTTTCAAGCCAGCGGGCCTTTTGCGATTTTGCCGCTACCAGGAAACCGCTGTCGCATTGTTTGGACAGCACCACACGAAGAGGCAAAAGCCTTGTGCGAGTTGGATGACGAGGAATTTTTGGCTGAGTTAACCAAGCGTTACGGTAGCCACATGGGTAAATTGGAATTGTTAGGCTCGCGCTTTAGTTTTCAGGTACAGTTAATGCAAAGCGATAAATATGCACTCAATCGACTAGCATTAGTTGGCGATGCTGCACATAACTGTCACCCAGTTGGAGGACAAGGTTTAAATTTGGGTATTCGTGATGTGGCAGCGTTGGCACAAGTTATCCAAGAAGCGCATCAAGCAGGCAAAGATATTGGTAATATTCAAGTTCTGAAAAAATACGAACGCTGGCGCAAGATTGAAAACCTAGCAATTTTAGGTTTTACTGATATCCTAGACCGAGTATTTTCTAATAACTTCTTACCGCTAGTTATAGTTCGCCGTCTCGGTTTGCTGGTAATGAAATACGTACCATTAGTCAAGGTATTTGCACTCAAACTCATGATAGGACTATTGGGAAGAACACCAAAAATTGCCCAGAATAATTAAAATATTTGAATCAAATGTTTAGAAGAAATGTTTAAATATAAATAATCAGCATTTTTGGAGAAACTAAAATGGGCGTAATCTTTTTTATCGTCTACATCGGATTATTCTTTGGTTTAGCAGTCGGCTTACTATTTGGTTTGCGTAGTGCCAAGATAATTTAATTATAGCCTCGCGCAAAGCCGCAAAGGCGCAGAGAGTATACTTTGCGACTTGGCGACTTGGCGCGAGATAATTATCCTATTACTACGTCATTTTTGATTTTATTCACAAAAGGCGATCGCGTTTCCAAACCCAGCAAATTCAATAATTCCTTGTCAGAATCATAACCAGGACAGGGAGTAGTTACCGTCAACATATGTCCATCGTCGCTGGAGAAAATCGAATTTGCCCCAGCCATAAAGCAGAAAGCTTGTTCAACCTGTGAAAGTCTAGCCCTTCCCGCACTCAACCGCACATCAGATGTTGGCATAATAGTACGTGCAGTAGCAATCATCCGCACTACATCCCAAATTGGGACATCGGGTTGATTTTCCAGGGGTGTACCAGGTACCTGCGAGAGGATATTAATCGGCACAGATTCCGGATGCGGGTTTAAAGTTGAAAGCGTTTGCAGCATCGAAATGCGGTCTTCGGCAGTTTCTCCCAAACCCAAAATACCACCCGAACATACCGTAACATTAGTTTGACGTACATTATTAATCGTATTTAAACGGTCATCATACGTCCGCGTCGTGATAATAGTACTGTAATGGTCGCGGGAAGTATCGAGGTTGTGGTTATAAGCATAAAGTCCCGCAGCTTCGAGACGCTTTGCCTGATTTTCGCTCAACATTCCCAGCGTACAGCATACTTCTAACCCCATTGAAGTCACATCTTTAACCATGTCGAGGACTTCCTCAAACTGCGAATTATCGCGGACTTCACGCCAAGCAGCACCCATACAAACGCGACTTACACCGCTAGCTTTGGCTTGTTGGGCAATGTTAACAACTGTTTCCTTTTCTAGAAGTGCTTGGGGTTTAACTTCAGTTTTATAGCGCGAAGATTGGGCACAGTATCCGCAATCTTCCGGACAAGCGCCTGTTTTAATTGATATCAGCTTGCAAACTTGGATTTGTTTGGAATTGTGATATTGACGATGGACGCTAGCCGCTTGGTAAACTAGCTCGAGTAATGGTGTGTTGTAGATTGCGCGAATTTCGGCTTCCTGCCAATCGTAGCGTACTGTCACGAATGTGCCTTCCTTATTATCCAAAGGTGGTATCGCGCCAATATTTTAGTTTGCAGCATTTTTGGCGCGAAGAGGATATTTCAATAAGGTTATCAAGATTTTGACGGTATCGCTCTTAAAATTTTCAAGAAAATTGAAGCTGTAGAAGTAAACGTTCGCGTTGAATTGGTGGAATAGCTCGATGATAGCAATAAGGGTCTTGAATAAAACCAAGTCCTTCTTCACCTTCTACGATTATTTCGTTTTCCCGACCATAATATTTGATTAAACAATCCTTTGGCTGCGTCGCATAACCAAACAACATCTTGAGAGTTTTACGATTGTGAGAACCTTTAATCATCGTATGGGCACCAGAATATCTATCTGTATTCGATAGATAGAAGTTGGCATAAACCGAGTTGAATTCCCCAATATCATAGTGATAGATATTTCCTTGACCTAGTTTCATCCTGGCTTTTTCTGGTAGTTCTAACAAAAAACTCCATCTCAAAAGCGGGCGAATTTTTTTGGGAGAGTAACCTAAATATTTTTCGATAATTACTCTCAAAACAGGGTCATTGATAATTTCTCGAATAGCATTACATGCTAATGGATTAATGGCAATACCTTGTACCGTTACCCGTCCATCGGGTAAATAACCATTTTTAACTTCGTGATAATAAAAATGTGCTAGACCATTTTCTTGCGCTAACAAAGTATTTTCCGAGAATTCTTGAATTTCAGCGACAATTTTGTGAGGAAGCTTTAATCCTAAGAAAACTGCTTCTTTTTCTAAATATTTTAAAGCCAAATCAACAGGCACATCTTCAAAAAAGCTGGTTTTTTTATAATTAATATCTTTTTGAGTACCTAAAAATGATTGTTGTAGCCAACTACAGGCAGTATAGAAACGACGAAATATTTTAAATCTCCCGAAAATATGGGCAGTACCTTTTTTACCCGACATAATTTTCGGAATTGCGGTAATTATATTCAACATCATAAAAAGCTGACAATTTCAATTTATTGTTTTCGGAAATGAAAATAATTTGTCTTGCGTTTATACAGTGGTAGAATACATATATCTATGCACGCGAAAAATTTGGGTACAAAGCATGAAAAATATTCAAGAATGAGTTTATATTCACTCATACTTGATACATTGAGCTTTAGACTTTTAGTATCTTGTATTAATAGTAGGCTTACGCATCAGTCATGGAAGAAGGAACCACATCACGAAGAACACATTAAGAGGGTATGTTTCGGTTTTTGCGTAAGTCCTAAATAGATAGCCATATTAATTCTAATAACGATTGCCCAACACTTTGATAGTTATAGAGATAACTATTTTTATACTACGTATCTAAGCTTAACCACTTAGGTTTTACCAAACATGTACTATATTGACAGATTAGCAAGAGACGGTCAAGTTGTTTTGCTACCAAAAATACTAAGTATGAAACAATGATTTTCCTCTATTCTCTAAATTTAACTTCTCAATTGCGAAGCGTACCTAAAAGTGGCAAAATTTAAAATCTCGCCAGTAATGAGTAGTGTATGAGATTTGAACTGCCGATGATAACATGCGATCGCATACTAGTTCGCATGGCAACAAACGAAGATATACTTAGTATCCTCGATTATTTTATCGAAAACGAAACCTACCTTACTCCTTACTACCCAAGTTGGCAGGATGACTTTTTTACTCAAGGGTATTGGCAAATTCAAGTTGAAATCAACTATCAAGAGTTTACCAACGACCGTTCATTAAGATTATTTATTTTTCCAAAAACCAACCCAAATAAAATTATTGGCACTCTCAACTTTAGTAACTTTGTTCGAGGAGTAGCGCAATATTGCACTCTTGGATATAGCTTGTCACAGACAGAACAGGGCAAAGGCTATATGACTGAAGCAATACAAGGTGCAGTAGAATATATGTTTCAAGAATTAAAGATGCACCGCATTATGGCAAGTTATATGCCTCACAATCGACGCAGTGGCAATGTCTTGAAAAAGCTAGGCTTTGTTGTTGAAGGATACGCTAGAGATTATTTAATGATTAACGGCAAATGGGAAGACCATATTATGACTAGTCTTATTAATCCAACTTGGAAACCTAATTAAATAGTCCATTAATGGATAATTTATACAGCCGCAAACGTAATAAAGGCATCTTGCTTGTTCTACGTATGACATTTTTCGTTACTAATAGTCCGTGTCAATGGGTTATTGTATCCCCGACTTCGCATTCATTTGTCGGGGATCTAGTCGTCTCGAAAAAATCAAAATTAACGAAATTTTGTCGCGTCTCTACATGGACTTACTTTACCCAAACTCAACAACTTGCCGAATACCGCGATTCAACCAATCATTATACCACTCATAAAAATTCAATGCTTCCTTAACCTCTTCAACCGATTCATATAAATCGGCTTCAATATCGGGGTCATCATGGAAAAACGCAGCATAATGACTCGTTAACGGATATATTCCAGCTTCATTTGTCCGGTCATCAATCCAAATATTACCCTGTTCTTCACCAGTAATAACCAATCGAGCCTGAATCCCGCAACCGTATTCGGCGACTACAATAGTCCCATTAATATACTTTGAGTCAAAGTAACTATTCGCACTGTTTTCATTACTAACTTCAAGTAAATCTAAATCATTCCACTCTTTAGTTAGAAGAAAAGGTTGAGATAAAAAGTTAGATTCCGAAGCATCTACAAGCAAATTTTCAATGTTGATTTCCAGCAACCCGTAACCTGGACCAGCACCACCATTTCCAAATTCTAATAAAAATTGCCGATAAATTTCAGGTAATACAATATTACATTTAGACTCAAGACAACTAACTTCTGCTGAGGATAAACAACAATTTAGAGTATATTTATGCGACTCCGAACCAAAAACTTCAAAATTTTTATCTAATTTCTTCAGTTTATTCAATTTATCTTTTAATTGCTGTATCTTTTGAATCATTGCTTCCTCTAATCCCTCCATAATAGTTTCCATCAAAAAAAAATTAGCTGTCCTTCAGCCTGACTCCAGAGGTAGGATGAAAACAGAACTCCAAATCGCTGTACCCGTAATGATGCCTGAAACTGACAAAAACGTATCTAACAATCCGCTTCTGTGCCTCAACTACGAAAGTGCAATCGAATCACTCGGCGACGATTACTATGACGAAGTAACAGCCGATGAGTATCCCCAACATATTTTGAGATGGCGAAACGATGCACTTTTACCACGTTTAGGGCTGAAGCCTGAAAATGTTACTGACGAACACTTTATTCAAGCCTTTGGTAAATTTGAAGAACGGAAACCATTATTAGCATTACGGTATCACGGCTATCAATTTGGTGAGTATAACCCGCATTTAGGTGATGGTAGAGGCTTCCTGTACGGTCAAGTTCGCGGTACTGATGGCGAACTATATGATTTTGGCACAAAGGGATCGGGACGTACACCCTATTCGCGGGGCGGTGATGGAATGCTAACTCTTAAAGGTGGCGTGCGCGAGGTGCTGGCAGCGGAAATGTTACACCGCATGGGGGTAAGGACTTCGCGCTGTTTGAGTCTGATTGAAACGGGTTTGGGGTTATGGCGCGGCGACGAACCATCTCCCACACGCTCCTCAGTAATGATACGGATGAGTAGGTCACATATTCGTTTTGGTACATTTGAGAGGTTGAATTATTTTCAGCGTCCCGATTTAACCCAAAAATTACTAAATCATGTTATTGATACTTATTATTCACATATCAGCAATGAGCAAGAGAAATATGCTTTATTTTATGCTGAATTAGTGCAGAGAATTGCCGAATTGGTGGGGCAGTGGATGGCATCGGGCTTTTGCCATGCGGTCTTGAATACCGATAACATGTCAATTACTGGCGAGAGTTTTGATTACGGTCCCTATGGGTTTATTCCTAGCTTTGACCCGCAATTTACGGCTGCTTATTTTGACCATTCAGGACGTTACAGTTATGGGAATCAGCCGGGTATTTGCAAGTTGAATTTAGAGATGTTACAAAAACCATTGTCAGCGGTAATGCAGGTAATGGATATGGCTAGCGGATTATCTAAATTTGAAGAATATTACGATACAGAATATCGGCGCTTGATGTTGAAAAAGTTAGGGTTTGAGCGATTAGAAAATCCTCAAGCTAATGAGTTGTTGATAGCGACGTTGCAATTATTAAAACATTATCCGATTAGCTATCATCATTTTTTTGCTGACATTGCGACAACTTTTTCGAGTAAGTGGCGCGATGATGCAAGTCATATTATGAGCGATTCTGAGATTGGACAGTCTTTAGGAGCATCGGAGTTATTTGTAAATTGGGCGGGACTATATCATCAGGTATTAACGAATTTATCGACTGATGAGATTGAGAAAATCGGGCAAACTTTGATTCAATATAATCCGAGAACCGTAATTCTTAGACCTGTAATCGAATCGATTTGGGAGCCGATTGCTCAAGAAAATAGTTGGCAACCTTTTTATGATTTGTTGAAGGAAATTCAGGGGGGAAGTTAGGAGTTAGGAGTTAGGAGTTAGGAGTTAGGAGTTAAGAGTTAAGAGTTAAGAGTTAAGAGTTAAGAGTTAGGAGTTCTTGTCTAATACTTGTAGGACTTACGCACGAATCACGCAATTATGTACCTTATTAGACACAGAGAACACAGAGTTAAGAGAGTTTGGGAGAGTTTTTGCGTAAGTCCTAACTTGTTACCAAGCAGAGCATTTGTGAACGAGTAACTAACTCCCAACTCCCAACTCCTAACTCTTAACTCCTCACTTCTAACTCCTCACTCCTCACTCTTAACTATTCATCAATACCAGTTGCATTGATTTGTGGTAAAGGGCAGATATTGATTGGCGACAATATGTTGCTGACCCATGAATTCTTTACCGTAATAACCATCCTCAAACCCGCGACTAAACTCTCCACCTGCCGTGCGCGGTTTGTAAGTTTCTTGATTTTTGGCACTTGAACGTCCTTGACGGTAGCCATCAGAATAGGCGCGTGGGTGGTAACCTGGGTCTTGGTCAACCGACCATCGCGTGACTGGATAGCAGTACCTAGTTGGGTATCGACGGTAGCGGTAGTCGCGGCGAAAATTAGGGTAGTCGTTGCGGTAGCGGTAGTCGCGGCCGTAGTCACGACCACGCGCTTGTGCGGGCTGATTGTTAGTTATAAATGCTGTAGTCGTAACAGCTGTTAATAAAAGCGTTGCAATAAGTTTTTTCATATCTTTAATCTTCCAGACGTAGCTAATTTCTGGTAACTTAAAGATACTTTTTTAATCGTAAATAAACATCGCCTGAATGGATGAAGTTTGAATATTCTTAATAGTTTCCTGTTAGTTAATCTTTGAACTGGCTTGAGGTTGGTATGCTCGACCAAAAGTGTGGTCGGCGTTAATTTCTATAACTAAATCGACTAGTTGTGGCGAAGCTACTAAAGGCTTGATAAACAATTCCGGATGCAATGCCCGCCAAAAATAATTTACAAATTCTTCGATTTGATTATCGGTCATTCCTGGTTTACCAGTAGCTATCGTGTCATGTTCGGCTTGTTTGCGCCATTGAACCGAGTAACGGTAATCTTGGGGATATAACACGATTAAACTATCGAGGCGTTCCCATAGTGGTAAATAATTGCTAAGAAGTTGGTTAATATCGCGGGCAAAGGTTTTGTGTTCGACGTTGATAATAGGTGGTGGCGCGGTTTCAAATACGGTAGGTTCTACAGGACGCACGCCGACAAACCAACCTTCAAATAGAAGAATATCAATATTAGAAACTATTTCGGGGGTGGTGCGATCGCCGATACCGTTATATGCTGATTTATCGAAGCGGGGAATTACGATTGGGTTTTGAGAAGTACGAATTGCATCGAGTACCGAAAAACCTAAGTCTATATCGTGAGTTCCTGGTGGACCGCGCCAAATGAAACGGGGATCGACTTGTTTTAGTGCCATGCGATCGCAGTATGTCTTATACAAATCATCTAACGATAATGTCGCCGCTCGATATCCCATTTCTTCTAAAATCGAGATTAGTGCTTTCGCTAACGTTGTTTTACCAGTACCCTGTCCTCCTAAAATTCCCTGAATAATAGGACGACCAATATTTTCGCGTTTTTGTGCGAGTTGATGCGCTAATTCTTGATAAATTATCATTAGTTAGGAGTTAGGAGTTAGGAGTAAGAAGTTAGGAGTTAGAAGTCAGAAGTTTGGAGTTAGAAGTCAGAAGTTTGGAGTTTAAAGTTTGGAGCTATTAATTAATTTTCCCCTTCTCCCTCTCTCCCCTCTCCCTCCACCCCATACTCAACTTCTACGAACCCAGTTTAAAGGCTTCGATGAATAGGCTATAAATAAAACCGACTTTGAGTATATTTAGCGACTCTAACCAAAAACTAATAGAGATGCGGCGACTATAAAATAGTCTGCTGACAACTTCGGTTATCGTAACCAAGAACCCTGCAATTACGATATCGAGTTCGGCTTTCTGTCCTGCGGTGGTTGATACGGCTGTTCCCAGAAAGAATCCAAATAGAAAACTAATAATTACCAACGATAAACGTCGCCAGGGATTGGTTAACCATTGTCCCGACCGTTGGGCTAGAGTATCTAATAAGTTATTTAAACGAGTATTTTGCATCCTCTAAATATTTAAGCGAAAATAAAATTGCGATCGCATATCCTTATATTGAGGATATACTGCTTGGATTCACTCGTTTAAATAGTACTGTGCCAGCCTAATCATTGTGTTATGGGTATCGTAATTTACATATTTTAACCATTTCGGGCAAAGTTGATTATTTGGCTCAAGTGCCTTTTTCTAATGCCTTCTTCTTGAATCGTAGGCGAACCAATAAGGGGTAACTCCCCCTACTGGTATATGAGTGAAAGTAAGCTAATATACTCTGCGAAAGAAATAACCCTAATGCCTGCTTGATGAACGAGCTTCGTTACGTAGCTTTTCAAAGATGGGGGCTTGACGACGGCTAGGCTTAATAATCAACCAACTTTTTTACAGATTTAGTCTGGATTAAGATTAGAACTTTATCGATTAATAAGTTCTACTTAATTTTTCTAGATTGCTTTATTTTCTCTATCCACAAATTAAGTTTTTTGTCAAGCTTAATCAATATTTATTTTTAATTGTAATCAATATGAGATTGCCAAAGTATCGTCAAACCCTTTTGACTATCGGTTGTTTGGGAATGCTGGGACTGTTCGCCGGATGCTATCAGGTAAGCGTTTCGTTCGAGCCAACAGCTACGGAAGTTGCTTCCACGTCATCGGGTGCGATCCCCGCGTCGTCGGATGAGCCAAAAGCGATGCAACCAAAATTGCTGACTTATCAAGCGGATGGGACAAAAGGAGCGGGTAGTGGAAGTTTGCGAATGAGTAACCAAACTAATCAACCCGTGCGTTTAGCACTGCTATCGCGACAGGGGTTAGCGAAAGGTAAAAGCGTTTCCCCAAATAATCTACCCGCACATTGGGACTTT
Source organism: uncultured Calothrix sp. (assembly GCA_964242965.1). Taxonomy (GTDB): domain Bacteria; phylum Cyanobacteriota; class Cyanobacteriia; order Cyanobacteriales; family Nostocaceae; genus JANNFJ01. The sequence goes on along the minus strand of CAXTCQ010000118.1, from coordinate 357 downwards.
GCACCCCAAGAAGGGAATCAAAAAGGGTTAGTTTTATCGCTTCCGAAAGGTAGTTTGAAGCTAGAAAAAGGAGATGTTTTAGTCGCGTTTGCTCAAGATGGTTCGCGTCGCTACTGGGGTCCCTATGTTGTTGGGGAAACTCCTTTACCTGCTTGGAATTCTAGTAACAAAGAGTGGCAGTTAATTCTAAGTCCATAAATCAAAATATATATCGATCCCCCAATTTATGGGAAACTGTTTCATTGAGAAAAAGATAGTTTGTTTAGCTGACAATGCAGTAGGGGGGGGGGGGTGAGGCGCCGGAGCGGCGGCTCAAAAAAAAAAAATAAAAAAAAAAATAAATATTATTTTATTTTA
>CAXTCQ010000117.1:0-24320 GCA_964242965.1 uncultured Calothrix sp. | reverse complement strand
GAGTAGGGGGAAGAGTGGGGGAGATGGGGAGAGTAACGAATAATTTCTTATTCTTTCTTCCCTACTCCCTACTCCTATTCCCCCTCCCCACTCACTACTCCCTACTCCCTACTCCCTACTGATGAATCTGCATCCCCCTTAACATGTGGTAGGTAATCAACAGTTGGGTTAGTGCTAGTGGGTAGCTTTGCAGGGTTTCTCCGGTAGTTCCAGAGATTTTGCCTAATTCGGGATTGCTATTGCGATCGCATACACTCTTCAAATACGGCATATCAGAACAAATTATCTGCTCTAATTTTTCAACTTGCTCTAATGTGGCATGACCGTCAACTTCCAATGTATCCACAGGTTTACCCATATCGCGGTCTAATTCTAACCGAATCGCCGACTCAAAATTGCCGTTACCTGCTGCCAATACCTCGCTAAAATCAGGATGGGGAATTGTTGGACGCAATACTAACCGCACGTTGAGATGTCCGTTTGCTTGTTCTATATCGTTATTTTGCGGATAGAAACTGACGACGATATCCGACCATTTACGCTGGGGACGAATGTAATTTTCAGAATCAGGTTCGCGTTTTTCGAGTTCCTGTAATACCTGTTCTGCCGAATACCCGCGCTTTAAAGTGTCGCGCTTGATTTTCCAACTTGCACGCAATGGTTCGGGAGGTGCTAAATACACCTTCACATCATAACAATCCCGCGCCGCACGAGTTGAATAACCCAGTAAACCTTCAACAATTACAAATTTTCCCGGTTTAATATATTCAGGTGCATCAAAAGAACCTGTTTTGTGGTTATAAATCGGTTTCAAGATTGGTTGTCCCATGCGTAGCAGCGAGAGATGCTGCTGCATAATGTCAACATAGTTGCAATCGGGGTGAAGCGCAGTAATTCCAAGTTCTGCACGTTGCTTGCGGTCATACCTATGGTAGTCGTCGGTACAAATCACCGTCACGCTCTCCGGTCCTAGTACCTGAGCAATTCCTTTCGTTAACGTTGTTTTCCCAGCAGCGCTATCACCGACAATACCAAGTATGATTGGACGGCTCATTGTACTTCTCCCGGATTATGCAGAAAATTAGTTTTTTATTTGTATTCTAGTTTACTTATTTTTTAATACAATGAAACTGATTTCAATGACGAAAATTTACCAATTGATTACAATTCACCATTGAATATTAACTTGATTAGCCCAAATTAAAGCTTTTTCTCGTTTGAAACGATTTGTATCATTTTCTTAGTTATTAACAAATATTGACATGATAAATTTTTATTAGTGCGATGAAATATTTACATATAATTTGCATCTATTACAGCAGAATTTAGGAGTCAGAAGTCAGAATTTAGGAGTCAGAAGTCAGAATTCAGAATTAAAAATGGCTTGATGTCTAGCTTTTAGACCTTAGCATTGTACTTCACGTACATGCAATGTGCTGTAAGTACAAAACTATTATCCTGCCTTTCTCCCCCCTTCCCTCCCTCTTTATGCAAACAATCCTCTTCCTTTGCACGGGCAATTACTACCGCAGTCGCTTTGCCCAACACTTATTCAACCATCTCGCACAACTGCACAACCTCGATTGGCAAGCTGACTCACGGGGGTTAGCACTCGAACGAGGTGCTAACAATGTCGGGGCAATTTCTCGGTATGCATCAACCGCGTTAGCCGAACGCGAGATCATCTTACTCGATGACGAACGGTTTCCCCAAGCTGCACAGTTGCAGGATTTTCAAACATTTACTAAGGTAATTGCAATCGATGAGTCGGAACACCGTCCCTTGATGGTGGAACGATTTGCCGAATGGGTGGATAATATAGAATATTGGTTAGTTCACGATATCGATAAAACTACTGCTGATGAAGCTTTGGCACAAATCGAGGTAAATGTTATACGGTTGATTGAGGAATTAAAAAAATCATAAGTTCTCACGACTATCAGCAAATAAAACTGATAAACAACACCACCCCTTTACCCCTTTCCCTTTACCCTTTCCCCTTTCTTCAAATAACATGGCTACAACACATTCATTTGCAATACTTGCTGCTGTCCCCGAAATGCACTTACTCTCTGGAATTGAGACTATCGGCAAGTTGGAAAATGAATTAAACGAAACCCTCAAACTCGCTTTTGGTTGTATGGATTTTGAGGTATTTCGTGAAATCGATAAATTACGTACCGAAAAAACAGTTGTAGTATATATTTATGCTTCCGACCCGGAGGGCGACCAACCTTTAAACCCCGCAGTCTCCTGGCAAGCTTTATACATTGGACATGTCAATTCTCGAAATGGTAGATACCCTGGTAAATCTCAGTTTCGTCCACCAGCAACCGCTGCTGACAAACCCAGATGGGCTGTTTTTTGGGAAGTCCAAGAATTGAAACGTCTCAAAACTCCAATTGCGATCGCCGGATTGAAAGCACTCGGCAAAAAGTCTAATCTCAATCCCCGCTTCATTCCCGAAAGTCCCACGTTAATCGAATATCTGTAACTTGTGGTTGATAGCCAAGAATATCGCGGGGCGACTTGACGCAGAGGGACATCGTGTATTACGATGTATTACAGAAAGTCCTTGAGTGAAATACAACGTGTTTTGCAGCCTAAATATAAAATTTGAATAAAAATTGCGAATTTTTAAAAGCTGAATTAAGAACTTTGCCTAACTGCTGTGTCTGTAGAAAAAATTGAATTTTGCCTAATTCCTAACTATCGATAAAAGCAACGTTAAGTTGAAAAATCGTTATCCTAGAAAAAGTCACAAGAAAAATCGCGCTTGTTGTTACTAGTTGTCCGCTACATTAAGTTTGAGGAGTAAGAAAATGAACCACAAAGGACACAAAGGACACAAAGAAAGAAAAAGAAAGAAAAAGAAAGAAAAATAAAGAAATTTCAGGTTCATTCACCTCTGATATTTAATGTGGTGGAGTAATAATCGGGCAAGTCAGATTTTTCAGTGGTAAGTTCTGTGTAAGTAGTTTATAGTACAAAAAAAACTTTTGTATTTCTCGAATTCAAAGACCGCATAATTCCATAGCGTGCGATACAACTGAAATATGGATTTTGATTATTTTAGAGAAAATGACGGCAGTGCCGAAAATAGAAATCGTCACAACCTGCTTGCTAGCGGTTGGCGACCGTTTCGCCGCGATTTTGAGGTAAAGTATTTCTGGGAGTTGTTATGGAACGATACGCAGGAGTTATCTCAAAAAAGTATTAACCTTGCTAGCTATTATGCTGATGCTTTAGCACGACGAGATTATGCTTGGTGGGCAAATATCTTAAATGTTGTTTCGGACTATACACGCGGTGAATTTGAGAAATACTGGAATTATATTACGCCCGAACCGCTAACACCCGACCATCGTTACAAAGATGTGTTGAGTACGGAAACGCCGATAGTTCAATTTGTCAGTCGTAATAGCATTCCGATTGACTATGTATTGAATCGACTCCAAGAAATTGCTGTTTTGCGTAGTTTGGAAATACTCGGTCGTCCCGACATCATTACTCAGTATTATTCCGAACGCGACTTTTATTTTCCTGTAGAAAAATTCTTGAGTTGGGAACGTCTTGATGTTCTCAATACTGTTTACGCTTATTGGTCGCAATACGATGTTTGGCTGCAAATTACCCCCTATGACCGAGGACGACGACATTATCATTTGATGGCGAAAAATTTAGCGCCATTAATTAATAAAGCTACATATGACTTAGCTGTAATGTTGAGTGGATATCAAAGTCGCGTCGGCAAAGTTCACAGTCAGTTTGCAATTCGCAGCTTTCCCAGTAGCATCCAAGATTTTACTGACACAGTTCAGCAAACAGTTCTCAACCAACATCAATTAGCGGTGTTAGTGCACGGTGAACCGGGAACCGGAAAAACTGTGTGGACGCAAGCGGTTGCCAAAGAAATTCTCGTTCCTTTGGGATACGTGATTTTCATTTTAGACCACGATGCGATCGCAAATTTTGTACCGCCTACATACTTAGAGCGTATTTGTATTATTATCAATGAAGCCGATAATTTAGCTCAAAACCGTGCTTCGGAAGTGGCACAGTACAATAATAAGACCGAACACATTCTGAGTTTATTGGACGGAACTCTTTACCAAAGCGTGATTGATGAGGGTGGGATTCAAATCCAACAGCGGTTAGTTATCTTGATGACCTGCAATACTACCGAACGGTTAGACCCCGCAATGTTACGTAAAGGTCGAGTTGACTTAATGTGCGAATTCGTACAAAAATTTGTCTAATTCGATTTTCTTCCCTCTCCGTACTTGGGAGAGGGAGATTTTTGCTTAGTTTTGTTAACTTTATTCTCGATCGTCGAAAGAAACGCAAGGACTTTCAACTTCTTGCATTGGCACAAAAGAATTGCAGAAAACTACAGTCGCACAATTAACCTGAAATTCGTCGGGGCTAGAGCATTGTAGGGTATCTTCCACCAAGCCATAATAAATACAATCATTGCAAATAGTTTGATTTAGCGATGGCTGACAATACTTTTCACCATCGTCCATACTGTAAGTCCCTTGGTTTGGGCGGCGATCGCTTACCATGTCAGCCAAAAATTAAGAATGATGTACCCTGAGAAAGACTTGGAACTTTAACCGAAAAAATTATTGTCCCATAAACCCATGCACCCTGACTTATAAAATCTCCATCCTTAATTTAGACTACCATTGATTGGGTAAGTAGTTAAGTGTAAATAAGCTGAACTATATTAAAGAATGTAAATATACTTAAAACTTTTTTCGGTGACTAGTGGTTCATGTCAAAAGTTTTGAGTTGTAGTTGTAGGTTGGGTGTAGCGCGTTAGCGTTACCCAACTATTAAATGTTGGGTTCCACTAGCCTAGCCCTAAAAGGGCGGCTGCGCCAACGGCAAGCCGCTGAGTGCTTCGCACACGCTGCGCGAACGCGTCAACGTTCCACCCAAGCTACGTCGGCAGCAACTTCGTAAAAGTTGTCGGGGATCTGGGCCTCTCAAGAAGGTCAAAACTAGAAAATTTCAAATAAAATATTAAAAATGATTTGATAGTCCAATATAAATAGATAGATAAAATATGATAAAACTTCACCGTTATGAAGACGCAAGTCAATTTTATCAGCAAGCATCACATTACTTATTGCGTCAAGAGGCGATGCATTATCTACTATTGGGAATCGGCAATACGCTGATAAAGAACCCAGAAAAATACAATTGCCATTATTTAGCGACAGTTGAGGACGAGGAAGATGTTATTGCTGTAGCAATCAGAACCCTACCGCGTCCGTTATTATTATCGCAAATTAAAAACTTGGCAGCAGTCGAGTTAATCGCCCAGAATTTGCACTCGCAGCAAGAATCTTTACTAGGTGTCAACGCCCCAAGTGTCGAATCAGAAGCCTTTGCTGCATCATGGACTTCGCTAACAGGTCAATCATTTAAATTAAAAATGGCATTGCGTGCATGGAAAATCGAACAAGTCCAACTAACCGCCACACCACCAGGATATTTAAGAGTAGTAGATAAAAGCGATAGAAAACTGCTTCAAAATTGGCATCAAGCATTTGCACTCGAAGCTTTAGGTGAAAGTAAACCTGATTCCCAAAGTTGGGTAAATTACCAATTGCGGCATCAAACTGCTTACTTGTGGGAAAATAAAGAGCCTGTTTCATTAGCTTGTCGAAGTGGAATTACGCCCAATGGTGGTGGAGTCGGTACAGTGTATACACCTCCCCAACATCGCGGAAAAGGTTATGCAAGCGCTTGCGTGGCAAAATTGAGTCAATATTTACTCAAAAGCTTGCGGTATAAATATTGCTTTTTATTTACCGATTTAGCAAATCCAACTTCCAATCATATTTATCAAGCGATGGGTTATCAACCTGTGGGTGATTGGCGAGAGTATTGTTTCTGTGATTAAATCTAGCGTTGGCGTTCAGGGAGAGATTACACGCAATGGAACCAATTGTTGCACCATACGGGTCTTGGAAATCACCGATTACAACCGATTTGATTACATCTGCAAGTATCGGGCTGGGGCAAATTGCACTCGATGGCGAAGATATTTACTGGAGTGAGTTACGACCTTCTGAAAAAGGGCGAAATGTAATTGTTCGTAGAACCGCAAAGGGTGAAATTACAGATGTAACACCAAATAATTTTAACGTTCGCACCCGCATTCACGAATACGGTGGTGGTGGATATTTTGTTGCCGATGGGACGGTGTATTTTTCTAACTTTGCCGACCAACGTTTATATCGTCAAACCCTTGGTGGTGAAGCACAACCCCTGACAGGGGAAGTTGCGATGCGGTATGGTGATGGAATATTGGACGTAAAACGTCAGCGAATAATTTGCGCGTGTGAAGACCATACAATCGATGGGCGCGAACCTGTAAACAAAATAGTTGCAATTAATCTATACCAAGTAGACAAGGGGGATAATACCCATAGCATAGACGTTTCGCCCGTGCAGCCAAGCGAAAGAATGGAATTAAACGAACCCGTACAGTCAAGCGAGATGCCCGTGCAGCCAAACGAGATGCCCATGCAGCCCAGCGAGATGTCCGTGCAGCCAAGCGAGATGTCTAAGCTACATGATACCGATGATTTAAAAGCAAACAACCAGCAAGTTTTAGTATCTGGCAATGATTTTTATACATCGCCGCGCCTCAGTCCCGACGGTACGCAGCTAGCTTGGTTAACTTGGAATCACCCGAATATGCCTTGGGACAGTGCCGAGTTGTGGGTTGGTGAAGTGCAAGCTGATGGTTCGATTGGTGACATCAAAAAAATTGCGGGTGGTGTGAATGAGTCAGTATGTCAGCCCGAATGGTCGCCGGATGGGACGCTATATTTTATTTACGAAGGTACGGGATGGTGGAATCTTTATAGATGGCAAAATGGTCGCATTGAACCTTTGGCAGAAATGGATGCCGAGTTTGGTAAGCCGCAGTGGATTTTAGGAACGTCAACTTATGCAATTGAATCGGCACGAATTATTTGTAGTTATACCCAGCAGGGAATTTGGCATTTAGCAAGTCTCGATATTGCTACAGGCAAACTCGAAAAATTCGACTTACCATATACGGAAATCAATGGGGTTAAAGTGGCACGGGGAAAAGCTGTATTTACCGGAGGTTCGCCGACCCAACCGACGGAATTAGTGCAACTCGATTTAGGAACAGGAACGCGGACAGTGTTACGACGAGCGAGCGAGGTAAAAGTTGATAGTAAATATGTAACGCGATCGCAGTCCATCGAATTCCCGACAACAGATAATAAGGTGGCATATGCAATATTTTACCCGCCGCAAAACCAAGATTTCACCGCCCCCGCAGGTGAAAAACCGCCGTTACTAGTAAAAAGTCACGGTGGACCGACTGCTGCGACTTCAACGAGTTTTAGTTTGAGTATTCAATATTGGACAAGTCGCGGGATAGCGGTTCTTGATGTTAACTATGGAGGAAGCACAGGGTACGGACGCGAGTATCGTCAGCGTCTCGACGATCGGTGGGGTATTGTCGATGTTGATGATTGTGTTAACGGTGCTAGGTATCTCGTGGAACAGGGTTTAGTGGATGGAAATCGTCTGGCTATTTCTGGGGGAAGTGCTGGAGGATATACAACTTTGTGTGCGTTAACTTTCCGCGACACGTTTAAAGCAGGTGCTAGTTACTACGGTGTCAGCGATTTGGAAGCTTTAGCGCAAGATACGCACAAATTTGAGTCGCGGTATCTCGACCGTTTGATTGGTGCTTATCCCCAGATGAAAGAGTTGTACGTGCAACGTTCTCCCGTTCATTTTACTGAAAATCTCACTTGTCCGGTTATCTTTTTCCAAGGCTTGGAAGACAAAATCGTTCCCCCCAATCAAGCAGAAATAATGGTAGAAGCATTGCGAAACAAAGGTTTACCAGTTGCATATGTTCCCTTTGCAGGAGAACAACACGGATTTCGTCAAGCTGAGAATATTAAACATGCGTTAGAAGGGGAATTGTATTTTTATTCGCGGGTATTTGGGTTTGCACTTGCGGATGATGTGCAAGCAGTGAAAATTGATAATTTGTAGAAAGTGGAAAATTAGAAACCCGATTTTTAGTAGTTATACCATTTTGTTTTATTGTTGATACGAATAGTCGTATGTATCAGAATTTTTGTGAATTGGTATTAGTAGTCTATGTCAATTCTGATGGGTTGCTAGATCCCCGACTTCGTAAAAGTTGTCGGGGATCTGGTCCTCACGAAAGGATCGCGCAGCCATTCTCAACACCAAGGATGGATTAGCAGATGATTAATCCGCGATCGCGTTGAAATGCAAAAAATTCAAGGAAAATGGCAAATTATTTGGGTTGGCTATCAATCAAAATGCTGGCAAGGACGCGGATCTCAAACCTGGCAAGGTAAAAATTGTTTGTAAGTAAGTCCATGTCTTACCCTGTAAATCCTGTTTGTTAATGACTACCAAAAGGGGGGTTTTTAAGAAGTTATTTCTATTTCTTAACCCTCCTCTCTATATAAAACTGTTAATACCCCTTAAAAAAACACTCTTAGCCCCCCAATTTATCGGGGGGTTGGGGGGATCAAATATTTACTCCAACAGCAGATAATTAAGATATTTGTGATGGTGTGAGTTAATGATTCCCGAATTTGACGAAAATGGTAATTTACCACCAGGAATACATTGGGCTGAATGGGAGGAGTTTGATGGAAGGTTTGGTTATAATAAGCGTCGTCGGTTGTTAATATCCGGATTGCAAATGGCAATGCAGGATTTACAAGCAGCGGGGTGTAGAGTAATTTACATAAACGGCAGCTTTACCACAAGCAAATCAGACCCAGTTGACTTCGATGCTTGTTATGATAATGAAACAGTAGATGCTGATTATCTTAGAGCAAATGCCCCTCGACTGTTGAACTATTATGACCGTGCTGGACAAAAAGCTCGATATAAAGGTGAAATTTTTCCATCTAACCAACCTGTCGGTAATTATGGAGAAAATTCATTCGAGTTTTTCCAATCCGATAGACGTAAAAGAAAAAAAGGCATTATAGCTATAGATTTAATAAGGTAGGAACCATGATTAAAGATGAATTAGAATATGAAGTTAGTCAAGAATGGGTTACTAAGTTCAAAAAATCTATAGCTGCAATGGATAATGATGAAGCAGCTATTCAGAAAGACTATACGCGGTACTCACAGAACCGAGGTGCTTTACAATGCCATATAGAACAGTTAGAGGCTGAAATAGCTGAATACGAAACACTTATTAATTGTACAAAAAATCAACCAATCACAATTAAAGTAGATTCTTTCTGTAAATTACCAGACACTTTAATCAAAGCTAGAATTGCCGCTAAACTCAGTATTGAGGAACTTGCTGCAATGTTAGGCATTGAAAGCGCACGAGTTTTGGAATACGAAAAAACTGATTATCAATGTGCTAGCTTTGCAGAAATTATCGAAGTCATTACTGTATTAGGTGTAGAATTTGACAATGCTACTGTACGTGTAGACTTTGAAGAAATAGAACACGTCAAGAAAGTTATGGAAAAGTGGGATCGGAAAAAGGCTCAGGCAACGAGTAAAGTATAATTGATGCGCGTCTTTATGAAATTTCATCTGCAACTAGCAGAAATTGGATTGCTGTTTTCCTTGTAACGCTACATCATATTTATAATATAGAATTACTATTTGATTATTGAATAGATATGTAAGGTGTGTGTTAGCTTCTCGTAACACACCAAACCCTTAAAAATGCTGCGTTACGACTTTCGTCTAACGCACCCTACATACGAAATAATTATATTCCGTGAATAAAGTACTAAGTTATACTTGTAGACCGTAGCAGTAATAAAACCAGAATGATATATTACCAATGCCTTTGAATATCGTTAAAATTCTTAAGTAATAAATTAATTATTAGTAAAGCCTGTAAAAACTTTAATTATTTGGAAGTTTGATTGATTTCGTGGGAAAAATTGCACTATTTTCCCAGTAGGTCTATTTATCTTCAACTTAAAAAAATATTGTTCATTCATATTTCATTCCCCATAATAGTATTTAAGGTCTTCACAATTATCAAATCGACTCTAAATAAACCCTGAAGAAATCAGATGTCAATAACAATAAAGATAGTTTAAAAAAAGTTAAATAAAAATAGCAGAAAAAATTAAAAGAGCTAGAATCTATCTAATGACCTAACATAAAAATAAAATTATCAAATTAATTTAGAAAACCAAAAATGTTTATGAACGCACAAGCAAATCAATTATCACAACCAGAAAACCCTAAAGATTGGTCTTGGTCATTTTGGCTTGCCGTCCCCTTTTATCCCTACAACAAAAGGCGATCGCACTTTACAGAAGTAGTTAAAGATATAATCTGGACAATCGACCAACTACATGGGATTCTCTACACCGTTGTGCCAATTCGTATGACCATTGTTAAGCTCGAAGCAGGTGGGTTGCTCGTTTACGCCCCAGTTGCGCCAACAGTTGAATGCGTCCGTATGGTTAACGAATTGGTGGATAAATACGGTGATGTCAAGTATATTATCTTGCCAACTAGTTCGGGATTGGAACACAAAGTATTTGTCGGTCCCTTTGCGAGATGCTTTCCCCAAGCGCAGGTGTTTGTAGCCCCAAACCAATGGAGTTTTCCGTTCGACTTACCATTAACTTGGCTGGGATTTCCCAAAAAGCGCACTCATATACTCCCAGAACATAGCAAACAAGCACCTTTTGGGGATGAATTCGATTACGCGATATTAGATATTGACTTAGGAAAAGGTTCGTTTGCCGAGGTGGCATTTTTTCACAAGCGATCGCGTACTTTGTTGGTCATCGATTCAATAATAGCAGTTCCCGAAAATCCGCCTGCAATCGTCGAACTGGAACCGTATCCATTACTGTTTCATGCAAGAGATAATGCGCTAGATGTTATCGAAGATAATGAAGCGAACCGACGCAAAGGGTGGCAGCGCATCTCGCTATTCGCGGTATATTTTCGTCCCAGTGTCATGGAAATGGTTGGATTGGGACAAGCTTTTAAAGATGCATTGAATGCACCCAATCGGTCGGCAAAAGCTTATTTCGGTTTTTATCCATTTGCATGGAAACCGAATTGGAAACAGTCGTTTGATGCGCTACGAAATAACGGACATCCATTTGTCGCACCGATTTTGCAAACCTTGATTCTTCCGCAAGCACCAAGACAAGTACTCGACTGGGTTGATAAAGTTGTAAGTTGGGACTTTGAGCGGATTATTGCCTGTCACTTTGACTCGCCAATTACAGCAAGTCCATATCAGTTTCGGCAAGCATTTAGTTTTTTGAGAAAGAAACATGAATTAGTAGAAGTAGAATCACAAAATATAGTGGAAGAAGACTCTAGATTTATTCGAGAACTCGAAGAAAATCTCGTTAAACGCGGCATTGCTACGCCAGTAAGAAATGATTAATGTGATTTAAAACGCTAGGAGTTAAGTTGACTTTAATTTTGAAATTATTGGGGAGATTAATAATATTGAAATATAATACAAAAATTAAATTTGCTATTTGCATTAACAATAAAGATTACTTAGCTTCTTTAGAATTGCGAAAAGTATATCAGGTTCTTAAAGACTCTGATGCTGCTCAAAATAGAATGGTTCGAGTAATTGATGAATCAGGTGAAGATTATTTATATCCAGCTAATTATTTTATATCTATTGAGTTACCTAAAGCAGTTGAAGAAGCCTTTTAGATAAATTGGCTTCCCAACTTGCCGCGTGCGTTGGTAGGAAGCGAGGGAAGAAATAACACTATTTTATTAGCAAACACCAGTAGTTTTACCTGTTAAGGTTCAAGTCTTACCTAATGTATTACTACGTCTTATATATCCAAACCAAAATTTACAAAGCCGCATCAAAAATCTGCTGCGCGGTAAGGTTCAGTTGGGGGAAGGTTGGGGAGACAATTGGCGTGTTGCCCCGGAACAAGGTTTTTACATACTCCCCATTCACAAGTTCGCACACAAAAAGACCCGGCTGCTTGGGATTACCGATAAAATCACGTCCGCCCCACGCTGCATAATCAGCTATCCAATATTCAGGGATGCCCATCTCTTCATAATCGGCAAATTTTTTGTAGTAGTCGTCGCGCCAATTTGTTGAGACAACTTCAATTACTAAAGGAATTGATGCTCCTTGGGTGACAGTTGACTCTTTTTCCCACAAGGGTACATTGGAAAGATTATCGGGATTTACCAACAAAACATCTGGGAAGTATCCCGAATCTTTTTCAGGCGGTTTGACTAATGCAGTTTTGGGAAGTAAATACGCAATCCCCATATTCCTAACTTGCACGGCTAGCTCTAGTGTTAAAAAACTTGTGACCTTTTCGTGTTTCCCCGTTGGCTGCGACATTTCAACAATCACTCCATCATGTAGCTCGTAGCGCTTACCGTCGTTGGGGAGCCACTCGATAAATTCTTCATAGGTTACGAGTTTAGGTAAGGTTTGGGTCATAATTAGCGCCTCCACATATATTTGATTTTATCAGCCCCCGCAGAGCGCTGCCCACCTTGTTGCTGAGAGTAGGGAGTAGGAAAGTTAGGAGTTAGTGAAGGCGATCGCGCACCGACTCCAACGCTATTTATAAAAATTGCAGATGACGCTGTCTTGTACGAATTTTAGTATTGGGTGCGTTGGAAATTTGAAAGCGATCGCAAACAACATGTAGCTGTAGCCAAAGCTGTTAGGACAAAGAACGCGATTCCCGAAGGGATAGCGAAGCGAATCGCCAGCGTCGCAGTGTGAGCTAATCAGTTCCTAAGCTGCCTAACCGTTGCTATAAATGCTTCAAACAGCAAATAAGCGGTTTGTCGGTAGAACCATAATCTGAATAAAGTAGAAACGCCCTACGTGCTAATCTACTTCTATAATATGTAGTTACAAATTATGTTAAAAGTATTTGCTGACCGAGGTGGCACATTTACAGACCTTGTAGCTGTCACTGACAACCAAGCAATTATAGATAGACTTTCGACGCATCCCGAACGTTTTTTAATCGTTCCTTTACCCAACCAACAATGGGTAATCGTCTATAAGTTACTTTCAGAAAACCCCGAACAGTATCAAGACGCTGCAATCCAAGGAATTCGGGATATTCTCGGACTTGACAGCAGCGAACCGATTCCTACAGAAGTAATTGAAGTCGTAAAAATGGGAACAACAGTAGCAACAAATGCACTGTTAGAAAGAAAAGGAGATCGAGTAGTACTTGTTATTACCAAAGGGTTTAAAGATGCGCTGCGAATCGGTTATCAAAACCGTCCGAATATCTTTGCTCGTCATATCGTGTTACCAACCATGCTTTACGAACAAGTAGTTGAAGTTGACGAACGATACGATGCTCGCGGTAATGAATTAACACCAGTAAATCTCGAACAAGTAAAAATAGACTTACAAGCAGTTTACAATACGGGAGTTCGTAGTTGTGCCATAGTTTTTATGCATAGCTACCAATATCCCCAACACGAGCAACAAGTAGCCGAAATTGCTCAAGAAATCGGATTTATCCAAATATCTGTATCGCATCAAGTTAGCCCATTGATGAAGTTAGTTAGTCGAGGAGATACAACAGTAGTTGATGCATATTTAACTCCAATTTTGCGCCGCTATGTTAATCAAATAACCAGGCAGTTAGGAATCGAAAATAATGAAACTAACCACTCCCTACTCCCTACTCCCGACTCCCCTCTTAAATTAATGTTTATGAAATCTGACGGAGGATTAACCGACGCTCAACAATTTCAAGGCAAAGATAGTATTTTGAGCGGTCCTGCTGGTGGCATAGTCGGAGCAATTCAAACTAGTAAAAGGGCAGGTTTTGAGTTAGTAATTACCTTCGATATGGGTGGGACAAGTTCAGATGTTGCCCATTTTAAAGGCGAATACGAACGACAATTAGATTCAGAAATAGCTGGGGCAAGGATGCGCGTTCCCGTTCTCGATATCCATACTATTGCCGCTGGTGGGGGTTCAATTCTGTTTTTTGACGGTTCGAGTTATCGTGTTGGACCTGAGTCGGCTGGGTCAAATCCGGGTCCCGCTTGCTATCGACGTGGGGGACGTTTAGCGGTAACTGATGCGAATGTAATGCTGGGAAAAATTCACCCTCAATATTTCCCTTTTGTGTTTGGAATTGATGGTAATTTGCCTTTAGATAAAGATGTTGTGGTTGAGAAATTTAGACAATTATCGCAAGAAATTGCAGCAGTTACAGGAAATACTCGTACACCCGAACAAGTTGCAGCTGGATTTATGGCGATCGCCGTCGAAAATATGGCAAATGCAATCAAAAAAATTAGCTTGCAACGGGGTTATGATGTAACTCGATATGTACTTTGTTGTTTTGGTGGTGCAGGAGCGCAAGTTGCTTGTTTAATTGCCGATACCTTGGGGATAAAAAAGATATTTCTACATCCTTATGCGGGTGTTCTTTCGGCTTATGGGATGGGATTAGCTGATGTGAGGGCAATTCGAGAAGCGGGAGTAGAACAACCTCTAAATCAAGCATTGATTTTGCAATTACAACAGTTGATTGAATCTTTGGAAATTCAAGCGCGAAATGAAATCAGTGTTAATGAAGCAATCGATGAAGAATTAATTAGAAAAGTTAATTTAAAATATCAGGGAACTAATTCGACATTCACGATTAATTTTGCCTTAGATGTAGCAACAATGCGAGAAGAATTTGAAATAGAGCATAAATCCCGCTATGGCTTCATTCAACTAGATAAAACCTTAATTGTTGAATCTGTATCGGTGGAAGTAATTCAAAAAATGGATACTCCTGAAGAACCTTTAATTAGTCGTACTCGGACAATCAATCAAATTCCCGCTCCTGTTGAAATAGTGAAGATGTTTACTGCCGAAGAATGGCACGATACACCAGTTTATCGACGCGAAGATTTACAACCAGGAGATATTATTAAAGGGGCTGCAATTATTGTGGAAAAAATTAGTACTATCGTAATTGAACCATTGTGGAATGCTTTGTTGACTGAACGCAATCATTTAGTGTTAGAGCGGTCATAAATTTTATTGTATTTTTTGAAACAAAGATATAAATTTAAGAAAGTAATAAATTATCATTGGTTCGTAGATGCGCTGAAGCGCAACTACGTACAAACCGTACAGTTTCTTAATCAACAGCAACCATTACATCGGTTGATTTAATTACAGCATAAGCGTCTTTACCTTCGGCTAAACCTAGTGACTCTACTGAGTCTTTTGTAATAATGGCTGTAATTTCTACTCCCGGCGATAGTTCTAGTACTACTTCGGAATTCACACTACCCGGTACAATTTTTTTGATTTTTGTTTTGAGAGCATTACGAGCGCTAATTCTCATTTTAATTATCCCTGATGATAGTAACTTTCAACTCAGTAATAATAACAAATTAAGTTTCAATAATGATTTAGTTTCATAAATAATTAATTATTAATTTTAGGAAATGATAGAATTATTACTTTACTTTCGTTACGATACTGAATTTTGCCCACTATAATAAATAAACATAAGTGCCATAGAGATAACGGGGATCTAGCAACCCGTCACATAGTGATTTTTCGTTATCCCATAGATTGTAGGGGCACAGCATTGCTGTGCCCCTACGAGGGATTTGCCCCTCCAACCCAACAGTATCTATAAAGTTGTCGGGGACCTTGTTTTTGCAAAGGTCTAATTTTTGGCAATTTATAATCTACTTGCTAAAACTTGCTTGAGTTGCTTACAAGCTTTTTCAATCGAGTCTATGCTTCCTGGATTCACGAACCCATAATAGTCAAACGTGTGAACTCGATTATTCTTGGTTGCTTTTAACTTGTTCCAAAAAGCTTCTTTTTTAAATGAGTCAAGTATCGATTCAGAACCACCTTGAGGGGGATTGACAAGAATTACAATTTCTGGATTTGATTCTAAAACTTTTTCAGCAGAAAGGGTTATGTAACCTTTGATTGGACTTTTGCCTTGAAAGTCAGCAGTTATATTTTTGGCTTGAAATTTGGAAAGTAAATTGCCTGCCCAACTTGCTTGATTTGGCGATAAAATTGGCTGACGGCTAACTAATACTAATGTCGTCGGATTGCTCTCGCGTTTTTCAGGCAGAAAAGTTTGATAACGATTTAATAAAGCTTGAGGGTCAGCATTAATTGACTGGGCAAGATTTTTTGTTAGTGCTTCTAATGATTCCCAGCTATCAACTTTCGTGAGTAATGTCTGAATTCCTAATTGTTTTAATTTTTCTGTAGTTTGGTTAGAAAACCCTTCTGCACCGATGACTAAATCTGGTTTTAAAGCTAATATTTTCTCTAAATTTGGTGGTGTTTGTCCCTCGCTGACACGAGTCATATTTTGAAAACGCGGGTCTTTGTTTAGTAAGCTACTGCCTGCGATTCCTACGAGTTTTGTTTGATCGAGTTGCGAGATAATATCAGCCGAGAGAGAAGTGAGGGCAACAATTTTTGCTGATTTTGATTTTTGGTTCGTTATGGAAGTAGATATTGGACTTGGGCTTGTAACTTCTTGAACTGATAAATTTGATGTAGTTGAGCAAGCAGTTAAAATTATGCTTAATAAAATTCCAATACTCGAAGATATCCAATTATGTCGCATAAGTAAATAATATTATGTACGGTTAAAAACTTCTAATTAACGTAGGTTGGGTGTAACGTTCACGAAGTGTTCCCGAAGGGTAGTGGAACCCAACATTGAAGTTGGGTTACGCTCCGCTCCACCCAACCTACAAAACTCGAAGATATCCAATTATGTCGCATAAGTAAATAAGTAAATTTAATCAAATATAAAAATAATCAACATTGTGCGTTACGCTTACGCTAACACACCCTACATTATCTTCTTATTATTTACTTGCGGTTATATAACAACCAAATAAACAACGGCGAACCTAACAAAGCTGTCACCGCACCAACTGGTAACTCCACCGCACCCAAGCGCGATAGCAGATCGGCAAAGGTAAGCACAAAAGCACCTCCAACCGCACTCAAAGGTAACACTGCACGGTAATCTGTACCAACTAGCAAGCGAATACCGTGAGGAACAATCAAACCAACAAAACCCACTAATCCGGCAATACTCACCGCACCTGCGGCTAAAAGTGCAGCCACACCCCCGATAAAAATTCGGGTACGCACCAAATTTAATCCCAATCCTACAGCCAAGTCATCGCCTAAATTCAATAAATTAAGCGAACGAGATAGCAAGCACCCTAATAGCAAAGCCACGCAGATATATAACCCCGCGACCTTCACTTCACTCCATCCACGTCCGTTTAAACTACCTATTAACCATGAAAGCGCTGTTTGGACTCGCCCATCTTCGGCTAATAATAATAACACAGATTGAATTGCACCAAATAACGAACTAACTGCAACCCCTCCTAAAATTAAACGTTCAACAGAAATACCATCGCCGCGTTTGGCTAAAAAGTAAACAAAAACAGTTGTAAACATTGCCCCCAGCCAAGCTGCGAGGGGAACCCAATTAATAAATATTCCCAAGCTAATAGTACTAATCGCCACTAAACCCGCACCTGCAGAAATTCCCAATAAAAAAGGGTCAGCAAGACCATTTCGCAACATCCCTTGAAGCATTGCCCCTGCCATCCCTAATGCTGCACCAACTAAAGTTGCTGCCAGTATTCGCGGTAGTCGCAATTCCCAAACAATTGTTTGATTCAACGTTTCTCCTCGATGTGTAAACGCTTGCCACAACTGTTCTGGAGTCATCGAGACTGCCCCAAATGCTAGGGAAATTAAGATTGTTAATAGTAGTGCCGAACACAGTCCGATTGTTGCTATCAACAAGCGTGCTGATAAACCAGTATTGGCGCGATATTCTTTTAAAGTCATGCGATCGCTCCCAATAATCGAGAAAGTGCAATTCTAACATGGACAGTCGATCGGCGGGTCTAAGCTTCTCTTCCGTATCTACAGATAAAAACTTTTTAATTTACTATTAATTCTTTACTTTTATTAAATTTTGGGCGATTTAAGCACAGTTATTAACAACAGCCACCAAGGCACTTTAATATCGGGTATTAACCACGAATAGTTTCTCAATCCAGGTAATGCAAACGGAATCAAAAAGCGCAGGGAACGAAGCGACACAGGACAAATTCCATTCTCATCTACGAGCTTATATTTAGCCGCCAGTTCTGCAACAATCTGTACATGTCCTGTACGATGCATGATATTTGCTTCGCTGGCAAGTTGAGCTAGAACTCGTCCCGTTAATAAAGGAGTTTCCCAATTGTATCGCTCTACAAATACCGAATTTCTAGGGTTGGCTAAATCTTTTTCGTCCATCTCATTAGCCATATTGGTGATATGTTCGGTGCCAACAATACCGGGGTAGATTGAAATTGAAGCGATATTATAGGGCTTTAGTTCATCAGCCATATCAGCGGCTAATCTGTCGCAAGCTGATTTACCAGCACCATATGCTGCACCAAATATGTAGGACATCCCACCCCATGAGGAAATAGTACAAATCAACCCAGAGTTACGCTTGCTCATCATTCGAGATGCAAAAATACTGGCAACGTAGTGGCTGCGTAAACCAACGTTGTTACAAGCATCCCAAATACTCGGTTCGCAATCCCAAAAAGGTTTTCCTTGGGCATCTCTTAATGCCGAAACTCCTGAGTAAGCATTATTTACTAGCAGGTCAAGTTGTCCGTTTTGCTCCGAATCGATGCGCTCGAAAAGTAAACGTACTTGCTCATCATTGCTGTGGTCTACTTGAACGGGGATACATACACCACCAACTTTCTCAACGGCTGCTACAGTTTCTGCAAGGCTGCCCGAACTACTACCATCAGCACTTATATTACCAAGGCTGCGTCCTGTTACGTACACAGTTGCACCTGCTTCACCAAGTCCAATCGCAATTCCTTTACCAATGCCCCGCGTTCCACCTGTAACTAATGCTACTTTTCCTTTAAGGAGATTCATTGTTTCTATATATTTTATTGATTGTCTTGCGATAAGTCACGTTCTATGATATTACCCTTTGTCTATTTGCACAGACTATAGAGCGATCCGTCGCAAGGCGGCAGCACTTTGCGATCGCAAAAAAATTGTCACCTTGAAGCAATCGTTCTAAAATTTATTCGATTGCGATCGCAATATCTGTAGACTTAATCACCGCATAAGCTTCTTCTCCAACAGCAAGTTCTAATTCTTCGGCAGAAACTTGTGTAATCACAGAAGTTAGCTTGACTCGATGAACAATCTCCAACGTCACCTCACTATTAACTGGTCCTGAGACAATTTGCGTAACTACTCCTTTGAGGACATTGCGGGAACTAACTTTTAAAGCTTTCTTTTGAATACTAACTTCTAATTCGGGTAGAACGCTTTCTGAGTCTTCTAGCTTGCCTTTATTAGTCCTTTTTCGACTTTTTTTCACAATCAAAGGATTTTCAGCATCTGCTTTTTCTTCCGAGGTTGGTAATGGTGAGGATGAATTTTTACTTAGACCCCGCACTAACTCGCGTAAAATCTCGGTTTTGGTGCGCTGCGACTGTTGGCAAAACTCCTCCAAAGCTTTGCGTTCTTCCTCTGAGGTTTGAAATGTGATCCATCCTTGTTCTTTTCTTGGCATAATGTTACCAATCTAATTGGTAAGTTGATGAAAAGTTGGAATTATACTAGCAAGCGTTAATTTTACGAAAAAATTCACTCATCAGCAAAGGTTTTTTACAAATATAGGGTGAAGGAGAAAGGGGTAAAGGTAAAGGAATAAGATTTCTTCCATACATAGGCGGTGATGCGTCGCTCGCTTGTGCGCGAAGTTGACTTTTAAAATCATAGTATAGTATAGATATGCGGGTAGGGGCACGGCACTGCCGTGCCCCTACAAGAGGCTACTTTTGTATGATGATTTTTGCGATTTCAGTTTTTAGTTGCTAAAAGCATCCTTGATGCTATCAACAGCATTTTTAACAGCATTCTTTGAATTGTCTACTGCTTCTTTAGTTCTAGCTGCATCTTCATCTGCTCTTTTCTCAATTCGAGCTTTATCTCGCTTCGCTTTGCGCTCGACGAAACTGCCATCGTTATCGGTTGCATCCTCGACTTTACTGGCGTTGCTGTTTGCAGCTTCCTTAACTTTGTCTTTTACGTCATCGATGAAATTCTTGGAGCCTCTAGACACTTCATTAGTTTTATCTTTGACTTGATTTGCTCCATCTGTCGATGCAATCAAGTTTACAGCAGGAGCAGCCATTGCTGAGGTGTTCGAGAAAAATGCACCTTGCCAAACGAAGGCGATCGCGCTAAGACAAAACAGAGTTGTAGCAAGAAAGCGTCCTGCTGTAGAAAGCCCTTTCGTCAAATAATTTAGTTTCATCGAATACAATTTCCATGACATTTCTATCCTATTTTTACTTTATCTGCGACATCAGCCAAATCTTTCTCTAGATAGAGGTTCTTTCATCGTAGGTTATTAGATGAATTCACTATTTTGATAGATTAAATATTGCAATAGTTGAATTTAGGACTTAGAGCGATCGCTATACTTCTCGGCTTGCACCTGTCAAGCACTCCTATAATATTAACTATTAGCAATGTTTGATTTTTAACCCACTCCAATTTCTCTCAACATTGCTAAATGCTTCTCTACAGGTGCTAATGTATTCGCGGCAATCATCCCACTCGCTGCAACCGCAGGTAAACCAATACCGGGAAAAGTCGAGTCTCCACAGCACAATAACCCCGGTAATGGTGTTTTCGCACTGGGAAATAAACCTTCACTCGCACGGATTGCGGGGCCGTAGGAACCGTTATGTCTACGCAAATAGCGTTCGTGGGTTAGCGGTGTACCAACTAATGTGACTTCGCAACGGTTACGAATATCGGGAATAACTCGTTGTAGTGCTGACCACATAATTTGCGATCGCACTTCCTTCTGTTTTCTATACTCTTCGCTACCTCGATCCATCCCTTGGAACAATGCGTAAGGTTCGTTCCCAGGAGTATAAACGTGGATAACGTGCTTTCCTTGTGGTGCTAAGGTAGGGTCAAGCACGGATGGGATTGATATTAAGACAACGTTTTGCGGTGCTGTAATTCCTAATTTCCAATCTTTGACAAAAATGTAATGACATGCTAAATCGCTGCGAATTCCTCGACTATCGATACCGAGATGCAGGTGCATAAAACTGTCGCATTCGGGTGTTGCCTGTCGCTGCATTCGATATTTTACCGATATACTACTTTCAGGTATCAACTTCAGGGTATCCCACACCGATGCATTTGATATTACAGCTTTACGCGCCCGAATTACTTTCCCATTACGCAACCCTACGCCGACTGCACGGTTATTCTCCACAAGTATCTGCTCAACGTGAGCATTCAACATTAACTCACCGTTGTGCTTTTTGAGTCCCCTGACTAATGCATCAACCAACGCAGCACTGCCACCTATCGGATAATCGAGCTTGACATCGGGTTTGTACCAATCGGCAAACATAAAGGCAACTTCGGCAGCGTTGGTACTATCAGCAGGTAAACCAGAAAGCAGAAAGCAAAGCAAATTCAACCAGTTACGAATAAACGAATCGCCAACAACATCATCCATAATCAGCGAAAACGGTTTTGTGAGCTTGCCGAGATTCGCAGCATGACGCAACATCAACGGGGCAAATTTTCCTACTGTGCGAAAAGCACCGAAATCGAGACGCAGAGCGGATGTTGGGAGTGCGATCGCGCTTTGTGCAAATGGTTCCATTACCCGTTGCAGTTGCCTCCATTCATCGACTGCACTCTCACCACGCAATCTTTGCAGCACTTCGCAAAATTGTTCTGCACCTAAGCGTGTATCAAAATCGCCTTCGGGCAAACAGCAACCCCATGTATCGTAATTGACGCACGGTAATTCTTCGCCAATCGCTGCGAGTACTTGTTGAAGGGGGTTTGGTGAGGGGCTGTACGATAATCCCGAATATAGCGATGGTCCCGAATCGAACTTATATCCATTGCGTTCAAAACCGTGTGCAGCACCTCCAGCGATAGAATGACTTTCGCAAACTACGACATCAAAACCGTATTTTGCCGAAAGTGCAGCGCAACTTAAACCACCAATTCCACTACCAATGACAATAATATCGGTATCGGTATTCATATCAATATTTGAGTTGGAATTTGCTTGAGTCACTTTTGATTTTTGAAAATTTGCTGCAATTTACAGCAGTTTCATTTTAAAGCGTAATCGATCATCCCAGATTCGGGCGTGCGATCTTACGAAGCGTCGTAACACACTCTACAAAAATACTTATCTTTTTACTTTTTAAAAGAATTTGGGGCAGTAACTTTCCCACCTCCGGAATAAATTGTCTATATCAGGTGGGGTGTGCCCATATCCCCGACTTTTTGGAAAAGTCGGGGATATAAATCACATAGAGGTTTAGATGTAGATATAGGGTATACTACGACATTTCGGTTGACTCCGGTTTGGATGACTAAATCAAAATGCCGTAGCGCACGGTCTTATCGGTTCAGCTTACAATGTAGAAAAACCAATTATATATAAATTCTATGGAAAAGCTAAACATCAAAGCAGAAGCTCGAAAGCTAATTGATAAATTGCCTGATAACTCAACTTGGGATGACTTAATGTACGAGATTTATGTTAGGCAAGTTGTTGAAGCTGGACTTAATGACAGTAACGCTGGTAAAGTAGTCTCCGTAAAAGAAGTTAGGGCAAAATTTGGATTACCAGAGTGAAAGTTTTTTGGACAGAAACAGCCGTAGAAAACCTCTCAGCAATTTATACCTATATTGCCCAAAACTCACCCCAGTACGCAGCAATAATTGTTGACCGTATCACCAGACGTTCGGAGCAAGTTGTAAATTTCCCTTTGTCTGGTCGAATTGTACCAGAGTTTGAAACCGAGCAAATTCGGGAAGTTATTGAAGGTTCATATCGAATCATTTATTATATTAAGCCCGAACAAATTGATGTGCTTGCTGTTATACATGGGGCACAACAAATTATACCGATTATAGAAGAATCGTAAGTAAAAAAGTGCGATCGCGCTGACTCCACTCCATCTGAGGGAGTATCGCATTCCCGCTTATCCACAAAAACCCAAAAACGCGATCGCGTAATCCGGAAGCAGGGCTATTTCATTTTTCAGAGATAATTAAATTATTTATGTGGATTGTCGGGGCGGGGAGGGGAGGAGCGGGGAGACCCCGCCCCTACAGATGCACTAATATTTTGGGATAATTTATTTTTTGCTATTCCCCTAAAATAAATATAGAATCGCCTTGTTAATATAGATAGACTATGAATAAAAAGCTTAAACCGGATTGGGCTGGTGAAAATCTGCTTTCCCAGTTCGTGAATTTGCTCATCCAAACCGAACCTATCTACAAGGTGATGAAACACCAGGCTCGGCAAGTAATTATTAAAACTGCTGAAAAAAACGGCATTCCCTGGCGCAAAAATTACGAGAGACTTGCCGTATCTCCCGTACATGACTACTTAAAAGCTGTTACCAATCCCCAAGTTACTTATCCCGACTATTACAAAGTTCCTTTTCATGCATACGACGAAGGCAATCTTTGCTGGCAAGCTGCATTGGAAGCACCCAGCGCGACCTACTCGATGGCTTTGCGAGTCTGGAAAAACGAACCTTTAACTTGGAAAGCCGCACACGATAGACTTAGGGGTAGCTTTCACGATGTTTTGGGAATCCACGCACCTCAAGAAGTTCGAGATATTTTAGATATTGGTTGTTCGGTAGGTATTTCGACTTTAGAACTACACCGCTACTATCACAACAAACAAAATCATCCAGTCCGCACAGTTGGTTTGGATTTATCACCTTACATGCTAGCTGTTGCCAAGACGCTAGATACAAATAGTGAAATATCGCAATGGCTGCACGCACGCGCTGAAAATACAGGACTTCCTGATAATTCCTTCGATTTGGTAACGCTGCAATTTGTCACCCACGAACTACCCTCGGAAGCATCAACAGCGATTTTTCGGGAAGCTTATAGATTGGTGCGTCCTGGAGGTGCGATCGCAATCGTCGATAATAACCCCAAATCAAGCGTTATCCAAAATCTACCCCCGGTTCTGTTTACTCTCATGAAAAGTACTGAGCCTTGGAGCGATGAATATTACATGTTTAATATTGAGGAAACTTTGCAAAAAGTCGGTTTCGAGGCTCCTGTGACTGTAGCCAGCGACCCACGTCACCGCACTATTGTTGCTAGGAAATAAGAAGAGGGAAGGGGAGAAGGG
>CAXTCQ010000116.1:0-24346 GCA_964242965.1 uncultured Calothrix sp. | reverse complement strand
TATCAATTTAGAATTACCTATTCTTAACCAAAACGTCCGCTAATGTATTCTTCTGCTTCTTGGGTTTTAGGATTGTTGAATATTTCGTTAGTTGGACTGAACTCGACTAATTTGCCGCGACGTTTACCATGTTCATCAGTTTCGGTGTTGAAAAATGCCGTCCAATCTGCAACTCTTGAAGCTTGCTGCATATTGTGCGTCACCATAATGATGGTGTATTGTTTTTTCAACTCCAAGCAAAGTTCTTCCACTTGACGGGTAGAAATTGGGTCGAGAGCAGAACAGGGTTCATCCATCAATAGTACATCAGGCTTCATTGCGATCGCACGCGCAATGCAAAGTCGTTGTTGTTGTCCACCAGACAAAGCTGTACCTTTGGATTTGAGTTTATCTTTGACTTCATCCCAAATAGCAGCACGTCGCAATGATTCTTCAACTAATTGATCCATATTACCTTGATAACCATTTGAACGCGGACCAAAAGCAATATTTTCGTAGATTGATTTGGGGAAAGGATTCGGTCTTTGGAAAACCATTCCGACTTGACGACGCAATTTTACTGAGTTAATCGCAGGGTCATGAATATTGCGATTTTGATAAATTAATCTACCTTCGACTTTTGCGCCTGGAATTAGATCGTTCATCCGGTTGAAGCAACGCAGTAAAGTACTTTTACCGCATCCAGAAGGACCAATAAAAGCTACAATTTGCTTTTGAGGAACCTTCATATAAACATCAACCAGTGCCAAAAATCCCCCATAATAGACCTTTACACCTTCAACATCGAATACAGCATTATCTTGTTCGCTCAAAGCTGAATTACCAGATGTATTTCTACTGTTATATGTCATTTTTCTACTTCCTTAAATATTTTTTAGCAATGACTAGTAAACTACGTAACTTTACCTATCAATTGAAAAGCGTTGTCTAGCATAAATAGCTATACCATTTAGAACTAAAATTAAGAGTATCAGCGCAATAATTGTCGCTGCTGCTGCACTCGAAAAACCTGGTTCTGGACGAGAGATATAGCTGTAAACTTGAATTGGTAATGCCATGAATCGAGTGAACAAACCAGGATTAAAAGTCAGGAAACTCACAGCACCAACCACAATCAAACATGCAGCGTCACCGATAGCACGAGATACAGAGATGATTATTCCTGTGAGGATACCGGGAATAGCATAAGGTAAAACATGACTCCTAATTGTTTGCCATTTAGTAACACCTAAACCGTAAGAAGCATTTCTCAAAGAATCGGGAACTGAACGAATCGCTTCTCTTGATGTGACAATAATTACTGGTAATGATAGCAGAGATAAAGTCAATGCACCGGAAATTAAAGTTGGACCGAACCCAAGTAAATAATTGAAAACACCTAAACCAAGTAATCCATAAACAATTGAAGGAACTCCCGCTAGGTTACTGATATTAATCTCAATAATCGTCGTCCACCAAGCTTTAGGTGCGTATTCTTCCAGATATAAAGCTGCACCCACTCCAATTGGGACAGCAACTAAAATGACAATAAGTCCTAAAAGAACACTACCGATAATTGCTGGACGAATACCTCCTTGGTCAGCAAAGCGCGAAGGAGTTTCTGTGATAAAGCTAGGTGTTAAAAATCGGGCTAAACCGTCACGCGAGATATCAAAAATTAGCAGTGCTAGGACAAATAAACCAACTAGTAACCCTAATAGAAAAACTATTTCAAATACCTTTCCAACAGTTTCTCTACTATCGATATTGTCAGTAAATTCAGGAGAATCAAGCGAATTATCCGGTCGATAAGTTGTAGCCATATCTTTTTAGTCGTACTTTTCCTTAAAGCGATTAGAAATCCAGTAACTGATAATATTCAAAGTTAAAGTAATCAGAAACAAAACAGCACCAACAGCATATAAAGTCTTAAAGTTGAGACTACCACGGGGACTATCTCCACCAGAGATTTGAGCCATGTAAGCTGTCATCGTTGCGACTGATTCTGCCAAGTTAACTGTTATCTTTGGTTGTTGTCCTGCTGCAATGACAACGGTCATTGTTTCACCAACTGCACGAGAGACTCCCAAAATAATCGAAGCAGTAATCCCCGAAAGCGCTGCTGGCAAAACAACTTTAAAAATTGCTTCTAATTTGGTAATTCCTAATGCGTAAGCACCCTCACGCAAAGCACGGGGAACTGCTTTAATCGCATCTAAACTAATCGAACCGACAGTTGGGGTAATCATTATCCCCATCATTAACCCCGCACTTAATGCATTAAAAATTTCTAGAGGGAAAAAATTTCTGAGTGTGGGTGTAACAAATAGAAGCGCGAAGTAACCATAAACAACAGTCGGAATTCCCGCTAAAAGTTCGACTGCTGGACGTAAAACAGCCGCTACTTTTGGTTGAGCGTATTCACTCAAATAAATAGCCGAACATAGACCTAATGGAATAGCAACTGCCATTGCGATCGCACTCGTTAACAAAGTACCATTAATTAGGGGCCAAACACCAAAACGCTGGTCTGCAAATAGAGGTGTCCATTTAGTATCAAATAAGAACTTACTAATGGGGACTTGCTGGAAAAACTCAAATGTTACCTGAAAGATAATTACGACAATCCCGAAAGTGGTCAGAACAGAAACTAAACCACAACAAAATAAAATTACCGCAACAATCTTTTCTTGAATGTCTTCCGATGCTTGCTTTTCTAATGTCCGTGAAGATGGGGGATAGGAATTCTCTGAAAAATTTGTACTTGTCATGCTATTTTTTGCGTTTTTACGTAAAACTAATTAAATAAAATTTACAATTGGTTGACCAGGTTTCGCTTTCTTGAATTGCGTACCAGTCTTACCCTCAGCAAATTTTTGTTTTACCTTGATGTAAGCTTCATCGGGTAGCGCTACATAACCAACGCTATCAACCCATTTCCAAGAATTTTCTAAGTAGTAATTGACAAACCCTTTAACTGATGGTTTTTTATCCAAAGATTTTTTACTCACGTAAATAAACAATGGACGCGATAAAGGTGTATAAATATTTTTTACCACGTTGTCAATTGGTACAGGTTTTTCACATTCACCTGTAGGACTTTCAACTGCGACTAAATTCAGCTTATCTTGATTCTGAATATAATAAGAAATGCCCACATAACCTAAAGCATATTTGTCTCCAGAAATCCCTTGTACTAAAATATTTTGATTGTTACTTGGTGTATAATCTGTACGACTATTTTTAGCTTTACCTGTAATAGCTTGGCTAAAATAATCAAAGGTTCCAGTATCCGAACCGGGAGCATAAAGCTTAAGTTTTTCTTTAGGAAATTTAGGATTAACTTGATTCCAAGTTAATACCTTACCATCAGATTTAGACCTCCACATTGTTTTCAATTCGTCTATAGTTAAACACTTGGCAAAGTCGTTTTGACGATTCACTATAACGGCAATACCATCCAAGGCAATTGGTAACTCGGTAAATTCAATCTCTTTCTTTTTACATCTAGCTATTTCTTCATCTCTGATAGTGCGAGAAGCACCAACAATATCAATCTCACCAGCACAAAATTTACTAAAACCTCCACCAGTACCGCTAGAAGCTACACTGACAACAGCGTTCGGTTCAACCCGATGATATTCTTCTGCAACAGCAAGCGAAATCGGAAAACCAACCGCAGCACCATCAATACTTACTTGGCTTTGATTGCCTTGGTTGCTGCAAGCTGCGATTGTAGATGTTGTTAATATTAATGATGTCACAAGGCTATTTTTTAGCCAATTGTAAATGCTCATAACTTAGGAATTTAATTACAAATTATTAATTGGTGAATAAGTTAAGGGAATGTTGGGTTTCGCTCCGCTACAACGGCAGATGCTACAACGGGGGACACCCCCGCAACGCACTGCCTCCCCAACCTACAACTTTATGCTTTACTATTTGCCCTAACTCGATCGAAAATTGCTCCTTCTGCAAAAAACTTTTTCCCAATAAGCTCCCAACCACCTAAATCTTGAGCAGTAAATAAAGTTTCGATTTTGGGATACTGCGATTTTACAGCTTCACTCACAGTTGGATTCACCGGACGATATGATAATTTGGCAAATTCATTTTGTGCTTCTTCAGAATAAAGATAATCCACAAAAGCTTGTGCAACTTCCCTCGTTCCGTGTTTGTCTACATTTTTATCTACAATTGCCACAGGATTATCAATTGAAATATTCACCTGGGGTATTGTATAAGGTAACTTAGCTGCACTTTGCTCTGCTAAAATCACCTCATTTTCGTAGTTAATTAAAACATCTCCCTCATTTCTTTGGAAGAATAATTCACTAGCTTCACGAGCATCTTGCGCTAAAAACGGAGCATTCTTATAAACTTTGGTAAGGTAATCGATTGCTGCTGCTTCCTCACCATCTTTTTGAGTCACCGAACCCCAAAAACCTAAGAATTGCCAAATTGCAATACCCGAAGTTTTTGGGTTAGCTGCAATCACTCTCACTCCATCTTTTGCCAAATCTGCCCAAGTTGTAATACCTTTTGGATTACCTTCACGAGTTACAATCGCAGCTACCGACCTAGTAACAATACCGCTTCTTGGCGATTCTATTTCCCAACCAGATTTGATAAAACCTGCTTGCTGAATCTTGTTAACATCCAAAGGAAGCGCTAAATGTACTATATCTGCTTCTTGGGAACCTGCAATCACAGCAGTAGCTTGAGTCCCCGAACCCCCGTAACTCTGCTCAAAAATCACGTTTTGGTCGTGTTCTTTTTTCCACTTTTGGACAAACTTCGGAATAATCTGGTCGTGAGCAGCTTTCGTAACCGAGAAGGAAACAAGTTTCAGCTTCACATCTGATTTGCTTGCGACACTGCTTCCCGAACAGGACGCGATCGCAATACTCAAAACAACACTCGCTAAAAATAGGCAGGCAAGTTGCGTGAAGTGTCGAACTGACAAACTTCTCACGATTTTTTGATACCCGAATTGTAGAGCCTGTAAACTTTTCACGGTAAAAACCTGTACCAGTTGACTAAATGCTCGCAAAAATACTTTCTACGGTATCTTGAGCGGGATACCGTAATTGAAATGTATTATATGCACCTTTAATCGTATTTATCAAGTAGTTAATCGTTTATATTTAACATTTGTTACTGAGTTATCAATTCATCATTAATTAAAATCTGTACCACAGGGAGGAAGTATTCTAATTTTGTTTTGCTTAAGACTTACGCTTTATAGATCCCCCAACCCCCTTAAAAAGGGGGCTTTATAGATTCCCCCCAATTTATCGGGGGGCACTTGGGGGGTCGGGTTTCAGGTTTTCAGTGCGTAAGTCCTATTGCTATCAAAACAAAAAAGCTTCAGCAGGTGCAACCAATGCTGAAGCAAAAATTTAAGGAATTTTGATTTAATGAGATATCACGATCTAACGGTGCGTTACCGAAAGCTTAAAAGCATCGCTAGCGCACCACCGTAGTACTTAGGAAATATGGGTAAACAAGTTTACAGATAACTAACACTTGCTTTTATCGTTAATCTGTGTGCTGAGTTGAAAAGGTAAATAAACTGAATATTGCTTGCCATCAGCATCATTAACTTTTAATTCCTTGAAAGATTGCTGCTGTTGCATTATCGGTAATACAGCAACCTTTGAGGACGACGAATTGACTTGTGGCTGTTGCGCTGTGGGTAATGTATTTACTTTTACTGGACGTGAAGTAATATTTTGTTGAAGTGATGGTATTACAATTGTTTTCATCTCTTGGAGAGATTTTTGCTGTTCGATGACAATTATTGTTAGTTGTTCAAGTTGCTGCGATAGCGCTGTCGAGTCATTAAGTTCTGCTGAAACCGAACGTCTCTGACGTATATCATCGATTTTCTGATGCAGCAGTTCAATATCTTGTCCTGCTTTTTTGTTTATCAAATGGTCGTATTCGTTCTTTTTCCGATCCACATCAGATTGACGGTTTTGACTCATTAAAACAATCGGTGCTGTGTAAGCAGAAGCAAAAGAAAACACCAAATTCAACAAAATGAATGGTGATTCATCCCAGTGAGGTACTCCCGGTGCTAAATTCATCCCTACCCAACCTGATAAAACAGCAGTTTGTCCGATCAGAAATGCCCAAGAACCGACTTTGTTCGCTAGTTTGTCGGCTAAACGCTGTCCTAATGTGGATTTCTCTTCTGACTCTAATTTTTGTGAATTTGATTTCTCATTTTCTAGACAAACTACAGGTTTTTGTTGGTTATTAACTGAATTATTTGTGGTTTGTTTTGCTGGTTTCATGTTGCACCTATACTTCTAAATAGCTTGCAAGGCTTAAATGCTTGCGTTTGATTCCTTCTGTTTTCAAGATAAGCTGAGGTGCATGATAAGAGCAAATATTCTTTTTTCTCAACTTGATAACTAGAAGTTATCAAGCATTGACTATGGGTAGTTATAAATCTTTTATACTAATTGACTTTAATGGTGATACAAATATAGTCTCCGGGGCACAGCACTGCCGTGCCCCTACATTTTTGTGAAATATATTATAGAGTTTTATTAAATAGTGATGTATAAAAAGTAGTCATTCTTTTTTGCCAGTTTACGTATTTTATTGTTTGATTGCGCCATTAATATACATTTCCATAACTTGTATTTATTCAAAGCAAAACAAATAATGTTTGTTTTTATTGAGCAGAAGGTTATAGATTAAGTCTATCTGCTCAAACCAACAGAATCGATGTCGAATTGCTAATTAAGAAAGCAAAAAGCTTTTCAATTGTTGGTTTGGCTGCAAGTTATCATTAGGAGGAATTCATGCATAAACTAACTTTAAAAAAATTAACGAACTGGGTAGTAACAGCAGTATTTTTACTACTTGTAACTGGAGTTTTTGTCATCAATCAGCCTAGTGCTTTCGCTCAATCGGAAACACAATCTCCAATTGGTTCTCAATTTCCAGTAGTAGAATCGCCTGTAGTACCTCCTGTTGTAGTACCAGTACAATCAGTAGCAGCAAATCTAAGACATTTATTACAAACAAATGAGTGTGTCGGTTGCAACCTAGCGGGGGCACAATTAAAGGACGCAAACCTACAAGCGGCTAATTTAGAAGGTGCGAACCTGCAAGAGGCAGATTTAGAAAGGACGAATTTACAAGGAACCAACCTCAAAGGGGCAAACTTACAGGGAGTCGATTTAGGTAAAACAAATATTGCCGGAGCAAACCTGGAAGCGGCAAACCTGTATGATGCAGATTTAGAGAAAGCTAATCTGCAAGGTGCAAACCTACAAGGTGCAAATCTTCAAAAAGCTGATTTACAAAAGGCAAATCTTACAGGTGCCGATTTATTAGGAGCGAACTTGCGGGGTGCTGATTTGGAAGACGCAATTATACCTAGAGGAATGATTCAATAATCAGGCAATTGCATAGTCTACGATTTGACGAATCGGTTTATAAAAATCAATACCCTGTTGCGCGGGAGCAGCAGGGTATTTTTTACTCTATGTGGTTAATCCCAAGCGTGACTTCTATGTACGTAAGAAAACAATGCTTTTAAATCCAGGACTTACGCAAAAAAATTTTGTCATGCTGTGGCTTGCCTCCCCGAAGGGGAGGCAAGCCACAGAATGACAGTTTTTCGTGAAAATGCGTAAGTCCTAAAATCATAACTAAAGTATGAGGTTGAAATGAATTTATTCTGACTACAGAAGGTGGTAAATTCTCCAAAACAAATTTATTGTTACTTGTTGGGATTAATAAAAGTAGGCGTGCAATGGGTATGGAAAGTACTTTAGAGACAAATATAGTTCACCCCAAATTAGAAAGAATCGCCAATATTTTGCGTTTTGTCGGATGGTCTAGTTTGTGGGTGCAGGTAGGATTTGGGGCTGCTGCGATTCTCATGTTGTTATTTGCAATTACAGGTCGTAGCTTTAATCAAGCAGTTACACCTATACCGGGAGTACCAGTAACTAGCTACACCCAAGGAACAACACCGGGAAGTGGAGTAATCATCTTTTGGGCAATTTGCGGAGTTTTGGTGTTATTGTTTAGCGTTTTTATGGCTTTTCGGATAACTCGTTACGCCAAACGACTACGCAATCCAGATTCAGCGTTGCATCCCAAAAAAGCAGAAGTGATGCAGTTATTAAAAATTGCTGCGATCGCGGGTTTTGTAGGAATGCTGTTAACGATTGTAGGTACTAGTTCGAGTTTCTCCGTGCTGCTAGCAAAATCAATTACCCAACCTCAAGGGGTTGCAATTTACGACCCAACCCGAATTATTCGTCCTATAGATATTTTTGCTGCAATAGCAAACATGAGTGGTATAATAGCGCATTTTATCGGTACTTCAGCGGCGGCGGGATTGTTCATTTGGTTGCATCCTGAGTTGTAGAGGCAATTCGTTGCAAGGAATCAGGGAAAAGGAATGAAAACCCCGATATGCAGGCATTTTGTCCTTTATCCTTTTCCCCAAAACCCCGACAAGTTTTGATTTGTGTTCTTGCACCTTGAAATTTGAATATAACCAATTGCAACTACTGATGAGGTTAACTGCAAGTCAATCTATAATAAGTAGAGCAGTAAGTGACGGGAGAACGGAAAAATTAAAAAAAGTAAATCTTTATAAATATTAATTAGCAGCACTTAGTAAGATGTACTACACTGAATATGGGGAAAATAGTAAAATTACTAACCTCTGACAATTAAGCATAAATATATCTTAAGAAAAGAGTTAGATAAATAGACTAATGTTATAAAAAAACTTTGATCGCAATGTCATTTACTCGATGCTAGTTAGCATTGGATAGTTGACGAACGTAAATACTATAAACACGTTCAAGTCCCAGCAATCACGCTTGTGCAATCACAAAAACCAGAGAAATTAGACTTTAATAGCGAATATCCCTGTCCCTGTCGTCGTAAGGGGCGGTTAGTTCCGATTACGCTGACAGAGGCGTTTGGTTGCGATCGCTGTCAGCAAATTTTCGTGGTGGAAGAAAACGGTTACATACTCGAACAACTCTCGACCACTTATCCCTACAAAAAAGCTTGGCGCTGGACGGGCAATAGCTGGAATGTTGTCCATCCGCGATTGGGAGAAAATTACTTACCTGTAGCGCTGGTGGTTATTTTCGTGCTAGTGATTATATGGTTACCACTAGCATTAAGCTTGGCGAGCGGTCGTAGCATACTAGCTTGGGCAATGGTAGCTGTACTGTTGGCAATTATGCCAGCACTAATGGTCTGGCTAACCTACAGACGTTAATGCAAATGACTGTTGATGCTTTTGATGACGACAGTAACGCGATGGCTAGCGCCAAACGCGCATATAGTGCTTCTCTGAAGATAGCTACTACCAAGGGAGTCGATCGCAGTCGCGCTGTGCTGGCGATGGCACAGGCTGTCTTAAGCGCATTCGATGACATTTTAGAAGCCAATACTCTCGATTTAGAAGCAAGTCGAGAAATGGCTGTGCCCGATTTGATTTTGGATTGGTTGAAACTGACTCCCCAGCGCTTAGAAATGACTGTGGAGATTTTGCAGCGGTTGGGAGAGTTACCCGACCCGCTGCGACGGGTACGTACTGCGGACTATCAGCTTGAAGATTCGCAAACCTATTCGCAGTTGATGCCATTGGGTGCTATAGCGCTTATTTATGAAGCTTTCCCTGAATTAGCTGCAATTGCTGCTGGGATGTGCATCAAAACTGGAAATAGTTTGATACTTAAAGGCAGTACCGAAGCGAGTCATTCCAATGCCGCCATATCTCGCGTACTCCAAGATGCGATCGCCGAAATTGGTCTGCCGACAGGTTGTATCGAATTTATCACTGCCGAAGATGGTACATCAATCCGCGATTTAGTTACCCAAGACCAATACGTAAATTTGGTGATTCCCTACGGACGTTCGAGTTTAGTCCAGCAGGTTGTCCGCCAATCAACTGCGCCTGTATTAAAATCGGGAATGGGCAATTGTCACCTTTATTGGTCGCTCAATAGTAGCTTAGAGATGGTGCGCTGGACGATTATCGACAGCCATCAAAGCGAACCCGACCCAGTAAATGCGATCGAAAAAGTCCTAATTCATCGCCAAACCTTGCCTTCATCGCTGGTGACATTATTTAACAGTTTGACAGAAAAAGGCTTTGAAATTAAAGGCGATCGCGAACTTGTTGAAGCCTTTCCCCAGTTGCAATTAGCACAAGATAGCGAATGGGGAAGTGCTTACTTAACCCGAACTGTGGCATTCAAACTAGTTGATAGCTTGTCCGAGGCTATTCGTTGGATAAATTTATACAGTAGCGGACATGCCGATTGTATTGTCACCGAATCCTATCAAGAAAGTCGGCATTTCGCCCTTGGTGTTAATAGCGCTTCGACATATATTAATGCTTCTCCGCGCTTTTCTCGCAATCCTTCACGCGGGGATGCTGTGTTTTTGGGGATGTCAAATCAGAAGGGGCATCGACGCGGGTTGATTAATTTGGAAAGTTTGACGACGGTCAAGCATATTGTTCAGGGAAATGGGCGATTTTGACTGCGTAACCTGCAACTGCATTACTTGCTTCAAGTCTAAGTTTATTTACCGTCCCCAAGGATATTGAGATGTCAAATAACTCCAAAAGAGCGCTTTGTACCATACGATGACTATTGCGGTATACTCCGCGTAAACATTGCAACAACTTTATATGTCAGGCAATATCTAAATTGTCCGGTTATTTTACGTCCTATTTTTTGCTCCCTGTTTTTTACTACTTTTTTTCTTTTGTGGTTTCTGACCAAAACCAGGTGGGTCACTTGAAGGTGGTGATGATTAATTGTTTGATGTACGGTTAATTTTTTCTAATAGCTGTTGATGAACGCTCTGTAATTCTATAGATATGATTTTCAAGTTTATCAATTCGCTGCCCCATATCCTCTACCAGTTTTTTGACACAGAAAGAGAGTTTTTCCCTATCTTGTTAAGATAACTTGTGTTTCGAGGCTAGGCGCTCTTGTTCCATAAAATTTACATTACCAGATTCTGATCGCGTTTTTTTACAAGCGCTCTTTTATCCTAAATCTTCACAAATTTTAAATTCGGAGGTGCGCCTGCGGCGCACCCCTCTGAGCGCTTACAAATATTTTATATTGAAGATAGTATATTTACTGAAAACTTTACAGTTTCAAGGTTTTACGTAGTGATTATGCTGATACAGTAAGTATTAAGTTCGAGGTATCAGGACAGCGTAAACATAATTTACTTTGTGCATTAGAGTTAGCAAAAGCAGTTACGTTCATAAGCGTATTTATTTTTTGTCTTCAAATAATAATACGTTCAAAAATTATCAACATCCAATCTTAAATCGTATGCAACTTAAACTATTTCCTTTTACATTTCTTGCTGTTTGTATTGCCACTGTTTCTCTATCAAAAGCTGCACAAGCAGCTTCGCTAACGACAATAGCCACTAACCTCAATAATGCACGCGGTATCAGCTTCGGTCCTGATGGTACTCTTTATGTAGGAGAGACAGGTATTGGAGGAAATGGCAGATGTCAAGGCTCACCTAGTACCGGAGGTCAGCCTATTTGTGAAGGGAAGACAGGTTCAGTAACCAAAATTTCGTCAGACGGTAAGGTAGAGCGTATATTCAACGGTTTCGAGTCTCTAGCATTACAACCCTCTAAGCAACAGGGATCTGGTCCTCAGCAGCTACAATTTGATTCACAAGGCAATGCTTATCTTTTGACTGGATATGCTGGTAATCCAGCAAACCGAGATACAGAATTGTATACCCTTGCTGCTAATGTCGAATTTCCGCCCATACAATCTATTGTCGCTCCTCTACTTCCTGCCGATCAATTATTAAACACTCCTTCGTTAGCAAAATTATACAAAGCAGACTTGAAGACCGAACAGTTGACAGAGATTTTCGATTTTGGAAAATATGAACTCTTGAATAATCCCGACAAACGAGATATAGTTTCTAATCCTTATTCTTTGGCAATTAAGGGTGATACTGCTTATGTCGGTGACGGAGGTGCTAATACCGTATACAAAGTGAAGCTTGATGGCAGTGAGGTCAAGGCAATACCAGTACCTACGCAACTCATAAATAATCCTGAATACCCACCTATTTTACCTGGTTTGCCTCCTGACATAGTACCCGATGGGGGTGCCCCAGCTCAAATAGACCTTCAATCAGTACCCACAGGTATCACTGTTGGTCCCGATGGAGCTATATATTTTACCGAATACAACGGTTTTCCTTATCCAGATGGTGCAGCCCGAATTTTTCGTCTTGGGGACGACGACGTGCCACAAGTTTACGCAACTGGGTTTTCACACGCTACTGACTTAGCCTTTGATAAAGACGGCAATTTGTTGCTGTTACAATTTAGCGATGAGGCTGAATGGAAGGGTAAAGATTTAAGTCAACTACCAGGTTCTTTGATTCAGTTATCTCCTGATGGTACTCGCACAACTTTAGTTAGTGCTAGTGAAGGATTGCTGTCGTCTACTGGCATCACTGTTAGCGCTGATAATCAAATCTACATTACAAAACGTGGTGTTGGTACATTAGGGGAAGTCGTCAGAGTTGATAGAAGCGAAAAAGTACCCGAACCCGCTTCGATAATGGGCTTAGTTGCAATTGGTGCGTTAGGTGTCAATTCGTTGCGAAAGCGCAAACCTTAAGAAGAGTTGCTAGCTAAAGTAGAGACTCTCTAATTGTTTGTTCAGAGGTTCTGAAAAGAAAATACACCGCTAAAAAATTAAGTATCAGAAGTGTGAGTTAGGTGTATTATTCGTTTGTTATATTTTCAAGATTTGGCAAAACCTGCATCTATAAAATAAAAGACAAATTTCGCTTTTAAAAACCTGGTATTTTAAAATACCGGGTTTCTTTATCTCTACTCATAATTAGTCTCCTGGTGGTCATAGAAGGTTACTTGTATATCCCGAGACAGGAAATCAACCCTAGCCAATTTAATCATTTAATTTTGGCGCAGTGTTTATATAAAACAGCCTACATGGTAGGGCTGTTTTATTCTATAAGTCAGTAACCATGCTCGCTCATAGACATTTCAAAGCGGTGTTGCAGGGAGTGGCTTGGCTTGGAACGACATCGGATCTATCCCACCTTGCCCGACTTCAAATTGATTCATCATGTCGTGGTCTTCATGAACCATATTGTGGCAGTGAGACATATACTTACCAATATTCGGTCTAAACTTCCCAATTACCCGTATCGTCTCGTTTTCACCAAGGTAGAAGACATCCTTTAAACCACGCTCGTAGGGAAAAGGTGGCTGACCATTACGGTCTAGCATTTGGCAATCGATCAGGTGAAGGTGGATTGTATGAAACCAAAGACCTGAGTTGTTATGTAGATTCCAAATTTCCACTTCTTCGAGTTGTGGATTGGCATCAATTCGGTTTCGATCCCACCCCTTGCCGTTAATTACCCACACTCGATTGATGTGTTCGTATGTAAATTCGCGGGTTCGCACAGAGCTGGATTCTGGGAAGAATTCAATATTGCGTAATTTATTAGGAATAGAACTGTTATCGCTCTCGGAACGTACCACATCAAAGCGCATAATCTTATCTGTATTGCCGAAATTATCATTATTAGGGAGTCCGAGATTTTGCAGTACTACCTGAGTTCCTATAGGATATTTAGAAAAATCGACAATCAAATCATAGCGCTCTGCCGTCCCAATACGTATATCTTTTGTCCTGACTGGTGCAGACATCAACCCAGCATCAGTACCGATGGCAATTAAGTCATCACCCGTACTGAGAGCGAGTTTGTAAGAGCGCGAGATTGATGCGTTTAATACGCGGAAGCGGTACTTGCGGTTAGCAACCTCCATGCGAGGCCACGGCACGCCATTAACTGTAATCACCTCTCCCATCAAACTGTGTTGGGCTTGGTCGTCAAAAATTAGCGAACCATCAGACGCGAATTGCTTATCGTGAATGATTAAAGGAATATCATAAGCATCTTTGGGGAGTTGCAGACCAAGTTCATCCTCATCTTGGACAATATACATCCCAGCTAGCCCCATGTAAACATTTCGGGAAGTCTGTCCAATTGCGTGGTCGTGATACCAAAAACTAGAGGCGTTGTTGTTGGGATAGATGTAATCCTTATAGTACCCCGGAGGAATCAAATCCTCAGCGTAGCCATCGTACTGGGGTTGTGATGCCATTCCATGCAGGTGAACCACCGTAGGTGTATCAATTTCATTGATAAACCGTACAACTGATTGCCGGTTTTTACGTTGTCTAATCGTCGGACCAGGAAATGTACCGTTGTAACCCCAAATCTCTGTCTGTCGTCCTGGTAACATCTCTACTCGAGACTTCTTCATCGTAATTTCGTAATAATCAGTTGTTGCATCGCTACGTACAGGGTTTAACCCTGACGGTGCGCGAAAGACAAGTTGAAACGGTTCGACTCTTTCATCGACTCTCTGGGCGTATCCCCGATGTTGAAATGCTATTGGTAGCAATGTAGAACAACCTGCTAACCCCGCAAGCATGAGAGCTTCACGTCTGCTAATTTTTTTCATAGCAGTGTACCTCGTTTTAAAAGGCTGTATAAATTTGGCTTATTTGAAAGCAGGAACGAAAATTTTCTCTATAACTCTATTATATCAAAAAAGTATAAGGTGATACAGAAAAATATTAAAATTTATGAATTAAAAAATATGGTTGAATAGTAAAGTTTATTAAGTAAAAAACATATTACAGCAACCCTAACTTTTTATAAAATCCGGAAGCCTTGTATCTTTAAAGTTTGTGCAACCTCGGCAAAAATAATAAAGGACACAGCAATGCTGTGTCCCTACGAATCCTACAAATCAGAAATGCTATTAATTATTATCAGCAACTTTGGGTTGTGATGTGTAGTAAACTACTTTACCTGTATCTGCTACAAATTGACACTCCTTTGATGAACGGCAAAGTGATTTCCAAACAGGTTCTTTTGACTCGAAGAAATATTCACCCATTAGAGGTTTAATTGCCGCAGTTGCCTTCTTTAAATGATAGTGAGGCATATTTAAGAAAATGTGGTGTGCGACGTGAGTACCAATATCGTGATGAATGTGATTGATAAAACCATAGTCGCGGTCGATTGTGGAAACTGCACCTTTCAAGAAGGTCCATTCATCACCACGATACCAGGGAATACCCGGTTCGGTATGGTGTAAAAATGTCACTAAATCAAGCCAAATTATAAATACTAAATAGGGACCGAGGTAGTATTTGACAAACCACATTACACCCCATTGGTAAGTCAGGAAGCTGAGTAAACCTACCATCGAACACCAACAGATGGTGCTAGTGATGACATCCCATTTTTCTGAGGGTTTAAATAACGAACTGCTAGGAAGAAAATGCGAACCTTCTTTTCCAGGCGATCGCATAAATAAGTAAATCGGGTAAGCTAACAAAAATATGTAATGTCGTCCAATTTTAGTAAGTAAATCCATCTTACTATAATCGGACTCGCTCATCGGATACCAGCTTTCATCATTTTCGAGACTTGCCGTATTTTTGTGGTGCGTGCGGTGGCTAATTCGCCAACCGTGATACGGTACAAGAATCGGTGAATGGCAAATATGTCCCATCAAATCATTCAGCCACTTGTGCTTAGAAAAAGATTGATGTCCGCAGTCATGTCCAACTACAAATAAAG
Organism: uncultured Calothrix sp.; assembly: GCA_964242965.1. Taxonomy (GTDB): domain Bacteria; phylum Cyanobacteriota; class Cyanobacteriia; order Cyanobacteriales; family Nostocaceae; genus JANNFJ01. Next base: position 8,668 of record CAXTCQ010000116.1, on the reverse strand, counting down.
CCCAAAACATTGTTCCTTGCATTACCCAGAAAACTGGGAAAAATAGCCAGGAATCAAAGTGATATGCGACTGCGTATAGCAATCCGATAACTGCGATGTCGCGGAAGAAGTAAAACATCGACTTCGCAACACTTGGTTGAAAGCATTCCGCTGGAATTGCTGCTTTTAAATCTCCAAGGGTGAAGGGTAATTGTATTCCTTCATCCGATGATTTAAAGTCTTGCTGATTGTTGAAACTTATTGTATTCGATTTCACTTGGTGTCGCTCGAAGTCAGATTTTTTGGTTGCAGAGTAAAGACGCAAACTAAAAATTATTTGCGCTTGCGGCTAATTAATATCAGCCCTTAGTATTTTTAACATTAGGCTGGCAAAATTACAAATATTTGGTGGATTTGATAAATTTTAAGCCTTAGTTAACCAGATTTTTGAAAAACCTAGCTTTTTCTCGGGTCATAAATAATTTCATGACAAACGAGAATAATTTATTAAAAATGCTAAACTTACGAAATTATGAGTTGACAAATGCCTCTTTTCCCTGACTCAAATTCAGATTAGGATCAGAACCCAACATTTTCAACAAACCATAATTCGCAGAAAGGGCTTCTCCAAAAGTCTCATACACATTATAGTTAACCCCAAACTCGCCGCATACTTCCGCAAGAATAGGGGCAATTTTCGGATAATGGATATGACAAATATGAGGATATAGATGATGGACAACTTGGTAATTTAAACCACCTAGATACCAATTTAAAAAAGCATTTTTAGGTGCAAAATCTACAGTCGTTTTAACTTGGGAAATTGCCCACTCATCATCAACATAATTAGAATCGGGATTGATTTCGATAAATTCTGCTGGTGACAAAACATGTGCCAGCATAAACACATTACAAATCAGCAACCCGTAGGTCATGTAAGCAATGCTGAATCCGATTGTTGCCTCAATAGGTGTGTAACCTACTGCGATTGGAATACCTAAAAACAGTGCCAACCAAACTGCTTTACCTACTAAAAGTATTAATATTTCTTTGAATTTTACCGGAACTATATGCTCGTGATACCTACGTTTAAATAAAATTAAGGAGACATCAGCAAAAGACCAATAAAAAGGAATGATCGCATATACAAAAGAAATAAATATATGCTGGTACTTATGATACCATTGATGCTCCATATATGGAGTCATTCGTACTAATCCATCTCCATGTATTTCGACATCATGTCCAAGTATATTTGTGTAAGTATGATGAAGTTTATTATGGCGGAATCTCCACAAATAGCTCGAAAGCCCAATTGCATCATAAATTAAACCAATGGTATAATTTACCGATTTTTTATTTGAGTAACCACCATGATTTGCATCGTGTCCGACGCTAAAGCCAATACCTGCAATTCCGAATCCTAAAGCAATACATCCGAGTACTTTCATCCATATAATCGATGGACCAAATAGAGTAAAACTCCAAGCCGAAATTACCCATCCGACGATAATCGCGCTTTTGAAATACATTGCGACATTATCGCGTTTCGCAATCTGATTCGATTCAAAATAAGCATCAACCCGTTGATTGAGTTCTTTTCTAAAACCGATATTTTTTGCGTAAGTTATTTTGATTGGTGATTGTGTCATTAAGCTAGACTATCAAGTGGGGGTGTGGGGGAATATTTTATTTCAATCTTGTCGGATGCGTCTTTACGACAGTAAGACACTATCCCCAATTTTAATTTAAGTGCGTTAAAACATTTAGCGATCGCGCACCCTGACAAAACTAACCAAAACAAACCTCTCCTGCATGGAGAGGTTTTAGTTTTACTTATTTGCCTGCGTCATATTCTTGGAAGGACAGATAACCGTTATCTTCTTTGTATAGCTGGCATTTATCTGTTAACTTCTTCATTAATGACCACGAAAAATTATATTCATCGTGGAGATATGTACTCCAATTTTCTTTAATGCTGCTGTAAGCCATCCGTAAATTATACGAAGGAATCGCAGTCGAAATATGGTGCGGTACGTGGACGTTGATATCGTGGCAAAGAAACTCTACCCAACGTGGATAATCGCAATGGATTGTACCCGATAATTGCGCGATCGCTTCGTTCCATTTCGACGCTCGATTAAATGGAACATCAGGTGCGGTGTGATGAACGTAGGTAAATGTACTCATCCAGAAGTGGTACACTAACCAGGGTATAGCCCAAAATTTCAGAAATCCCCAAATACCACCTGTAATAATAAGTGCGGGGAATGCGATCGCTGCAAATACTGCTACGACTGCAATCGACTGTTTGATTTTGGGACGGTCTTTCTCTAAGAAATTATTGGGGTCAAAGTGTATCATTGCCCAATGTCCCACCGAACCAAGCCACCATAGTTTCTGAGTTAAAAATGTTCTCAGAGTTATACGCCACCCGAAACTGCTATTCTCAAATACATCTGGGCGGATGGGATGCCAAGCGTTATCGAAATCAATTTTGTTAGTATGCTTGTGGTGATAATTGTGACCAATCCGCCAAGCGTGAAATGGGTAAATTAACGGAGCGAAGACTAAATGACCTACTAAGTCATTAACCCAGTGACGGTTCGAGAAAGAACGGTGTCCGCAGTCATGTCCAATTACAAAAAAGCCTGTTAATGCTGTACCCGTAAAAATCCATGCAAGCGGTAAAAGATACCAAGGTGATACAATTATACTTACATAACCCAAAGCTACCATCAGGACATTGATTATTAATGTTGTCCAAGCTTTGCGGCTATCCTTTTGGAAGCATTCGCTCGGCAAAGATTTGACAATATGTTTTAACTTGAGGTCAGAATGACCAAGGTCGCTGGAAACGCCGCTGTTTGCGCTTTTGCGAATTTGTTCGCTATTGACTATTGATGTTGTCATGTATACCTGAAAAAAAACACTCCTCGCTGCCAAACCACTTTTAGAAGTTCTAAGTTTTGAGTTATTGAGTTAATAATTTTTAACTGGCTTGATCGAATCCGAGCGTAGGCAGGATGCCTATTCTACGGAGGCTCTTAACTATTAGCTCCTAACTTTTCTTCTAAAAGTGACTTTTTAGTAAAGTTTTGTAACACTTGCGTCTTGGATTATAGCAAGATAATTTGCCATTCTAAACCCCCGCGAAAACTGGCTGTAGGTTTGAAGCGGGGGTGAGAAAATTTTCACGCCGGAATCGAGAACCTGCGATAATGCTTTACACTGCTACCAAAGAAAGCATTGCTTTCGGGAGTAGACTATGCGGACTTCCGATCTGGTAGCTTGACGTTTGTTGCCAAACCAAGAAATTGTAGCACTTGAATTACCATCCAAGTAAAGTCGATTTCCCACCATTTTAAGCCGTGACGCGCCGAATATTGGTAAGCATGGTGGTTATTGTGCCAACCCTCACCGTAGGTAAGCAATGCTACCCACCAACAGTTGGTAGAATGGTCGCCGGAGTCGTAGGTTTTATAGCCAAATTTATGAGTCGCGCTATTTACAAACCAGGTGAAGTGCCAAACGACAATTAAGCGAACAAAAACACCCCAAACTACAAATGACCAGCCACCAATTGCCAGCAACGATACACCCAGGATTACCTGGATTAGAATCATATTTTTCTCTAAAAACTTGTAAACTGGGTCATCAGAAATGTCTTTTGTAAAACGTGGAACTTCGTCGAAAGCAGGTGATTGATAAAACATCCAAACAATGTGACTCCACCAAAAACCCTTATTGGAATCATGGGGATCTTTTTCTTGATCGGAGTGTAAATGGTGGATGCGGTGCATACCAACCCAAGCAATTGGCCCACCTTGGCACGAAAGAGTACCGCAAAGTACGAGAAAATATTCAAGCCACTTGGGGGTTTGGAAACTTCGATGAGTAACTAAGCGGTGAAATCCCAGGGTAATGCCTAAGCAACCTGTTAGCCAGTAGAGGAAGACGAACACACCGAATGCTTGCCAGCTAAAATTGCTCGGTAATAAAGCAAGTAAAGCGCCAACATGCAGGGAAGAGAAAAATAAGATGTGAGTCCAATTAAGTTCGGAATTGGTTGTTGTAGCAATTGTCATGCAATAACCTGAGTAGGATTTGTTCAGCCTGGGGAAGCGCGACCCGTCGCGTAAGCATTGGTGCTATGCGTCATGAATCCGCAAAATCATCTTATATATAACGAATTGTAAACGATATTGTGAACGAGGGACTAATGAACAGCTTAGAACAGCTGCGGGAAGCACAACAGGCACTATTACAGATTTTTTCTGGAATTGACGCGACAGTCAAGCAAAATCTCCAACGAGTTTTAAATGCCTTTCGTCATCATAGTGTTGGGGCGCACCACTTTGCAGGTGTGTCTGGATACGGACACGACGACTTAGGGCGAGAAACTTTAGATAAAGTCTTTGCCCTCGTCATGGGTGCAGAATCATCCGCAGTACGCGTGCAGTTTGTTTCGGGAACCCATGCTATAGCCTGTGCCTTATTTGGTGTGCTTCGTCCTGGTGATGAGATGCTAGCCGTAGCTGGCGCACCATATGACACTTTAGAGGAAGTCATTGGTCTAAGGGGTCGGGGTCAAGGCTCCCTTATCGAGTTTGGCATAAGTTATCGACAATTGGATCTTACTTTAGAAGGGACGATTGATTGGCTTTCCTTGAGCCAATCGATTCAACAAAAAACACGCTTAGTGCTGATTCAACGTTCCTGCGGGTATTCTTGGCGTTCGAGTTTGTCGGTAGCAGAAATTGAAAAAATTGTAAAGATTGTCAAACAACAAAATCCCAACACCGTTTGTTTTGTTGATAATTGCTACGGCGAATTTATCGAAACCCAGGAGCCAACGCATGTTGGTGCGGATTTAATCGCAGGTTCGTTAATCAAAAATCCCGGCGGTACAATCGTCACTGCTGGTGGATACGTCGCCGGACGTGCCGACCTTGTGGAAGCTGCCGCCTGTCGCCTCACAGCACCCGGTATTGGCAGCGAGGGAGGTGCGACTTTCGACCAATTACGGCTGTTGTTTCAAGGCTTATTTCTAGCACCGCAAATGGTAGGGGAGGCGATGAAAGGAACGCATCTTACTGGTTACGTATTTGACAAGCTCGGTTATCCGGTCAAACCCGCACCTTTTGAACCGCGTCGAGATGTGATTCAAGCAATAAAACTCGGTTCTCCAGAAAAATTAATTGCATTTTGTAAAGCTATTCAACAAAATTCTCCCATCGGTTCTTACCTCGACCCCATCCCCGATGATATGCCGGGTTACGAAAGTCAAGTTGTCATGGCAGGGGGTACATTTATCGAGGGTAGTACTTTGGAATTTTCCGCCGATGGCCCGTTGCGCGAACCTTATGTAGTTTACTGCCAGGGTGGGACGCATTGGACGCATGTTGCGATCGCATTGGAAGCAGCAATAGAGAAAATAGGCAAAGCTTAAGTATCCTCAAAATTTAGGGAGAAATATTTTGATTAGCATTCGTAATCTCGAAAATTCTTTCTCCCAACCTGAATTGCCCGAAGGTTGGGTTTCGGTTCCATTAAAAAAACTGTGTATACAAGACCGAAAAATCATACAGCCTGGTTATTATGCTAATACAAATTTACCTTATTTAAGTATGGAACATATTGAAAGCCATACAGGTAGAATTCTCCGAAATCCATCTGATTTAATAGAAGATGAAGGGAAAATATCTAGCTTCACCAAACGATAATGTTTAGCTATCTTTTCAAATGATTGATATTGTCCACCTTCCACAGGTAAAGCTACAGTTTTACCCTTGAGTTGGACAAATTGTTTCAGATTTGAGTCACGAACTAGTAATTGAAATAAATCCTTGTATAAAACAGCTAACGTGCGAAGCGAAGATTTAGACGAATTAGCTTTAGTATTAGCGATCGCATCCATATCTTCGGTAACAACATCGGCTTGTGCGGTGGCTAATTGTGCTTTTCCTTGCTGTAAAAGTTCTAAATTTTCCTTAGTTCCACCAGTATCCAAAACAGTGACTCTGATATTAGAACGCTTTTGAATAACTTTTGCGATCGCGTTACTAATAATATAACTTTCCCCTTCCTTATCTCCAGCCGCAATTGTAATTTGAGGTGCAGTCAAGCGTACCACAACTCTCCAACTCGCAAATCCCAACAAGCTAATACTCGCAACACCCAGACCAACAAAAATCCACTTTGATATCGGATCGAGACTCTGAAAAAATTTTGGTAAAGCGGCGATAGAGGGCGTTTTGAGCGTTGCCATATATTCACCTAGTAAAAATTAAATATTTCCAGATGGTTAATTAGTTATAGCAAGTTCAGGTTAAGGCTTGGTTGTGATGTGAGTAATAATATGGTCGTTTTGAATACATCGAGTTAAGATAGTGTCGCGCAAAGGCGCGAAAGTTCTTCTTTGCGACTTTGCGACTTTGCGCGAGGCACTTATTCTGGCAACTTATACTGCCTCACAATCCGCTTCGCAAACTCCGGAACATGCTGCTCCAACTTTGCTGCATAATTGCGCTTCACATACAAATAATTGCGCGTAAAGTGCGAATCAATTGAAAACCGCGCATATTCCAACCCCTTGGGACCAATTCTCTCAATCACCACCCCCATCAGTTTCGCAGCCCACATCGGCAAAGTCACGCCTTTATCGTAAGCAGGTATACTTTGCTGCACTGCTGCTTTTCTATCTCCTTGCGACATCACAGCCTGGGTATCGATTTGGTCTTGCACCAACTCTAACATCTCTTTACCCGTATCGTTTCGCACCATTATCCACTGCCAGCCAAAGGGTGCGCCCATATACCCAACTACTAAATCTGCTAGTGAATTTACGTAGTCGAAGCAGCTCATGCACGATGGTGCAAACACGTCTTTGAGTTCCTTGGTATTTAACCCAAAAAACGGTACTAATTCAGTCGAACCGTCTTCGTGCTTGAAGTGAACCCGAAAATCCTGCATGAACTCGTAATATACGACTGTATCGGGCGATTTACTTGTAGTGTCGAGGAATTTTTGTAGCCCCGCACGGGTAACATTATCGACGCAGGGCGTACCCAGTACATAAAGCTTTTCTAATCCTAATTGTTTCTCAACTGCCCGCAATGCTTGAATTTGACAGCCGACACCGATTACTAAAAGCCGCTTCATTCCCGATTGTTCAATTTGTTCCAATACGGAGAGATTGGGCGATAAGGTTGGTTTATTAACCCGCGCTGCTAGTATTTCTTCGGCAGTACGGGCAATAACGGGCATTGGTTGGAAGCGGTCTTCTTTGGTATTTTGCACGCATACGACACCTTCAACTATGCCGCGATTGAGCATTTCAATGGCAATCGAACTAACAATGCCCGTCCACTGTGCCCCCTCGATGGGTTGCTGTTTGCGTGCTGCCATCATTTGCTGATGCACGCCGAAGTAGAGTTCGTCGGGGTTATCGAGATTGCGATCGCGTCCGTGACTCTGCTTTTCAAGTGCTTCAAATTGCTGGTTAATAAACGCGCAAGCTTCTTTGACATAATGAACAAAGTATGTATCACAAAGTCCGCACTCGCTGCACAATTCCTTGGCAGGGCGACGGCTTCCGGGTTTGAGGGCTTTAGCTTTGTTGTGTTTGGGAAAATCTACTGAGGTCATCGAAAATTTTTTATTTTAAATTGTAAGCATCATTTTTAAACATACCTTATAAGTTAACTATTATATTTCGCCGGTCAATATAAATTTATGCGACGAAAAAAACTATTTAATAGTTTTAAAATCAAGAAATAGTTTGGATACGTATTATTAGGATTAATATTTTTATCATCAATGTTTAATCAGAATAAATCGTTTTATAACTATAAAAGTTCCGAAGCCGATTCTCGAACGACAATCAATTATATAAACATATTTAGAAACAAATATAATAAAAAATCAATTACGTTTGATAAAAGAGCATTTGAATTGGCGGTTGCTAGAGCTAAAGACATGAGCAAATTCAAATACTACGACCATACAAATCCTCACAATGGAAATTGTCCGGATAAAATGAAATATCAATATGGTTTCAAAAAATCAGAATATTTAGCTGAGAATCTGGATGGATATGAAGATTACTCGGAAAATATATTTACTCGGATTGAATTGAAACCAATGACAGTAGCTGTAGATAGCTGGATGAACAGTCGAGGTCACAGATACAATCTTTTATATGATAAACATATTGCAGGCGCAGTTGGCTGTTACAAAGATAAATGTGTTTTTCTTGGCTTAAATGGTGATAGATTTGGTTCGGGTTGTCATACGGCAACTGAAGGTAGAAAGCACTGGAAGACTGTACCGAAGCAACCTGGAGAAGTTAGTTTGAATTAAAAATATGTTGGGTTACGCTTCGCTACACCCAACCGACAATAAACTGAAGTCATGTTTTCTTCTTCAGTCCTCTTATAGAGGACTTCTGCTATTAGCATAAGGTTTACAACCCCTATGCGGGTTATAAAGCAGTCTAAAAATCTATATGTATTTAGTTATTTTTGTAACATTAAATATCGCTGGCGCAAGATGTAAGTTAGTTAAATTTTGAGGACGTACAAAGGTTATGGGTTGAGGAGAGTGTGGGGTGGGGTTCGGCCGGGTTCTTAGAGCTTTTTTGTTTGCGGTCAGAATGATTGGTGAACCCGCCTTTACGGTTCTGGGT